>NZ_LXSD01000422.1:0-2527 GCF_017168095.1 Lysobacter enzymogenes | reverse complement strand
CGCCGGGGGCCGGGCCGACGATCATCATGGGCGGCCGCGGTCCGGGCGGCGGCGGTGGCGGCGGCAACAACAATCGCAACCGCGCCGCCGGCGCGGTCTCCGGCGCCGCGCGCCAGCGCATGCTGGAACGCTTCAACCAGCAGTTCGGCGCGTTCCGCGGCTTGCTCAGCGACGAGCAGAAGAAGACCTGGGACAGCGAAGTCGGCGCGCTCGTCAGCGCGCGGCGCGCGCCGCTGTACCGGTTGGTCGGCGGCAAGCCCGAAGCGGTGGTGGTGCGGGTCGGCGCCAGCGACGGCAGCTGGACCGAGGTCTCGGGCAACATCAAGGAAGGCGACGAGGTCGTCGTCGGCAGCGGACGCGGCGCGAAATGAGCGCCGTGGCCGCCGCAACGCCGGCCGCCGCGGTCATCGAGACGCGCGCGCTGGGCAAGGTCTATTCGCCCGGCAGCGAGGCCGAGGTGATCGCGCTGCACGGCGTCGACCTGCGCATCGCGCGCGGCGAGTTCGTCGCGATCATGGGCCCCTCGGGCTCGGGCAAGTCGACGCTGATGAACCTGATCGGCTGCCTGGACACGCCGACCAGCGGCGTCTACCTGTGCGACGGCGTCGATGTCGCCACGCTCGATAAAGAAGAACGCGCGATCCTGCGCCGCGACAAGATCGGTTTCGTGTTCCAGGGCTTCAACCTGCTGCCGCGCATGAACGCGCTGGAGAACGTGGCGATGCCGATGGGCTACGCCAACGTGCGCCGCGACGAGCGCATGCAGCGCGCGCAGGAAGCGCTGGACGCGGTCGGCCTGGGCCCGCGCGCCGGGCACCGGCCGAGCGAGCTGTCCGGCGGCCAGCAGCAGCGTGTGGCGATCGCCCGCGCGCTGATCAACCGCCCGCCGATCCTGCTCGCCGACGAACCCACCGGCGCGCTCGACACCCGCACCGGCGAGGAGATCCTGGCGCTGTTCAAGCGCCTGCAGGCGCAGGATCACACCGTGGTGCTGATCACCCACGACCCGGACGTGGCCGCGCACGCCGACCGCATCTTCGTGATGCGCGACGGCGAGCTGCACGAGCAGGAGCGCGGCGCATGAACTTCCTCGAAGTGCTGCGCACGGCGGTGTTCGCGCTGCGCGGCAATTGGCTGCGCAGCGCCTTGACTTCGCTCGGCGTGATCATCGGCATCGCCGCCGTGATCGTGATGGTCTCGGTCGGCCAGGGCACCCAGTCGGAGATCGACAAGCTGGTGTCCGGGCTGGGCTCCAACCGCCTGGACATCAGCTCCGGCGGCGGCGGGCGCGGCACCGGCGGCGTGCGCCTGAGCTCGTCGAGCTTCTTCACCCTGACCGAGGCCGACGCCGAAGCGATCCGCACCGAAGTGCCCGAAGTGCAGTACGTCGCCGCCTCGCTGCGCGGCGGCACCCAGGCGGTGTACGCGGAGAACAACTGGTCGACCCAGTGGCAGGGCGTGCAGCCGGACTTCTTCGACATCAACGGCTGGACCATCGCCTCGGGCTCGAACTTCGAGGCGCGCGATTACGGCAGCGGCGCCAAGTCGGTGATCCTCGGCGAAACCGTGCGCCGCGAGCTGTTCGGCGACGAGGACGCGATCGGCCAGACCATCCGCCTGGGCCGGGTGCCGTACACGGTGCTGGGCACGCTCAACCCGAAGGGGCAGGGCGGCTTCGGCCAGGACCAGGACGACGTCGTGCTGGTGCCGCTGGAAACCGGGCGCCGGCGCATGCTCGGCGCGATGGGCCTGCCCAACGGCGCGGTCATGCAGATCGCGGTCGGCGTCGGCCGCGCCGAGGACGTGTCCTACGCGCAGGAGCAGATCGAAGGCCTGCTGCGCCAGCGCCACAAGATCCAGCCCGGCGCCGACGACGATTTCAGCGTGCGCAACATCGCCGAAGTCGTCGCCACGCGCACCCAGACCACGCGCCTGATGTCGCTGCTGCTCGGCGCGGTGGCGACGATTTCGCTGATCGTCGGCGGCATCGGCATCATGAACATCATGCTGGTGTCGGTGACCGAGCGCATCCGCGAGATCGGCCTGCGCATGGCGGTCGGCGCCGGGCCGGGCGACATCCAGCGCCAGTTCCTGGCCGAGGCGATGCTGATCTCGCTGATCGGCGGCGCGCTGGGCATCGCCATCGGCGTGGTCGGCACCTTGCTGGTCAGCCGCATCGGCGCGCTGCCGGTGGCCTTGAACGGGCAGGTGATCGGGTTGGCGGCGGGGTTCTCGATCGCGACCGGCTTGTTCTTCGGCTACTACCCGGCGCGCAAGGCCTCGCAGCTGGATCCGATCGAGGCGCTGCGGCAGCAGTAGCGGCGCGAGCCGCGACCGCGACCACCGGCTTGCGACGCAAGCGCGGTTCCCGGCGCGCGCTTGAGTTGCGACGAGAGTTCGGCTTGCGGCGCAGGCGCGGTTTCGCGGTCGCGGCTCGCGCCGCTCCTACAGGGGGCGACCGGGGTCGCGTCGGCGATGGGGCGGTCTTGTACCTGAACCGCCCCGCCCAGGCGGCTCGACAGGTGCA
>NZ_LXSD01000421.1:0-2115 GCF_017168095.1 Lysobacter enzymogenes | reverse complement strand
CCGGGTCGCTGCCGGCGGGTGCGCCGAGTGTCGGCGCCCGCAGGCAATCCAGCGCGCCGGCGCGCGGCGCCAGCGGCTCGATCCGGTGCAGCCGGGTCAGTTCGGCGGCGAACGCGCGCTGCAACTGCTGCGTCTGCAGCGGCGACAGCGCCGGCCCGTCCAGGCGCAGGCGCTCGATGCTGAGCGACAGCGGCGCGGCGGCGGGCGCGCGGCTCATCGGAACTCGGCCTCGTTGACCGGCCGCTCGAGCTTGCGCAATTCGGTGCGCACCGCGTCGAGCAGGCGCGGCATGCCGACCGCGCCGCCGTCGCCGGCCGCGGCGAAGGCGGCATTGAGGGCGATGGAATGGATGTTGCCGCCGGACAGGTTGAAGCGCGCCAGGCGGTCGTAATCCAGGGGTTCGCACGGCACCCCCGGCGGCAGCGCGCCGCGCCACAGGCGCTTGCGCTCGCCGGGGCCGGGGAACTGGAAATTGACCACGAAGCGCAGCCGGCGCATGAACGCGGTGTCGAGCGAGCCCTTCATGTTGGTGGCCAGGATCGCCAGCCCCGAGAACGCCTCCATGCGCTGCAGCAGGTAGTTGATCTCGATGTTGGCGTAGCGGTCGTGGCTGTCCTTGACCTCGCTGCGCTTGCCGAACAGGGCGTCGGCCTCGTCGAAGAACAGGATCGCGCCGCCCTGTTCGGCGGCGTCGAACAGCTTGCGCAGGTTCTTCTCGGTTTCGCCGATGTACTTGCTGACCACGCCCGACAGGTCGATGCGGAACAAGTCCAGGCGCAGCTCGTTGGCGATGACTTCGGCGGCCATGGTCTTGCCGGTGCCGCTCTCGCCGGCGAACAGCGCGCTGATGCCCATGCCGCGGTTCATCCGCTCGGCGTAGCCCCATTGCTGGTAGACGCGGTGGCGTTCGCGCACTTGCGCGGCGATCTGGCGCAGCAGGCCGGTGGATTCCTCGTTGAGCACCAGGTCCGACCAGCGCGCCTTCGGCGTCAGGCGCTGGGCCAGCGCGTCCAGGCGCGCGGTGGACAGGCCGCGGCAGGCGTCCCAGGCCGAATCGCCGTCGCCCGCGGCCGCCGCGGCGGCGCGGATCTGGCCGAGGTTGAGCTGGAAATGGCCGGACAGTTCGGCCGCTTCGCGCTCGCGCGTCGGCTCGGCCGCGTCCGCCGGCGCGTCGTCGCCTGCGCGTTGCGGCAGATGCTGCAGCCACGCGTCGTGCTGTTCGGCCGCGCTCGGCAGCGGCGCCGGCGCGCTGCAATGGGCGGCGTCCAGCGCCAGCGGCGTTTCGCGCACGCCGAGGAAGCTCAGGCCGAGCGGATGGGCGAGGAACTGGCGCAGCGCCGCGGTGGCCTCGCCGCCGCCGTCGAGCGCGTCGGCGTCGATGTACAGCGCCACCGGCAGCAGCAGGCTTTCGCGCTGCCACAGCCGCGCCAGCAAATCGACTTCGGCGCGTTGCGTGGGCAGCGATTCCATCGGCAGGCGATACAGGTGGCGGCCGAGCGCCTGCGCCGCTTCGCAGGCGATGGCCTGGCGGCTGCCCGGATCGGTGCCGAGCAATTGCGCCACCGGCAGCGACGCGCCCGGCGCGGCCGCGCGCAGGGCGGCGAGGATGCGCTGCGCGCTGTCGCGCTGGCTCGGCGACAGCGGCGCCGGTTCGCATGGGCTCAGCACCGCCGACAGGCGTTCGTCGAGCAGGTTCAGGCCCTTGATGCAGGCGACTACGCGCTCGTCGGCGCGCAGCGCGGCGGCGGTCAGCGCCGGCGCGCCGGCCTGGTCGACCTGCAGCAGGTGCAGATAGCGCAGCGGCCGCTGCGGCGCCAGCGCGTCCCAGCTGGGGTCGTCGAACAAGCGCAGCGCCAGCGCGAAGGTCGGCACGCCGGGGCCGCCGCCCTGGGCCGCGGCGATCAGCGCCGGCAGCGAGGGGTCGAGTTCCATCGCCGCGCACAGCAGCAGGATGTCGGTTTCGAACGGACTCAGTCCGAGCCGTTCGGCCAATGCCCGCAAGGCCGGCGGCGAATCGGCGTGCGTGGCGCGCCGGCGCTGTTCGCAAGCGTCGGCGATGCGTTCGGCCAGCGCTTGCGGCGCCGGCAGCGCGGGTGCGGGCGGCGGCGCCGCGCG
>NZ_LXSD01000420.1:0-2077 GCF_017168095.1 Lysobacter enzymogenes | reverse complement strand
CGTCGCCGCGCGCCGGGCCGTCGGCGCGCGCGTGCGGCCTGCCTTCGGGCTTGCCGTCGGACCTGCCGCCGGGCTTGCCGCCGCGGCGGTCCTCGCCCTTGCGTTCGGGGCGTTCGGGCTTGGGCGCGGGCTTGAAGCCCAGGCCCAGCAATTGGTCGCGCAAGCTATCGCTCATTGCAGATTCGTCAGTAGTGCGGGGGCGGCGGTTCGTTGGCGGCATCGCCGGTCAGGGGGCTCGCGGCCATCGCCGCGCGCAGGTGCTTGATCTCGTCCAGCGCGCGCAGCAACAACAGCGCGTTGCGCGATTCCTCGCTGCGCGCCGCGGCCAGCGCGTCGCTCAGTTCGGTCAGCGCGTGCTCCTGGAACGCCACGCGGGTTTCCAGGTCGATCAGGCGCTGTTCGACGGCGGATCGCTCGGGAGCGGATCGTCCGGGATCGTTCTGTCCGAGATCGGAACTCACAGGCGTCGGCTCAGCCATCGATGTGAATCGAACGGCCGCGGCCGATGCCGTAATAGGCCAGATCGGCGGCCTCGACCTCGTCGGGATGGTACAGGTTGCGTCCGTCGAAGATCACCGCGTCGGCCAGGGCCTGGCGCACGCGGACGAAATCGGGGCTGCGGAACTGCTTCCACTCGGTCACCACCACCAGCGCGTCGGCGTCGGCCAGCGCGGCGCGGGCCGAGTCGCACAGCACCAGGTCGTCGCGCTCGCCGAAGATGCGCTGCGCTTCCTCGCTGGCTTCCGGGTCGTAGGCGCGGACCTTGGCGCCGGCCTCCCACAGCTGCGCCAGCAGGCGCCGGCTGGAGGCTTCGCGCATGTCGTCGGTGTTGGGCTTGAACGCCAGTCCCCACACCGCGAAGGTCTTGCCGCGCACGTCGCCGCGGTAGTGGCGCTGGATCAGTTCGAACAGATGGCCCTTCTGGCTGTCGTTGACCGACTCCACCGCGTCGAGCAGGCGCGCCTGGTAGCCGTTCTGCTGGGCGGTGCGCGCCAGCGCCTGCACGTCCTTGGGGAAGCACGAGCCGCCGTAGCCGGCGCCGGGATAGATGAAGTGCCAGCCGATGCGCGGGTCCGAGCCGATGCCCTGGCGGACCATCTCGATGTCGGCGCCGACTTTCTCGGCGATGTTGGCGATCTCGTTCATGAAGCTGATCTTGGTCGCCAGCATCGCGTTGGCGGCGTACTTGGTCAGCTCGGCCGAGCGCACGTCCATGACCACGATGCGCTCGTGGTTGCGGTTGAACGGCGCGTACAGGCGCTTGAGCTTTTCCACCGCGAGCGGATTGGCCGCGCCGATGACGATGCGGTCCGGGCGCATGCAGTCGTTGACCGCGTCGCCCTCCTTGAGGAATTCGGGATTGGAGGCGACGTCGAACGCCACCTGCGCGCCGCGCGCGGCCAGTTCGGCGGCGATCGTCGCCTGGACCTTGTCGGCGGTGCCGACCGGCACGGTCGACTTGTTGACCACGATCACCGGGCGCTCGATGTGGCGGCCGATGGTCTGCGCCACCGCCAGCACGTACTTGAGGTCGGCGCTGCCGTCCTCGTCGGGCGGGGTGCCGACGGCGATGAAGATCAGGTCGCCGTGGGCGATCGCGCCGGCGGCGTCGGTGGTGAAGTGCAGGCGGCCGGAGGCGTGGTTGGCCTTGACCATCGACTCCAGGCCCGGCTCGTAGATCGGGATCACGCCGCGGTTGAGGCCTTCGACCTTGGCCTGGTCGATATCGACGCAGACCACGTCGTGACCGACATCGGCCAGGCAGGTGCCGGTGACCAGGCCCACGTAGCCGGTGCCGAAGATGGTGACGCGCATTTCGTTGTTCCTTGGGTGGTGCGGGGGCGGCGTTGCGACGGCGATGCTGCGAAAGCGGCGTTGGGCGATGCGTGGCGCGCTACCGGTGTTGCGCGGTCCGTTTCCGGCGATACGCGTCGAAAACCAGGGCGCCCGGAGCATCCGGAGCTTCGGCCGCGCTCCTGGAGAAGCAACGCCGGCCGTCAGGGTATGGGGACGCGGGCCGCGCCGCAAAAGCGCCGCGCCCCGCGTGCGCGCCCCCGCCCTCGCGGACGGGAGCGGC
>NZ_LXSD01000419.1:0-229 GCF_017168095.1 Lysobacter enzymogenes | reverse complement strand
CGCGCGCTGCGGGCGCCGACGGCGACGCGACGGCCGCGTCGCTCATCGACGACGGGCCCGCCGCCGACGGCATCGCCGCCAACACCGCGGCCACGACGCCGGCACCGGCATCGGCATCGGCATCGGCACCGGCGAGCGTGCCGGTGGGCGACGAAATCAGCCGCAGCCTGCGCCGCGCCGGCACCGCCGAAGCGGCGGCGGCCCAGGCCGGGCACGCCTCATCCGCCCG
>NZ_LXSD01000418.1:0-6566 GCF_017168095.1 Lysobacter enzymogenes | reverse complement strand
GCGTGGCGTCGATGCGTCCGCGCCGACGGCGGCGGCCCCGGTCGCGGCGTCCGCGGCCGGCGACGGCGGCTACGCACTGACCGAAGGGCCGCGCTACCGGCCGCCCGCGGCGCCAGGCTCGCCGACGTCCAGCGGCTACACCGACTTCAGTTCGGTCGAGGTCGGCGACGTCAACGGCGACGGCCGCGCCGACGTGGTCGCCACGACCCTGGACCACCGCGTGCTGGTGTTCTTGCAGCAAGCCCAGGGCGGGCTGGGCCTGCCGCCGCGCGAGTGGCGCTACCCGGGCGCTCTGGCCCGGCCTGTGCGGCTGCTGCTGGTCGATCTAAACGGCGACGGCGCGATGGACATCGTCACCGAGCGCTCGCCGACGAACCCGTCCCAGACCGTGCCCAGCGACGCCAACGTGCTGTTGTCCGACGGCCAAGGCGGCTTCCTCGCACCGCAGGCATTCCCGACCGGCAGCAGCATGGACCAGTGGACCGGCATCGACGTCGATCACGACGGCCGGCAGGACATCGTCGGAATCGCCTTCAATCCCAGCGAGGACTGCCGTTTCCCCTCGCAGCGCAACGACTGCTGGCTGCTGCGGGTGCTGTACGGCGACGGCCGCGGCGGCCTCCGCGGCAGTGCGGCGCTGCCGTTCGACGGCGCCGACGTGCGCATCGAGGCGATCCGCGACTTCGACGGCGACGGCTTGCGCGACGTCCTGTATTCCACCGTCACTCCGGCCAACGGCACGCGTCGCCTGCACTGGCTGCCGCAGTTGGCGCAAGGCGGCTTCGGCCCGGCCGCGACCTTGATCGACTGGTTTCCGGGCGTGCCCGCGAAAGAGACGGCCTTCGGCGATTTCGACGGCGACGGTCGGCTGGATATGTTGGTGGCCAGCACCCTCCCGGACCAGTCGTTGATGTATCTGCAATCGCCGAACGGCGGATTTCAGGCGGGCCAGCGGTATGCGGCGACGCAAGCGCCGAAATCGCGCCTGCTCGCCGACGACTTCGACGGCGACGGTCGCACCGACCTCGTTTCGATCCGCCAGGTTGTCTTCAACGACACCGGCGGCGAGGACGCGCTGGCCTACAATCTGCAGCGCGACGGCGCGCTCGCGCCGTCGCAGTGGAACGGAACTTCGCGCACGCTGCACCAGCGCACCCAGGGCTTCCGCCAGATCGACTACGGCGATTTCAACGGCGACGGCTGCCTCGACGTGGCCGCGGCCACCTCCGAGCAGGGGCTGGCGTTCTACTACGGCCGCGGCTGCCGGCAGGCGGCGATCAGTTCGCAGGATCGCCGGACCGAGCAGAACCAGCCGCTGACCGCGGCGTCGGCGGCGATGGTCAGCCCGCCGGCCGCGCAATCGCCGCTGCCGGTGCAGAAGCCGGCGCAGGTGCAGCGGCAGGTGCGCATCCTCGACCCGGCGCGCAGCGAGCGTCAGGGCCAGGCGCAGCGCCAGACGCAATGGCAGCGACGGCAGATGCTGCAGCGCCGGCAAGCGCTGGCGCAGCAGCGGCAGTTCCAGGGCCAGAACCGGCGCGGCGGCCTGTCGCGGCGCTTCACCGCGGCGCCGGCGCGCACGCCGATGCGCTTGCTGCGCTATTGGCGCAAGCGCTGACGGCGCGCTGAAAGACGCATGTCGACGCCGGACGGCATGTGTCGAAATGGGGAACGCCGATTCGTCGTGTCGGCAAGGGCCCGCTCCGCCGGGCCCGACCGACCCCGAACCTATGGAGCTGCCCATGCGCTTTTTGTCCCTGATCCGTATCGACGAAACCACCGCCCGCCCGCCGGACGAGCCGCTGCTGGCCAAGATGGGCGAGCTGATGGAAGCGATGACCCGCGAAGGCGTGCTGATCGAAACCGCCGGCCTGATGCCGAGCGCGAACGGCCGGCGCCTGCGCCTGCGCGGCGGACGCATCGCCGCCACCGACGGCCCGTTCGCCGAGAGCAAGGAAGTGATCGGCGGCTACGCCTTGTTCGAAGCGCCCGACCTCGACGCCGCGACCGCGCTGACGCGGCGCTTCCTCGACGTCCACGGCGACGGCTGGGATCTGGAATGCGAAGTGCGGCCGCTGATGCCCGACAACGCCTGCGGCTGAGCCGGCTGCGCTTCGTGTAGGAGCGGCGCGAGCCGCGACTGCGACAACGCAACTGCGCCGCAGCTTTCGTCGTAGCTGCGTTGTCGCAGTCGCGACTCGCGTCGCTCCTACAGGGAGCCGACCGCGCGCAACGGTGGCGGGCGGATGCTAGTCTGTCGCGCCCCGATAAGGAGATCGCGCCGCATGAAACGTTCCGTCGCCCTGATCCTGCTGGCCTGCGCCTTGTTGCCGCTGGCCGCGTCCGCCGCCGACGAGGCGGCCCTGGAAAAGGGCCTCACCGACGCGCTGCGCTACGACCGCGCCAAGGGCGAGCGCGTCGCGCCGTCCGGCCCGGCGCTGCAGGCCTATATCCAGGCCGGCTACCTCGACCTCAAGCCCAGCGTGCGCGCCGACTACACCGACTACCGCGTGCTCAAGAAGCCGGCGCCGTTCATGGGCCAGCGCCTGGTGCTGGTGGAAGAGGAATACATGAGCCAGTACATCGGCTGCTGCGTCGACGAAGGCGTCAGCGCGGTGGTGCGGGTGGAGGGCAGCACCGCGGCGATGGAGAAGTTCGCCAAGGCCAACGCCTGCACCTTCGAGCCCAAGTACGATCCCGAACAAGCGTTGACCGCCAATCGCCTGGGCATCGGCCTGCCGCCGGGCCGGTACGCCAAGCTCAGCTGCCACGAGCGCGACGCCAACCCCTGACGCGGCAATCCTCCGGCGCCCCTGTAGGAGCGGCGCGAGCCGCGACTGCGACAACGCAACTACGTCGTAACCTTCGTCGTAGCTGTGTTGTCGCAGTCGCGGCTCGCGCCGCTCCTACAGGGAGATATCCGGCAACTCAGCGGTTGGTCGCGGGGCCGTTGACGCCGGCGTAGCCGTTCGCGCAGCCGGTGGTGCAGGTGGTGGCGAGCATGTTGTAGACGATGCGCCCGGCGTTGGTCTTGGAGCGGAAATGGCCGACGCCGCTGCTGGTGTCGCCGCCGCCGATGTTGTACGGGCTGCCGTCGCTCCAGTCCCAGTCGTAGGCATAGGCCGCCGAACCGAAGCCGATGTCGACCTGCGCCTTGAGGTTGCTGGCGGCGGCGAACAGCGCGCTGTCGGCGCAGCCGGCCGAGTAGCTGGTGGTGAAGCACTGGATCTGGTCGTAGCGCCCGGCGGTGATGGTGTAGAACGCGATGCCGCTATAGAACGCCGGCATCGCCCGCAGGCTGTTGCTGCCGCTGCCGGTCCAGCGGTTGTAGCCGTAGTAGGCCACGCCGGTGCTCGGGTACAGGCCGAAGGTGTAGTAGTCGTACGGGAAGACGTAGGCCTCGGCGTTGCAGGTCGGCGCGTACGGCGACTGGTAGCCGGTGCTCAGGCAGGTCTGCAGGCCGCGCAGGCCGCCGCCGATGTTGACGAAGCGGCGCACGCTGGCCTGGTAGCCGTAATAGCGCAGCATCGCCAGCGCCATCGACGAGCCCAGCGAGTGGGCGACGATGTCGACCTGGCTGCGGCCGGTGTAGAGCTTGACCTTGTCGATGAAGGTCTTGAGCACCTGGTACTTGGCCGGCTGGTGGTAGTTGTACTGCGGCGCGGCGCGCTCGTCGGCGTCGAGGTAGGTGATGCCGAACAGTTCGCAGTCGTTGTAGCCGCGCGCCTTGAGTTCGTCGTAGACCGAGTTCGCCGGCGTGGCGTAGCCGCTCACCGCGGCCGGCGGCATGTCGAAGCTGATCGCGCTGTCGCCGTTGCCGGCGATGAACACCACCGGCGTGCGCGTGGCGACGCAGTCGCCGCCGCCGAAGCCGCCGCTGCCGACGCCGGGCGCGAAGCCGCCGGCGTACTGGCTGGCCGCGCCCTGGCAGGTGTAGCCGTTGTTGGCGCCGCAATCGAGCGCGTAGGCGTGGCCGGGCGCCAGCGCGGCGAGGCCGCCGGCGGCGGCCAGGACCAGCGTCGCGGCGCTGGCGGACAATGGAACCTCGGCGCAAAACCGGGCCTTGCTGGAAAACCATCGAAGCGTGCTGCGGAACATGCGCGTTTCCCTCCCCAGGGCGTGTGCGCGGCCGCGGCGGGCGCCGGGCCGTCCGGACAACGCATCGATGCTGGGCCCGCGCGGCGGGCTTGGGTATTGCACCAAAGGGCGGGGGCGGCAGCGGCCGCGGGCGGGCGGCGAGCGGCCGCGCGATACGCGAACACTCGCGCAGCGGCGTTGCGGACGCTCGTATCGGCCCGCGTCCCCGCGCGGTCGCCAAGCCCGACGCCATCGCCTACCATGACCGCCGCGCCACCGACCGCGGCGCGTCCAGGACCGTGAGCCGCATGACCACTTCGCTGATCGTCGTCGACGATTTCTTCGGCCACGCCGAAGAACTGCGCCAGGCCGGCCTCCGGCTGACCTATCCCGACCAGCAGGGCGCGTTCCCGGGCCGCAATTCGCAGGAGCGCATCGAACTCGACGGGCTGGAGCAGCACGTCTCCGGCATCGTCGGCGAACGGCTCAAGACCATTTCGCCGCTCGGCTCGCACGCCAAGTTCCGCATCACCCAGGCCAGCGACGAAGGCCGCGGCAAGGTGCATGTGGACCCGGGCTATTGGTCCGGCGTGCTGTACCTGAGCCGGCCGGAGGATTGCCGCGGCGGCACCGAATTCTTCCGCCACCGCCGCACCAACACCGACCGCCGGCCGATGAACGACCAGGAACTGGCGAAACTGGGCTACGCCTCGATCGACGAAGCGCACCAGGACATCATCGAACGCGACGGCATGGACGACAGCTGCTGGGAGCCGACCATGACCGTGCCGATGCGCTTCAACCGCCTGGTGCTGCTGCGGCCGTGGCTGTGGCACACGGCCGGCCCGGGTTTCGGCGACCGCCCCGAGAACGCGCGCTTCGTCTACCTGATGTTCTTCGCCGCGGGCTGAGTGCGGCCGCGGCCGCGCGCTTCAGCGCTTCGGATCGGCGGCCAGCGGCCGCACATAGGTCAGCAGGCTGGTCAGCAGCTTGCCGGGCTCTTCCCACTGCATCATGTGCGAGGAACGCTCGAACCAGACGCCGCGCTTGTACGGCGCCTTGACCTTGCCGAGCCAGGTCTCCACCGGCTGCGCCGGCGTGGTGTAGTCGTGGCGGCCCATGAACATCACCACCGGAATCGGGAATTCGCGCACCCCGCTCATGTCCACCGCCAGGAACTCCGGCAGGATCTTGCCGAGGGTGAACACGTTGCCGGCGTCGACCGCGTCGCGTTCGCAATCGTCGCTGTAGTCCGGCGACAGCTTCGGCGCGCGGTAGTAGTACGGCGATTCGGTGCGGTAGGCGGTCAGCCCGCCGTAGTACTGCGACCACTTGCGCGCGGTGATGATGCGCTCGCGCGTCACCGGCTGGTCGCCGGGATAGGGCGCGATGGTCTTCATCTCCTCGACCGCGGCGGTGTTGCCGCGGGCCAGGGCCTGCTGCATGCCGAAGTCGAAGCTGAGCTGCTCGTTCTCCATCACCTTGATCGCCTGGCCGATGCCGACATAGGCGTAGAACAGGTCCGGGCGCTTGAGCGCGGCCTGCATGCCGACGATGGTGCCCCAGCTGTGGCCGGCCAGGACGATCTTGCGCTTGCCGTAGCGCTTGCGCACGTATTCGGCGACTTCGATGGCGTCGTCGACGTAGGTGGCGATGTGGATGGTGTCGGCGTAGCTCTGCGGATCCTGCAGGGTGTAGGTCTTGCCGGCGCCGCGCTGGTCGTAGTTGACCACGGTGAAGTATTCCTCCAGCGGGCGCTGGAACTGCCACAGGGCCGGGATCAGCGGCGAGGCCGGGCCGCCGTGGACGAACAGCAGGATCGGATTGTCGCGGTCCTGGCCGCGCACGTTGATCCACTGCTTGATGCCGCCGATCGGCGCGGCATAGGCTTCCTGCACGCCGCTGGGCGCGACGATGCGGTCGAGGTCCTCGATCACCGCGCGGGCGTCGGCGTATTTGCCGGTGTCCTTGCATTCGGCGGCGGCGGCGGCCGGCGCGGCGGCGCAGGCGGCGGACAGCAGCAGGGCGAGCAGGGCGGGGGTGGTGCGCATGGCGGTGGTCCTGGCCTGGGTTCGATCCCTGAGATACCCCCGACGCGAAGACGGTTGCAATCCCCCCTGTAGGAGCGGCGCGAGCCGCGACCGCGACAACGCAACTGCGCCGCGACTTTCGCCGTAGCTGCGTTGCCGCGGTCGCGGCTTGCGCCGCTCCTACAGGGGCTCCGGGCTGCGTTGTCCGCCCGCGCGGCGGCGGCGCGTTGTACCCGTTTGTCGCTGCGCGGCGCCGGGGCGATCCCGATGCCGCGGGCCTGGACTGGATAGCGAAGGACTGCCTATGACCGGATCCGCAATGCGCGCGGGCCTCGCCCGCGCCTGAGCGCGCGGCGCTCGCCGCCGCCCGCCCGTCTCCCGCCGATATCGCTACCCACCGATATCGCGCGACCCGCCTTGCGGGCCGCGCGCGGACGGCCGCGGCCGTGCGCGCGGCCGCAA
>NZ_LXSD01000417.1:0-1632 GCF_017168095.1 Lysobacter enzymogenes | reverse complement strand
GCGTGCGCGCTCGCCGGCACCGCCAGGCGCTCGGCGTGGCCGCGCTTGGCCAGGGCGCGCGCGGCCGTGCGCCAGTCTTCGAGCAGGTCGTCGAGGCGGTCCTCGTCGAGTTCGCCGTGTTCGTCCAGCAGGTCCGACAGCCGGCGCGGCTTACCGGCGCGCAGGCCGGGCCGGGCGGTGGCGCCGGCTTCGGTCAGGCGCCAGGCCCAGGCGTGGGTGTCGGGCAGCGGTTCGCCGTGGCGCAGCGGGCCGGGCAGGGCGGTGGCCAGCACCTCGCCGAGCGGGGCGTGGGTGTAGCGCGCCAGCCAGCGCAGCGACTCCAGCAGTTCGCCGTGCAGCAGCGGTTCCGGGTCGAGCCGGGCCAGCACCTGCTTGAGCGCGGCCGGGTCGGTGCCGGGTTCGGGCGCGCCGACCTCGGCCACCCAGCCGACCAGTTCGCGCCGCCCGAACGGCACCCGCACCCGCGCGCCGACCGGGTCGCCGGCCTCGCCGGCCCCGGCCGGGGGCAGGTAATCGAACAGGCGCGGCAGCGGCACCGGCAGGGCGATGCGCCAGACGCTGGCCGGCGGGAGAAACGAAGCCTCGGACATCGCACCAGTCTAGCGAGCGCGGCGGCGGCCGGGCAGTTGCGGGCCATAGCTGCCCCCGGTCCGACAAAGCCGCCGCAAGTGACCGCCAGTTAAGGAAAAACCCCCTTATCCACACGGGTTGTGGATAAATCTGTGCATGGTGTGTCGGCAGGGCTGCGCGAGGGCGTTGAATCAAGCCCTCGGGTTAGGTTGGTGAAAAAATCGCCAATTGCTCTATTTTCTTTGGAATCATGCGCTTAGCCGTGAAACATAGCTGTAACGCGGTGTTTTGGTTCCGTGAAAGAGCGACATATGACGGTTCGATTACTGCTGTGCACAACCGGATTTTCGCCCAAGCCGCATTGCGCCTCGCGCAAACGCGGTTTGGCGGTTTGTCAAGCGGTTTTGCGCCGGCCCGGCGGCCTGCCGGCATCGCTATGATGCGCCGTATGGTGAAGTCGTCCCGATGAGTTCCACATCCCCCGCCCCGGGTTCGTCCGCCCCCCGTTCCGCCGCTCCCGCCGCCCTGTCGGCGTTCCTGCGCGGCGTCGAACGGCGTGGCGCAGTGTTGGCCGAATTGCAGGCCGGCGACGCCGCCGCCGGCGATGCCGCGCTGGTCGCGGCCATGGCCGGGTTCCGCGCGATCGCCGCGCAGACCGCGCTCAACGACTGGCCGGCGCGGTTCTGGCAGTTGCTGCTGACCCAGCCGGGCCTGCGCCAGCGCACCCCGGTGGCGATCGCGCTGGACGCCACCGACCGGCTCGGCGAGCTCGGCAGCGGCCCGCGCGCGGCGCTGCTGCTGCGGCTGGCCGCCGGCCTGGACGAGGCGCAGGCCTCGGCGGTGCTGCACGTGGCCCCGGCGACGTACCGGATGGCCCTGCAGCGCGCGCTGCCTCGGCATGCCGACGGCCGCGCCGATCCGCAGGCCTGGCAGCAATTGCGCGAGCAGGTCCACCGCCGGATCAAGACCCTGCCGGCCGAACGCCTGCAGCGCCTGGCCCAGGCCCGCGAGCAGGCGCTGCAAGGCGCCGCGCCCGCCCCGGCCGCCGCCGGTGCGCGTACC
>NZ_LXSD01000416.1:32546-38974 GCF_017168095.1 Lysobacter enzymogenes | reverse complement strand
CAACGCAACTACCTCGACGGTTTCGGCGTGGTTGCGTTGTCGCGGTCGCGGCTCGCGCCGCTCCTACAGGGAGCCGTCGCCGCATCGACGCGGCGGGCCGTCACACCGGATTGCCCGGGCCGCGCTACTCTGCGCCGACGTCCATCCAGGAGCCCCGCCATGCGCCGTCCCGCCGCCGTCCTCGCGCTCGCCCTGTGCGCCTCGCCCGCCTTCGCCGCGATCAAGTCCAAGCCGGTGGAATGGAAAATCGGCGACGAGACCTTCAGCGGCGTGCTGGTCTACGACGACGTCAACGCGATCAAGCGTCCGGGTCTGGTGATGGTGCCCAACTGGATGGGCGTGACCGACAACGCGATCAAGCGCGCCGGCGAGATCGCCGGCGACGATTACGTGGTGCTGGTCGCCGACATGTACGGCCGCGACGTGCGGCCGAAGAACAAGGACGAGGCCAAGGCCGCGGTCGGCAAGGTCTACGCCGACGGCGGGCTGACCCTGCGCAAGCGCGCCAGCGCCGCGGTCGCGGCGTTGAAGGCGCAGGACAAGACCGCGCCGCTGGACGCCTCGCGCATCGGCGCGCTGGGCTTCTGCTTCGGCGGCTCCAGCGTGCTGGAACTGGCGCGCACCGGCGCCAACCTCGCCGGCGTGGTCAGCTTCCACGGCGGGCTCAAGGCGCACCTGCCGGACAGCGGGGTCAAGGTCAACGCGCCGGTGCTGGTGCTCAACGGCGCCGCCGACAAGTCGGTGCCGAACGAGGACGTGGTCGCGTTCGAGAAGGAAATGGACGAGGCCGGCGCCGACTGGCAACTGGTGAACTACAGCGGCGCGCGCCATTGCTTCGCCGAGTCGGAGAACGCGGGCAACGCGCCGGAAGACAACTGCCGCTTCGATGCGCGCGCGGCCAAGCGTTCGTTCGCCGCGATGCGCGCGTTCTTCGTCGAGCGCTTCGGCGCGCGCACCACGGACTGATGTAGCCGCGAGATTTAGTAGCTACGCGATCTACCTGTAGGAGCGGCGCGAGCCGCGACTGCGACAACGCAACGTCCGCGCAGGTTTCGCCGTAGCTGCGGTGTCGCGGTCGCGGCTCGCGCCGCTCCTACAGGGGGCGGTCGCGTCGGCGCGGCGATGTGTGCAAGAAAGACAAATCGGGGCCGGAACTTCCTCGCTGTTTCGCGAGAACGTTCCGGCCCCGTTGTTTTGCCGCGCTCCGCGTCGAAGCGTCAGTGATCGCGGCTTACCGCATACCGCGCCAGGCCGCGCAACGCGGCGACGTACTCGTTGTCGTCCAGGCCGTCCAGCGCCGCTTCGGCGGCGTCGGCGTAGTCCTGCGCGCGCTGGCGGCTGTAGGCCAGGCCGCCGGTGGCGTGGATCGCGGTCAGTACCTCCGGCATGGCGTCGCTGTCGCCGTGTTCGACCGCCGCGCGCAGGCGCGCGCGCACGGCGTCGTCGCTGTGGGCGATGGCGTGGATCAGCGGCAGCGTGGCCTTGCCTTCGGCCAGGTCGTCGCCGAGGTTCTTGCCCAGGGTCTGCGCGTCGGAGGCGTAGTCGAGCACGTCGTCGGCGATCTGGAAGGCATAGCCCAGGGCCATGCCGTAGTCGTGCAGGCGCTGCTGCACCTGCGCGTCGGCGCCCGACAGCAGCGCGCCCAGGCGGGTCGCGGCGGCGAACAGCACCGCGGTCTTGCGCTCGATCACGCGCAGATAGGCCGGCTCGTCGGTGTCGGGGTTGCGCACGTGCAGCAGCTGCAGCACTTCGCCTTCGGCGATGCGGTTGGTGGTGTCGGCGAGGATCTTCATCACCTCCAGCTGTTCCAGCTCGACCATCAGCTGGAAGCTGCGCGAATACAGGAAGTCGCCGACCAGCACGCTGGCGGCGTTGCCCCACACCGCGTTGGCGGTCTTGCGGCCGCGGCGCAGGTCGGATTCGTCGACCACGTCGTCGTGCAGCAGGGTGGCGGTGTGGATGAACTCGATCACCGCGGCCAGCTGGTGCGCCTGCGGGCCGCGGTGGCCGAGCGCGCCGGCCGCCAGCAGCAGCAGCATCGGCCGCAGGCGCTTGCCGCCGGCGCCGACGATGTACTCGGCCACCTGATTGATCAGCACCACGTCCGAGGCCAGCCGGCGGCGGATCAGGGCGTCGACCGCCGCCATGTCGTCGCGGGCCAGGGATTGGATGTTCGCCAGGTCGGGGACGGACAGGGTCGTAGCGCTGGAAGGCATGGGCGGTCGGGTCGGTAAAACGGAAATTATAGGGCTTGGGCGCCGGGCAGCTGAGGCCGCGGCGAGCGGCGGATGGGGCGGGGCATGCGGCGGCGGACGGCCCGCGGACCGGGCCCGCCAGGGGGCGTTTTCGGCCGACTTGGCTGAATGGGCTGAATCGACTTCTGCCATCTGCGGCTTTTTACGTATTTTTTGATGATTAATGCGATCAATGTCGCATCGCGTTTTCACGTGCCTTCTGCGCGAAGGCCGCTAATTTCGACCTGAAAAACCACTTTTAGTTCGTTCTTTCGACGTGCTTAGCGTGTGGTCCAGGCGATTCGGCATGGCCGTCGGACCCTGGGGCAAAAACTGCCGGGTTGCGTCAGTTTTTGGTCCAAAAAGGCTCAATTTGTGCTCGCTCCATCTCACATGCGATGTGATCTGCATTGAAATAACAATGTGACGGGTGGCACAATATTTGTAGTCCTGTCCTGTATGGCAGTACGAATCACGTATTGGCGGTAGGGGTTCCACTCAATGTGAGTAAAAGACGTGAGCTAAGGGCGCACGTCGTATGCGAGCGGAGAGGGGAAGCAAGGGGGGCACGTATGACGTGTCAGAGGTCAAACATCGGTATCCGGGTGGATATCGCTGGTCCTGCCGCCCAGTGGGCGGCTTCCTTCCGAGCGTCGCGCAGTGGCCCGAACGGGGCGCGCGGCGAGCGGTTCCTGCTGTAACGAAATCGACAGGCCGAGCGGTACCGGCCGGGGCGTCGACGCATGCGTCGATGTGCCGGCAGGCGACGCGCGACCGACTTCGACGCACGCGCGGCCTGCCGCCGCGGCGCCGGGGGCAGGACCGCCAAGGCTCGAGCGCTCGCGTTCGCCGCGGCAACCGCATTCGTCGTAAGGCACGACCCGCACTACCAAGGCAAACCCGCAGTAAGCACGTCGACCAGCCGGAAGACGCACGCAGACTCCCGCCGCGAGGCGGGGTCGGCGCGTCACGGCGCTTACCGAACTCCTGTTTGGGCTACCGCATGAAAATCGCCAACCTCTTCTTTCCGTCCAGCCAGCCGCCGCGTACGCGCGATCCCGATGCTGGCCCGCGCAAGACTCGCACCGGAATGAGGATGTGGTTCGCCGCGGCGCTGGCGTTGGCGGCGCTGCCGGCCTTCGCCCAGAACTTCCCGGCGACGCTGAGCAACACCGCGAGCATTTCGCCGCCGGCGAACGTGACCAACGTCGACACCGCGTGCACCAGCAACGGCGGCGTGTTCAACGCCGGCGTGTGCTCCTCGACCGATACCAACACCCTGGCGGCGGTGTCGGACCTGGCGGTGACCAAGACGGTGTCGAACGCGACCCCGACCGTGGGCACCAACGTCACCTTCACCGTGACCGTGACCAACAACGGCCCGTCGGCCGCGGTCAGCACCGTCGTCAGCGACGCGCTGCCGGCCGGCTACACCTTCGTCTCGGCCACCCCGAGCGTGGGCACCTACAACGCCGGCACCGGCGCCTGGGCGGTCGGCACCCTGGCCTCCGGCGCCAACGCCACGCTGCAGATCGTCGCCACCGTGCGTCCGGCCGGCCCCTACGCCAACACCGCGACCGCCAGCTCGTCCTCGACCGATTCCAACCCGGCCAACAACAGCGCGACCAGCACGCCGGTGCCGGTGGCGTCGGCCGACCTGGCGGTGACCAAGACGGTGTCGAACGCGACGCCGACCGTGGGCAGCAACGTCACCTTCACCGTGACCGTGAACAACAACGGCCCGTCCGCGGCCGCGGGCGTCAACGTCAACGACCAGTTGCCGGCCGGCTACACCTTCGTTTCGGCCACGCCGAGCGTGGGCACCTACACCGCCGGCACCGGCGTGTGGGCGGTCGGCGCGCTGGCCTCGGGCGCCAACGCGACCTTGCAGATCGTCGCCACCGTGCGCGCCAGCGGCCCGTACGCGAACACCGCGACGGCGACCTCGACCACCAGCGATCCGACCCCGGGCAACAACACCGCGACCAGCACGCCGACCCCGGTGGCCTCGGCCGACCTGGCCGTGGTCAAGACCGCGTCGAGCGCGACCCCGGCGATCGGCACCAACGTCACCTTCACCATTGCGGTCAACAACAACGGCCCGTCGGACGCGGCCGCGGTGGCCGTCAACGATCAGCTGCCGGCCGGTTACCTGTTCGTCTCGGCCACGCCGAGCGTGGGCAGCTACAACGCCGTCACCGGCGTGTGGACGATCGGCGCGCTGGCCAACGGCGCCAACGCGACCCTGCAGATCGTCGCCACCGTGCTGCCGACCGGCCCGTACGCGAACACCGCGACGGTGACCTCGACCACCGGCGACCCGACCCCGGGCAACAACACCTCGACCAGCACGCCGACGCCGGTGGCGCTGGCCGACCTGGCGGTGACCAAGACCGCGTCGAACGCGACCCCGACGGTCGGCACCAACATCACCTTCACCGTGACCGTCGCCAACAACGGCCCGTCCGCGGCCGCCGCGGTGGTGGTCAACGATGCGCTGCCGGCGGGCTACACCTTCGTCTCGGCGACGCCGAGCGTGGGCACCTACAACGCCGGCACCGGCGCCTGGACGGTCGGCACGCTGGCCAACGGCGCCAATGCGACCCTGCAGATCGTCGCCACCGTGCGCCCGGCCGGCCCGTACGCGAACACCGCGACGGCGACCTCGAGCACGACCGACCCGACCCCGGCCAACAACACCGCGACCAACACCCCGGTGCCGGTGGCCTCGGCCGACCTGGCGGTCAACAAGACCGTGTCGAACGCGACGCCGACCGTGGGCACCAACGTCACCTTCACCGTGACCGTGACCAACAACGGTCCGTCGGCGGCCGCGGGCGTCAACGTCAACGACCAGCTGCCGGCCGGTTACACCTTCGTCTCGGCGACCCCGAGCGTGGGCACCTACAACGCCGGCACCGGCGTGTGGGCGGTGGGCGCGCTGGCGGCCAGCGCCAACGCGACCTTGCAGATCGTCGCGACCGTGCTGCCGACCGGCCCGTATGCGAACACCGCGACGGCGACTTCGACCACGAGCGATCCGACCCCGGGCAACAACACCTCGACCAGCACGCCGACGCCGGTGGCTTCGGCCGACTTGGCCGTGACCAAGACCGCGTCGAACGCGACGCCGACGGTGGGCACGAACGTCACCTTCACCGTGACCGTGACCAACAACGGTCCGTCGGCTGCGGCGGGCGTCAACGTCAACGACCAGCTGCCGAGCGGCTACACCTTCGTCTCGGCGAATCCGAGCACCGGTACCTACACCGCCGGCACCGGCGTGTGGGCGGTCGGCAACCTGGCCAACGGCGCCAGCGCCACGCTGCAGATCGTCGCCACCGTGCGCGCCACGGGCAGCTACGCCAACACCGCGACGGCGACGTCGACCACCAGCGATCCGACGCCGGGCAACAACACCGCGACCAACACGCCGACGCCGGTGGCCTCGGCCGACCTGGCCGTGGTCAAGACCGCGTCGAGCGCGACGCCGGTGGTGGGCACCAATGTCACCTTCACCATCACGCTGACCAACAACGGCCCGTCCGCGGCCGCCGGCGTCAACGTCAACGACCAACTGCCGGCCGGTTACACCTTCGTCTCGGCCACGCCGAGCGTGGGCACCTATAACGCCGGCACCGGCGTGTGGGCCGTCGGCGCGCTGGCCAATGGCGGCAGCGAAACCCTGCAGATCGTCGCGACCGTGCTGGCGACCGGCCCGTATGCGAACACCGCGACGGCGACCTCGACCACGAGCGATCCGACCCCGGGCAACAACACCTCGACCAGCACGCCGACGCCGGTGGCCTCGGCCGACCTGGCGGTGACCAAGACCGCGTCGAGCGCGACCCCGACGGTGGGCACCAATGTCACCTTCACCGTGACCGTGACCAACAACGGTCCGTCGGCCGCGGCGGGCGTGAACGTCAACGATCAGCTGCCGAGCGGCTACACCTTCGTCTCGGCGACGCCGAGCGTCGGCACCTACACCGCCGGCACCGGCGTGTGGGCGGTCGGTGCCCTGGCCAACGGCGCCAGCGCGACGCTGCAGATCGTCGCCACCGTGCGCGCCACGGGCAACTACGCCAACACCGCGACGGCGACCTCGACCACCAGCGACCCGAACACCGCCAACAACACCGCGACCAACACGCCGACGCCGGTGGCCTCGGCCGACCTGGCCGTGGTCAAGAC
>NZ_LXSD01000416.1:31800-32496 GCF_017168095.1 Lysobacter enzymogenes | reverse complement strand
GACCAACACGCCGACGCCGGTGGCCTCGGCCGACCTGGCCGTGGTCAAGACCGCGTCGAGCGCAACGCCGACGGTCGGCACCAACGTCACCTTCACCATCACCCTGAGCAACAACGGCCCGTCCGATGCGGCCGGCGTCAACGTCAACGACCAACTGCCGGCCGGCTACACCTTCGTCTCGGCGACGCCGAGCGTGGGCACGTACAACAACGGCACCGGCGTGTGGGCCGTGGGCGCGCTCGCCAACGGCGCCAGCGAGACCCTGCAGATCGTCGCGACCGTGCTGCCGAACGGCCCGTACGCGAACACCGCGACGGCGACGTCGACCACCAGCGACCCGACGCCGGGCAACAACACGTCCACCAGCACGCCGACGCCGGTGGCTTCGGCCGATCTGGCCGTGACCAAGACCGTGTCGAACGCGACGCCGACGGTCGGCACCAACGTCACCTTCACCGTGACCGTGACCAACAACGGTCCGTCGGCCGCGGCCGGCGTCAACGTCAACGACCAGTTGCCGAGCGGCTACACCTTCGTCTCGGCGAACCCGAGCACCGGCACCTACAACGCCGGCACCGGCGTGTGGACGATCGGCACGCTCGCCAACGGCGCCAGCGCGAACATCGAGATCGCCGCCACCGTGCGCGCGACCGGCAGCTACGCCAACACCGCGACCGCGACCTCGACCACCAGCGA
>NZ_LXSD01000416.1:31538-31750 GCF_017168095.1 Lysobacter enzymogenes | reverse complement strand
GGCCTCGGCCGACCTGGCCGTGGTCAAGACCGCGTCGAGCGCGACGCCGGTGGTGGGCACCAACGTTACCTTCACCATCACGCTGACCAACAACGGCCCGTCCGATGCGGCCGGCGTCAACGTCAACGACCAGCTGCCGGCCGGCTACGCCTTCGTCTCGGCGACGCCGAGCGTGGGCACGTACAACAACGGCACCGGCGTGTGGGCCGTGG
>NZ_LXSD01000416.1:31160-31488 GCF_017168095.1 Lysobacter enzymogenes | reverse complement strand
CCCGTACGCGAACACCGCGACGGCGACCTCGACCACCAGCGATCCGACCCCGGGCAACAACACGTCCACCAGCACGCCGACGCCGGTGGCCTCGGCCGATCTGGCCGTGACCAAGACCGCGTCGAGCGCCACGCCGACCGTGGGCACCAACGTCACCTTTACCGTGACCGTGACCAACAACGGCCCGTCGGCCGCGGCCGGCGTCAACGTCAACGACCAACTGCCGAGCGGCTACACCTTCGTCTCGGCGAATCCGAGCACCGGCACCTACACCGCCGGCACCGGCGTGTGGGCGGTCGGCAACCTGGCCAACGGCGCCAGCGCCACG
>NZ_LXSD01000416.1:0-31110 GCF_017168095.1 Lysobacter enzymogenes | reverse complement strand
CCGTGCGCGCGACCGGCAGCTACGCCAACACCGCGACCGCGACCTCGACCACCAGCGACCCGAACACCGCCAACAACACCGCGACCAGCACGCCGTCGCCGACCGCGTCGGCCGACCTGGCCGTGGTCAAGACCGCGTCGAGCGCGACCCCGACGGTCGGCACCAACGTCACCTTCACCATCGCGCTGAACAACAACGGCCCGTCCGATGCGGCCGCGGTGGTGGTCAACGATCCGCTGCCGAGCGGCTACACCTTCGTCTCGGCCACGCCGAGCGTGGGCACCTACGACAACGGCACCGGCGCCTGGACCGTCGGCGCGCTGGCCAACGGCGCCAGCGAGACCCTGCAGATCGTCGCCACCGTGCGCGCGACCGGCAGCTACGCCAACACCGCCACGGCGACCTCGACCACGGGCGACCCGGACAGCGCCAACAACAGCTCGACCAATACGCCGACGCCGGTGGCCTCGGCCGACCTGGCCGTGGTCAAGACCGCGTCCAACCCGACCCCGGTGGTCGGCACCAACGTGACCTTCACCATCGCGGTCAGCAACAACGGCCCGTCCGACGCCGCCGCGGTGGTGGTCAACGATCCGTTGCCGAGCGGCTACGCCTTCGTCTCGGCCACGCCGAGCGTGGGCGCCTACAACAACGGCACCGGCGCCTGGACCGTCGGCACCCTGGCCAACGGCGCCAGCGCCACGCTCGACATCACCGCGACGGTGCTGGCGACGGGCAACTACGCCAATACCGCCACGGCGACCTCGCCGACCGGCGATCCGACCCCGGGCAACAACACCTCGACCAACACGCCGACGCCGGTGGCCTCGGCCGACCTGGCGGTGACCAAGACCGCGTCGAGCGCGACCCCGACGGTGGGCACCAACATCACCTTCACCGTCACCGTCGCCAACAACGGCCCGTCCGCGGCCGCGGCGGTGGTGGTCAACGACCTGTTGCCGAACGGCTACACCTTCGTCTCGGCCACGCCGAGCGTGGGCGCCTACAACGCCGGCACCGGCGCCTGGACCGTCGGCGCGCTGGCCAACGGCGCCAGCGAAACCCTGACCGTCGTCGCCACCGTGCGCGCGACCGGCAACTACGCCAACACCGCGACCGCGACCTCGACCACCAGCGATCCGACCCCGGGCAACAACACCGCGACCAACACCCCGGTGCCGGTGGCCTCGGCCGACCTGGCCGTGGTCAAGACCGCGTCGAGCGCGACCCCGACGGTGGGCAGCAACATCACCTTCACCATCGTGGTCAGCAACAACGGCCCGTCCGACGCCGCCGGCGTGGCGGTCGACGATGCGCTGCCGAGCGGCTACGCGTTCGTCTCGGCCACCACCAGCACCGGCGCCTACAACAACGGCACCGGCGTGTGGACGGTCGGCGCGCTCGCCAACGGCGCCAGCGAAACCCTGACCGTCACCGCGACCGTGCTGGCGACGGGCAACTACGCCAACACCGCCACGGCGACCTCGACCACGGGCGACCCGACCCCGGGCAACAACACCTCGACCAATACGCCGACGCCGGTGGCCTCGGCCGATCTGGCTGTGACCAAGACCGCGTCGACCACGACGCCGACGGTGGGCACCAACATCACCTTCACCGTCACCGTCGCCAACAACGGCCCGTCCGCCGCCGCCGCGGTGGCGGTCGACGACCTGCTGCCGAGCGGCTACACCTTCGTCTCGGCCACGCCGAGCGTGGGCACCTACACCGCCGGCACCGGCGTGTGGGCGGTCGGCACCCTGGCCAACGGCGCCAACGCGACCCTGAGCGTCGTCGCGACGGTTCTGGCGACCGGCAACTACGCCAACACCGCCACCGCGACCTCGACCACGGGCGACCCGAACACCGCCAACAACACCGCGACCAGCACCCCGACGCCGGTGGCCTCGGCCGACCTGGCCGTGGTCAAGACCGCCTCGACCGCGACGCCGACGGTGGGCACCAACATCACCTTCACCATCGTGGTCAGCAACAACGGCCCGTCCGACGCCGCCGCGGTGGCGGTCGACGACGCGCTGCCGAGCGGCTACGCCTTCGTCTCGGCCAACGCCAGCACCGGTACCTACAACAACGGCACCGGCGTGTGGACCGTGGGCACGCTCGCCAACGGCGCCAGCGAAACCCTGACCGTCACCGCGACCGTGCTGGCGACGGGCAACTACGCCAACACCGCCACGGCGACCTCGACCACCGGCGACCCGACTCCGGGCAACAACACCTCGACCAGCACGCCGACGCCGGTGGCCTCGGCCGACCTGGCCGTGACCAAGACCGCCTCGACCGCGACGCCGACGGTGGGCAGCAACATCACCTTCACCGTCACCGTCGCCAACAACGGCCCGTCCGCCGCGGCCGCGGTGGCGGTCGACGACCTGCTGCCGAGCGGCTACACCTTCGTCTCGGCGACGCCGAGCGTGGGCACCTACAACAGCGGCACCGGCGTGTGGAGCGTCGGCGCCCTGGCCAACGGCGCCAACGCGACCCTGAGCGTCGTTGCGACGGTTCTGGCGACGGGCAATTACGCCAACACCGCCACCGCGACCTCGACCACCGGCGACCCGACCCCGGGCAACAACACCGCGACCAACACCCCGACCCCGGTGGCCTCGGCCGACCTGGCCGTGGTCAAGACCGCGTCGAACCCGAACCCGACGGTCGGCACCAACGTCACCTTCACCATCGTGGTCAGCAACAACGGTCCGTCCGCGGCCGACGCGGTGGTGGTCAACGATGCGCTGCCCAGCGGCTACACCTTCGTCTCGGCCAACCCGAGCGTGGGCACCTACAACGGCACCGCCTGGACCGTCGGCACGCTCGCCAACGGCGCCAGCGCCACGCTGACCGTCACCGCGACGGTGCTGGCGACCGGCAACTACGCCAACACCGCGACGGCGACCTCGACCACGGGCGACCCGACCCCGGGCAACAACAGCTCCACCAGCACGCCGTCGCCGGTGGCCTCGGCCGACCTCGCCGTCGTCAAGACCGTCGACAACGCCGCGCCGCCGGTCGGCAGCAACGTGACCTTCACCATCGAAGTCAGCAACGCCGGCCCGTCCGCGGCCGACGCGGTGGTGGTCAACGATCCGCTGCCCAACGGCTACGCCTTCGTCTCGGCCACGCCGAGCGTGGGCACCTACAACGGCACCGCCTGGACCGTGGGCAACCTGGCCGCGGGCGCCAACGCGACCCTGACCGTGGTCGCGCGCGTGCTGGAAACCGGCAGCTACGCCAACACCGCGACCGCGACCTCGCCGACCTCCGACCCGAACAGCGGCAACAACACCGCCACCTCGACGCCGGTGCCGACGCGCAACCCGCAGATGACCCTGGCCAAGGCCCAGACCAGCTACGCCGACAACGATTCCAGCGGCACCATCACCATCGGCGACGTGCTGACCTACACCTTGACCGCCACCAACACCGGCAACGTCACCCTGCACAACGTGGTCATCACCGACAGCAAAACCACGCCGTCGAGCTGGACCTGCCCGGACATGGCGCCGACCGGCCCGAGCGCGGTGTGCACCGTCACCGGCAACTACACCGTGGTCCAGGCCGACGCGGCCAGCGGCAACATCGTCAACAACGCCGGCGTGACCTCGACCGAGATCACCACGCCGGTGACCGCGACCACCACCACCCCGGTGCAGCGCCGTCCGATCGTGGCCAACAACGACGCCGGCACCGTCGCCAACGGCGCCGCCGGCGGCACCGCGGTGGCCAACGTGCTCAGCAACGACACCCTCAACGGCCAGCCGGCGACCACCGCCACGGTGACCATCAGCCAGGTCTCCACCTCCGATCCGAAGGTGACCCTGGATCCGGCCACCGGCGCGGTGCATGTCGCTCCGGGCACGCCGAAGGGCAGCTACACGGTCGAGTACCGGATCTGCGAAATCGCCGACCCGGCCAACTGCACCACCGCGACCGTCGCGGTGACCGTCGACGCCGCGCCGATCGACGCGGTCGACGACATCGTCGCCACGCCGGTCAACGGCGCCACCGGCGGCACCAACGTGGTCAACGTGCTCGGCAACGACACCCTGGGCGGCAGCGCGGTCAACCCGGCCGACGTCACCGTCAAGCCGAACAGCAACGGCCCGCTGACGGTCAAGGCCGACGGCCACGTCGATGTCGCGCCGAACACTCCGGCCGGCACCTACACCGTCACTTACCAGCTGTGCGAAGTGCTGAACCCGAGCAACTGCGACACCGCGACGGTCACCATCACCGTGTCGGCGCCGGCGATCACCGCCACCGACGACCCGGCCGGCGGCACCGGCACGACCCCGCAGAACACGCCGGTGAGCACCAACGTGATCGCCAACGACACGCTCAACGGCGCGCCGATCGATCCGAACCTGGTGACCATCACCGTCAGCACCGACCCGGCCAACGGCACCACCGTGGTCAACAGCGACGGCACCATCACCTACACGCCGCGCAACAACTTCAGCGGCGACGACGTCTACACCTACACGATCTGCGAGAAGCTCAACCCGACCAACTGCGCGACCGCCAAGGTCAACGTGACCGTGCAACCGAACAAGGTCACCGCCAACCCCGACACCGCGCAGACCAACCAGCAGACTCCGGTGACCATCAACGTGGTCGGCAACGACACCGTGACCGGCGCGCCGCTGGATCCGGCCTCGGTGACGGTCGTCGGCCAGCCGGCCAACGGCACCGTGACCTGCTCGGCGGGTTCGTGCACCTACACGCCGAAGCAGTTCTTCGCCGGCACCGACAGCTTCACCTACCGCGTCTGCGACACCTCCTCGCCGACGCCGGTGTGCGCCAACGCCACGGTGACCATCACCGTGATCGCCAACGCGCCGGTGCTGCGCCTGGTCAAGACCTCGGCGGTGCGCGAGGTCAAGATCGGCGACCTGGTCCGCTACAGCGTGTCGATCGAGAACGTCGGCGACTCGCCGGCGGTGAACGCCACCCTGCTCGACATCCCGCCGGCCGGCTTCACCTTCGTCGACAACTCGCTGACCGTGGACGACGACAACAGGAACGGCGTGGTGATCAGCGCCAACCCGCTGCGCATCGGCGGCATCGACGTGGCGATCGGCGGCAAGGCCACCGTGAGCTACTTCCTGCGCGTCGGCGCTGGCGTGGGCAAGGGCACGCACAAGAACCAGGTCGCCGGTTACGACGACAAGGGCACCAAGATCTCCAACGACGCCACCGCCGAAGTGACCATGGCCGGCGATCCGCTGCTGGAAGACAGCCTGCTGGTCGGCAGCGTGTTCGACGACCGCGACGGCGACGGCTGGCAGGATCCGGCCAAGGCCACCGGCGTGCGCGTGCAGGGCGGCTTCGCGCCGAACGCCTACGTCGCCGGTTCGACCACGGTCGATCGCGGCGAAGGCCCGGTCGCCGAGCCCGACGCGAGCGCGCCGATGCTGCACGGCATCGCCCTGGGCCGCATCGACGGCCGCGGTTCGGCGGCGATGCCGGCGCGCGAAGTGGTGGTGCGCCAGACCCTGAGCGAGCTGGCCTTCACCGACGACTTCGTGCTGACCACCGACGAAGGCACCACCGTGCGCATGGGCGCCGACGGCCGCAGCACGGTCGAACGCATCCGCGGCGACGCGGCCAAGGGGTTGACCGCGCAGGACCTGCAGGTCACGCGCCAGGTCAGCCAGGGCGCGGCCGGCTACGTCGTCTCCTACACGATCCGCAACAACGGCATCGATGAGCGCGGCATTCCGGGCGTGCGCATCGCATCGGTGGAAGGTCTGATCATGGAAACCGACGCCTACGGCCGTTACCACCTGGAAGGCATCGACGGCGGCAACGCCGCGCGCGGCCGCAACTTCATCCTCAAGGTCGATCCGGCCACGCTGCCGCCGGGCTCGGTGTTCACCACCGAAAACCCGCGCGTGCGCCGCATCACCCAGGGCATCCCGACCCGCTTCGACTTCGGCGTCAAGCTGCCGCCGGGCGAAGTCTCCGGGGCCAAGTCGGAGACCGACGTGGAGCTCGGCGAGGTGATGTTCGAAGCCGGCAGCGCCAAGGTGAAGGAGAGCTACGCGCCGATGTTCGGCCAGATCGCCTCTCGCCTGCGCGATGCCGGCGGCGGCAGCGTCACCGTCGCCGCGCAGGCCGATGAGGAGGCCCTGGCCTTCGCCCGCGCCCGCGCGGTGCAGGCCGAGCTGCTCAAGCAGATCGAAGGCGATCCGGCGCTGGCGAGCAAGGTCAAGGTGGACGTGGTCGCCGGTACCGACGCGACCCTGGTCAGCCTGGATCCTGCGATCCGCCTGGGCGAGGTGCTGTTCGACACCGACCAGGCCACGATCAAGCCGCAGTACCGCGCCCTCATCGGCGAAATCGCCAAGACGCTCAACCAGCAGGGCAGCGGTGCCATCGGCATCGTCGGCCGCGCCGACAAGCGCGGCGCGAGCGCCTACAACGTCCAGTTGGGACTGCGTCGCGCCAAGGCCGTGTTCGAAGCGATCGCGGCCGAACTCAAGCCCGAGGTAAGGCAGAAAGTGCGAGTGGATATCACCGACGACACCCAGGCGCCGGTCGGCGTGGGCAACCGCTGAGGACATGGCCATGAAGATCAAGATGAAGCTTCTGGACATGACGCTGATCGGCCTGCT
Source organism: Lysobacter enzymogenes (assembly GCF_017168095.1). Lineage (GTDB taxonomy): Bacteria > Pseudomonadota > Gammaproteobacteria > Xanthomonadales > Xanthomonadaceae > Lysobacter > Lysobacter enzymogenes_D. Next base: position 24,472 of record NZ_LXSD01000416.1, on the reverse strand, counting down.
GACCGGCGGCGTGTTCGCCGCCGGCGCCGCCGCCCCGGCCTACGCGCAAAAAACCGGCCAGCCCGGGCTGCCGCAGTCCAGCGGCGACGGCGGCCGCGGCGCCGCCCCGGTCGACCTGCGCTCGCTCGACAAGCCGGCGCCGGCGCGCGAAGCGCTGGTGCCCGACGTGCCGACCCGGTGCGAAGGCGACGAATGCCGCAGCGACGAAGGCCTGCTGTTCCGCGTGCGCACCCGCGGCGAGGACAAGCCGGTGGTGCAGGGCGACGACGCCGCCGCGTTGCAGGCCAACCGCCGCGTCGACGTGGTGCGCGAGAACGTCGCGCCGGGCTCGGCCAAGATCGCCGGCAAGTTCCAGATCGACCTGCCCAACGGCGGCGTGATCTGGGCCACCGAAGATCCCACCCTCGGCCCGCCGGTGCTCAACGTGCAGACCGGCTCGACCGCGCCGTTCGAGAACGGCCGCATCACCAAGCCGGTGCGCTTCCACGGCTACACCAACTACGCCTCGTTCATCGAGAAACTGCAGGTCACCGTCTACCGCGGCAGCGACACCGACCTGGTGACGCCGCTGGCGACCATCGACCTGCCGGTGGAGAACGTCTCCGAGCAGGAATGGGACGGCGCGTTGCCGGCCGGCCTGAACCTGCTCGCCGGCGACGAGCTGATCTACATCGCGCGCGCCTACGGCAAGAGCGGTGTGTTCGACGAGATCCAGCCGCAGCGCATCCAGTTGCTCAAGCCCGAAGAGTACGAGCGCGGCATCCAGATCCAGCGCGACCAGGTGCAAAAGAGCCTCGGCCAGCCGATCAACGAACGCAACGCCGAAGACCTGGCCGTCACCAGCTCGATCTACGGCACCAATGCGATCCGGCTGCAGAACATCCCGGTGTACGGCTCGCGCGTGCGCATCTACGGCCGCGACATCCCGCGCGACAGCCAGCTCACCATCAACGACCAGAGCTTCCCGATCGACCTGGAGCGCAAGTTCGCCGCCGAGTTCCTGGAGCCGATCGGCACCCACCACTACGCGGTCAAGATCAAGAGCCAGGGTGGGGCGGAGCTGGAGAAGGGCCTCGACGTCAACGTCACCGGCAAATACAGCTTCCTGGTCGCGCTGGCCGACGTCACCCTGTCCAAGAACAGCGTCAGCGGCAACATCGAACCGCTCGCCGCCGGCGACCGCGGCCGCTACGACGACAGCTTCATCAGCGAAGGCCGGCTGGCGTTCTATTTGAAGGGCAAGGTGCAGGGCAAGTACCTGATCACCGCCCAGGCCGACACCCGCGAGAACGAGATCAAGCGCCTGTTCAACGGCTTCTTCGACGCCGACGCGCAGGACATCTTCCGCCGCCTCGACCCCAACCTGTACTACCCGGTCTACGGCGACGATTCCAACACCTACCGCGACGTCGACACCCAGGGCAAGCTGTACCTGCGCGTGGACTGGGACCAGAACCAGGCGGTGTGGGGCAACTTCAACACCGGCATCACCGGCACCGAATACGCCCAGTACAACCGCTCGCTGTACGGCGCGGCGCTGGCCTGGCGCAGCCGCAACACCACCGTGCTCGGCGATCCGCGCAGCGAACTGCGAGTGTTCGGTTCCGAAGCGCAGAGCGCGCTGGGCCACACCGAATTCCTCGGCACCGGCAACAGCCTGTACATGCTGCGCCACACCGACATCCTGCCGGGTTCGGAGAAGGTGACCGTCGAAATCCGCGACGTCAGCACCGGCCGGGTCGAGTCGCGCGTCGACCTCGCCCGCGGCGCCGATTACGAAATCAACAACATGCAGGGCCGCATCCTGCTGACCCGCCCGCTGTCGCAGATCACCCGCGAGAACGTGCGCACGCTGACCCGCGACACCCCGCTGGACGGCTACACCCAGCGCCTGCTGGTGGATTACGAATACGTCCCGGCCGGTTTCCAGACCGACGACGTCAGCGCCGGCTTCCGCGGCAAGCAGTGGCTCGGCGATCACTTCGCCGTCGGCGGCACCTACGTCGACGAAAACCGCAGCGGCGACGACTACACCCTCAAGGGCGTGGACCTGACCCTGCAGGCCGGCCGCGGCACCTACCTGAAGCTGGAGAAGACCCGCACCGAATCGACCTCGGCGCCGCTGTGGTACTCCACCAACGGCGGTATCGACTTCACCCGCGTCAACCCGATCGACGGCCCGCGCAAGGGCGACGCCGACAAGATCGAAGCGCGCGCCAACTTTAAGGAACTGGGCTGGACCCAGCTCGACTGGAGCGCCGGCGCGTGGTGGCGCGACATCGATCCGGGCTTCTCGATCTCGCGCTACGACCAGGGCCAGGCGGTGCGCGAATACGGCGCCGAGTTCCTGGGCTATTTCACCGAGAACTTCAGCCTGTTCGGCCGCCACACCCGGCGCGAGAGCGGCGACCAGGCGCTCGAGCAGAGCCAGCTGACGATGGACTGGCGCATCACCAACGACGACCAGCTCGGCGCCGAACTGCGCCGCATCCGCGAAGAGCGCGGCGCGGGCTCGACTGTGCCGGACCTGGACGCGATGCTGTTCGCGATGCGCTACACCCACCGCATCGGCTCCAGCCTGGAGCTGTACGTCGCCGGCCAGTACACCGTCGACGACGACGGCGGCAAGTACAAGCGCAACGACCTGGGCACCATCGGCGCGCGCTACCTGTTCGGCGACCGCTCCAGCATCAACGCCGAATACAGCAACGGCAGCCGCGGCGACGCCGGCAAGCTCGACGCCGAGTACCGCCTGACCCCGGACCACACCATCTACGGCGGCTACACCTTCAGCACCGACCGCACCGAACGCGACCCGCTGTTCGACAACGTGCTGCAGACCGGCTGGACCATCGGCCAACGCTGGCGCCTCAACAACCAGACCAACCTCTACAACGAAAGCCAGTTCCTCAAGGACCCGCGCGACGCCAGCCAAGGCATCGCCCACACCTTCGGCATGGACTTCTATCCCGGCGAAGGCTGGAACCTGGGCTTCAGCGTGATGGACGGCGACCTCGACGCGGCCAGCGGCCACATCGACCGCCGCGCCTACAGCCTCAGCGGCGGCCGCACCGACCAACGCACCGACTGGTCGAGCAAGCTCGAATACCGCAAGGACAGCGGCGCCGAACGCCGCGAAGCCTGGACCACCGCGAACCGCCTGTTCTACAAGATCAACGAAGACTGGCGCATCGCCGCGCGCTTCCTGTACTCCGACATCAAGGACCAGATCGACGCCTCGCGCGGCGCCAAGACGGTCGAAGGCAACCTCGGCTTCGCCTACCGCCCGCACGACAACTCGCGCTGGGCCGCGTTCGGCAAGTACGTCTACCTGTACGACCTGGCCACGATCGGCCAGGAAGGCGGCAACCAATACGACCAGCGCTCGCAGGTGCTGTCGTTCGAAGGCATCTACCGCCTCGACGACAAGTGGGAACTGGCCGCCAAGGCCGCCAGCCGCTGGGGCGACTACCGCATGGGCCGCGGCGAAGGCCTGTGGCTCGACAGCCGCGCCGACTTGCTGGCCGGGCAGGTGCGCTACCACCTGATCGCCAAGTGGGACGCGATGGCGGAGTACCGCTGGCTGTCGGTGAAGGACGGCGGCGACCGGCGCGGTTGGCTGGTCGGGGTGGATCGGCAGTTGAGTCAGAACTTCAAGGTCGGGATTGGGTATAACTTCACCGACTTCAGCGATGACTTGACGGATCTGGAGTACGACAACAAGGGGTGGTTCCTCAACCTCGCTGGTTACTACTGACGGCAGGACGGCACCATCACCGAAACAGAAAGGGCGTCCGCGAGGACGCCCTTTTCTTTGTCGCAACCGCAAGCGCCGAGTAAGCCGCAGCTACCCCCTGTAGGAGCGGCGCAAGCCGCGACCACGAGCTAACAGATACGACGAAGCTCTCCAAGTTCCTCGCCTGACGCCAAGGCGCTTTTTTGCTGGGATGCATGCGCTGCTCGATGTTCTGAAATAGTCCCTGATGGGGTAGTTTTTTTGGCACAGGTTGCCTCCATTCGCTTCCGCTCGACCTTGTCGCAAGGGCTCTTGGCAAGCGACTGAAGATTGCTGTGGCTTTCGGCTTGATGTGCGTTTCATGCGCCAACGTTGCGCACAGTTCGAAAACGTTCCGCAAACGGCTGTTGACATGTGTTTTTGGGAGAAGCAGGCTTCGAGTCAGAGCCTAGAAACTCTTCACTTAGCGGTCCCCACCTCCGAAAGCGGTGGTTTCCTTATCTGGGAGCACCGCACATGTCTCGAAAGTCTGCGCTCGCAACGGATTACGTCCTGCTGCCGGTCAGCGCGTACCACGGCCTACAGGCGTTCCACACCGAACTGATCGGCATCGCCCGCGCCATCGACTCAACAGAAACCGACGACCCTGATCATTCACGCCGCCGCGCCCTGGCTCGAGTGTTCCGCCTCTGGGCCGACCAAGTCCACGGCAACCTCCAAACGATCCGCTCCGACTAAGCCCGTTCGCCGCCCAACGGTCGCCGTCCGGCCGGCGGCGACCTTAGGCTCCGCTGCAATCGCAAGTGTTTTTACCTTGCGCGCAAGCCTCAATGGCGCGAACGCAAGCGATCACCGGACGCGCGCAACCCCATCCGCCTTGAACGCAAGCCGCCGAGCCACGTCGCCGGCCCGCGCGATCCCGCCGCAAGCCCTGAACACCCGACCACAAGACTCAAAGCGTTGCGAGTGCGAGTCCTGTTGCGTCGCGACCGGGGCAAATCGCCTTGCGCGCGACACTTTATGAGCCAGCCGCAAGGGATTTAGCCTCGCGCGCGGCCCGCAAAGCCTTGTGATCGCAAGCCTAGAGCACTTGCGCACAAGTCCGCTGACTTGCGCGCGGGCTGCTGAGGTCTGCGCGCGAGGCTCACAGCTTCGCGCGTTAGCCGAATCGTGTTGCGGTTGGAATTCGGATGCTTGCGAATGCGTTAGGGTGCCTTGTGGCGCGGTCATCGCTGTCGCTATCCAAAGGCGCCGTGTCGGCACGCGTCCAGGCCTTCAGTATTTGAGCGCGACCAGCCGATGTTACTCGCAGCGCACTGATCGCTCTTAGGCCTGAGCGGTCGAAACCCTGCGATTAGAAATGGAATTCTCAGAAATATTTTTGTGCTTTCTGATAAGAATCAATCATTCTGGCGATGTAGGACGTGAACGACTCTTGGAGTTGAGTGCTTCCCTTCATAATTACCAGGCGATGGACGGGCGGATCGTTCGTGCCATCGCAAATCAAGTAGTCGTGCTGCCGCCCTTGATAGGAGCCGATTACGAGCGCATTCGGGGGGAGGTCAAACTCGAAACCCCGCACGTCCTCGTCGTTGTCGCTCAATATTTCCTGCAAATCCTGCTTCAGGTATTTGAGGGCGGGGTAGAAAAATTCCGCATCATCGCAAAGCAAGCCAGCGGATTCTCCACATTCCAGTAAAAAATCCCTGTAAGCCGACGGAACAACCACTCCTTGGGCGGCTTCAATCTCTGCAATTTGCTTGGGCGACAGTCCCTGAATAGGGAGGTGGCCCTCCAGGCCAGCGTCGATGATTCTCGCTCTGTACATTTGAGGGTATTCCTTTATCTGGTTCTGAATCTAGGAAAAGCAGGGTCATAGTGCAATTTTCCAATTCGTCTACGGTTTCAGCGTCAGCGTCGTCGGGTTCCGATCGATTTCGCGAAATGATTGAATGCCAACTGCGACGGCGAGCGGGGCCGGCGAAGAGCGGCCGGTCCCGCAAGATGCCTGCGTCCAATGAGGATAGGTTGGAAAGTGCACTCTGACCCTATTTTACTGTTTTCTTTTCTTAGAGGCTGCCCGACAACAGCGCCGCAGCGCAGCGCTGTCTATTCAAAGCGATTAATCGAAGTGAGGGAGGCTCTCTTGGTGTAGCCAGTCAATTCCCATCTCGGCAAGCTTCTTGAATACTGGTAGCTCTGCAATAATTCCGTGATCATTGTCAATGATGGTTTTTGTATTTACATCCAATGATGTTAGTAAATCGTTCGCTAGGGACGTGTTTGTATCTCTGCCTTCGATCAAGAAGGGTAGCGGCTTATCCATTTGAGCGGTAGCAATGGCCGCTTTTAGTATTTCATAATTTTCCTCGGGATAGTCATATCCTTCCGAATTGAAAGCCGAAACTGCTATCCAGCCGTCGCGAGGACCATTAGGGCTCTCAACCACGCTGCGTCCGTCTGCTTCTACGTTAGGGTTGCCGACTCTCTCGGCGATTTTTTCTGCGGTGAATAAATGATTCGCGGAATCAACAACGAGGACAAATGTGTACATTATTGGTTTCTCTTTGATCCGATATAATTAATAGTTTCATCTAGTTTTCTGAGTGCTCTAAATCCGTTGCTGGTCATGTTTTTAGTGGCAGTGTCCCCAAATTTGGAGCCGAATACGATGGCTTCAGCATTCGGTCCTATCAAGACAGGGGTCAGAGTGCATTCTCCCTAAGCTGTCGGCTTCGGATCGATTTGTCCGGTATTCCTGAACATGTGATCCAACGTGGTAACGACCGTCAGCCGTGCTTCTTCCAGTAGGTCGATTATGTCCGTTATCTGGGCGAGCTGAAAGAACTCTGCATACGTGTTGGTTGCGCGATCCATGCTTACGTGCTGATGACGAATCATGTGCATCTGCTCCTGATGCCGTCGCAAGCAGGGCAGGTGAGCGCGTTGATGCAAGCGTTGGGGCGTCGTTATGCACGGTATGCGAATTACCACTATCGCCGCACGGGCACGCTCTGGGAGGGGCGTTACAAATCTTGCCCGGTTGACAACGAAACGTATGCGCTGAGTTGCTATCGACACATCGAACTCAACCCGGTGCGTGCGGCCATGGTCGCCGCCCCCGGGGCTATCGATGGTCAAGTTTTAGATCGAATGCCGAAGGAGTACATGACGCATTGATCAGGCCGCATCCGTCCTACCTGGGATTGAGTCTGGACGACGACTCCCGGCGGAAGGTCTATCGCGAACTGTTGGAGAGTTCGATCCCTGCGGAGGAACTAGAGCTGATTCGTCTACGGCTTCAGCGCCAGCATGCGTTGGGCTCTGATCGATTTCGCGAAATGATTGAAAGCCAACTGCAGCGACGAGCGGGGCCGGCGAAGATCGGCCGGCCGCGCAAGGTGCGTGCATCCAGTGAGGATGGGTTAGAAAGTGCACTCTGACCCTGTTTTCCAAAAGCAACACCGCCCGGCATCGCCGGGCGGTGGGGGCTAAAAGCAATATCAAATCTGAATTGGATACTCCAAAGACTCGCCATCGACGGCTCGCCACGTTGCATTCACGAGCCTTTTCACAATGCCGGGGTCATTCGCACAAAATGGGCGAAGAAATTTTTCCAATTCATCCGACATCACTACTGATCGAATACCGGCGACACCTGAGACGCGGCCACTTAGTGCAATCTCTTTGCCATCGACAATCGCGCTGTAGACAACGCTTTGATTTTCAGTGTTATAGCGGATTGAGTTGAGAAACAAACTATAGCTTTTGTTTGAAGACACTGTAACCACTCCATGAATTATCGAAGTCGAGCGGAGTCATCGAATAGCGGGTTGCGTTGAATGGGTCACGCAAAAGCACCATCCCGCTGTCGTTCAGGCCGTCAACGACGACCCAATGGCCATAGCCATTGCCTTTTTCCCACATCATAGCTGACCAAGAGCCAGTCTCATTCAGCGCTCCGAAGCTGGATGAGTCAACACCCGCTCCTACCCATCCGTGATCAAACTTGTTCATTTTTGCGGCGAGGCCTTGGGCCGATGTCAATTCACCACCGAACTGAACCTGATCGACGATCACCGCGCGATCAGCTAACAGCATCTGCGCGCATGCTTGGCCGCACGATGTTGGCGTTGCTTGCTGCACAACTGAGCCGTCAGCCACTTCATCAATTACTCGCCAGTTTCCACCCGCGCCGCCTAGGGCTTCGCTATTTCCTGCTGCGCTTACACGGCGGATGTCATCAATAAAGGACCTTGCTTTTCGAGAGGACTTTGAAGCATAAGCTTTTACGTCGTCAGCAATATCGATGGTGCGCCCTATCGCACCAGCGAGGTGTCGTGCTTGCAGTGCCTCACCACCCAAAGCTGACAGAGCTGCCTCAGGGCCATACTCTCCGGTAACGTGGCCAACATCGTAACCCTTCTCGGCAGCGGAAGTATTCTCAAGCCAGTTCTCGGTCGCTTGTACTGCCGCTTCTGCAGCGCGTCCTGTGCCGACATACGCGGCGTACTTATAAGCTGATTTGACGGCCGAAATGTGCATTGGCTCCATGCCCAGTTGTTGGCGGACGCCTTCTTCGGCCGCAAACATCAGTACTTTTCCGGGGATTGATTTCTCTAAATCAAAATTCATGTAAGCATTGACCTGTTCTTCGCCAAAGCTAAGAACAGATTGAGCCTTCCCTACGAACTTATTCCACCCATCGCGCACTCCTGCCGGGAAGCTTTGCGCGAAGTCGAACGATGCTGCAGCACGATCGCCATAGATCAAGGTGGCCAGATTGCGCCATCCGTCTAGCAGGCTGACATCCATAGTTGCCTGATGCGAAAACGAAGAATTCGTTGCACGGCTCATGGTGGCGACGTCACGTGCAAACATTGCTTGCAAATCTGCAGGATCAATCTTGAGGTCGTCGGCCTTGACTGCGGTGACCAGAACCGGCCGATATTCTTTATCGACTGGGCCGAGATCAGGATTCAACGAGATCAAATTTTGGCTATCGCCGATTACTGATTTTCTATTGGACTCGGAAATATTGTCGGTGATGACAACGCTGGGACCGATTTGCCAAGACAGCGACTGAGTCGTAGCGCCACTGGCGGTACCACCCATCGACTTCTTCGGGGCTGCCTCGCTCTCGCGACGCGGCATGAAAAAGCCTCGAGCCACAGCATTACCCAGCGCATTGCCAAACGCATCCAGCGCCATCCGCCTGTAATCGATGTCGTCCTTGAAGCCAAAGGCCCGTCGTGTATGCAGACTGACTACGCCGCCGATCATATTGCCGGCGAAGTCGTCCGTGATCGAGTCTGTGCCACCAAACAGGCTAGGAGCCTTCAGGCCGATGCCTGCGCTGATTGCTGCAGCGCCGTACTGACTGGCGGCATCGGCAGCGATCGCGCGCCAGCTGAAGCCTTCGTCGATTCCCGCGACCTTCTGGCCGATGTAGCTGGCGGCGGCGCGTCCTAACGCCATACCGGCCGCTTTCAACGGCGATTGTGCGAGAGCGGATTGAACGCTGCCGACTCCCATCAGGTTTCCCAAGCCGGCTGTCAGACCGCCCGAGACGCCTGCGGAAGCGACGTTGCGTAGACTGAAATTGGTAATGCCCATCACGCTGCCAACGAACTGGCCAGCGAGGCTGCCGGCGGCCGAAGCGGTCGCCCCAGCCACAATCGCGGTTCCCAAGCCTGGCGCCAGTGCAGCTGCTGCCGTCGCGGCGGTAGCTGTACCTGCCATTCCCAGTGTTGTCACGCTAGTAGCGGTTGCGCTTGTCGCTGCGGCCATCGCGCTGGCTGACGGTGCCGTCATCGTGCCCCAGGTTGCGGCCGTTATGGCGATGACAACGATTGCCATTAAGACGATCGCAAAATTACCGCATTCATTCTTCGGTGGCGGTGCAATGTAAGGCAACTCCGGCGACGTCGACCCGATCGCCTCCGCCGGGTTATACGGCTTGAACGTAGCCGCATCGTTCCGACTCACCATCGCCTTAGGCACCACCAGCCCCACGCCCGGCACCAGCTCCTGCGCCGGGTCGCTCAGGCCGTTGGCGTCGGCGATCAGGTACCACATCGACTCGCTGCCATAGATGCGCTGGGCCAGGCCGCGCAGGGTTTCGCCGGGCAGCGGCATCGCCTTGCCGGCGTCGCCGGCTTCGTAGCCGCCCAGGCCGTTGAGGTTCACGAACTGGTCGAGGTAGACGAAGCCGCCGCCGGGCAGTGGGTTGCGATTGGCCTCGCGCAGTTCGGCCTGCTGCGCGCCGCCGGCGTGGATCAGGCGGTAGTTGCCGGAGCCGTTGGCGCCCCAGCTGTAGTCCTGGACGAACTGGCCGTTGCCGTCGATCTTGCCTTCGCGCCGCTGCATCACCGCGCCGTCGCCGTTGTAGGCGTAGTAGCGCATGCGGTCGTCGATGCCGCCGCCCTTGAGCGTGGTGTGTTCGCGCTGCGAGGTCAGGCGGCCGAGGGCGTCGTAGGTGAGGGTGTTGGTGGTCGGCTTGAAGCTGTTGTGGTTGCTGGTGCCGCTGGTGGAGGCGAGCTGGTAGCTGTCCCAACCCTGGTAGGTGTTGGTGTAGGTGTGGATGTAGAGGTTGCCGTCGGGGGCGAGGCCCTTGACGCGGTAGGTCGTCAGGCGGTTCGCGCTGTCGTAGCCGGTGGCGGTGGTGTCGGTGTCGTTGCGGCGGTAGTCGGTGGTGCTTTGCCACTGCAGCGCGGCGAGGTCGCTGGTTTGATCGACGTTGCCGTCTTTGGCGGGCGGGATCCAGCCGGTGCCTTCGGGCCGGCCCCAGGCGTCCTGGGTCACCAGCCGGCCGTCGGCGTCGTAGGTGTAGTTCTCGGCGGTGTAGAGCCAGCCGCCGTACTCGATGGTGACCACCTCGCCGTCCGGCAGGCGTTCCTGGTAGTAGGCGTCGTGGCCGAAGTAAGCGCGCGAGGCGATCAGGCGGTGGTTGGCGTCGTAGGTCATGCGCTTGCGCAAGCCGCCGTTGGCCACCATCTGGCCGCCGCGGATGACCTGTTCGTAGAACTCCTCGGTGCGGTTGCCGCGCAGGTCGTAAGTGGAGCGCTCGACCACCGTCTGCAGCAGCCCGGTGCTGGCGTCGACGGTCGGGTCGGGCTGCAGGCTCACGCGGGCGACGACGTTGCCGGCGGCGTCGTAGTTGAGCGCGTAGGCGTTTTCGTTGGCCTGGTTGAGCACGATCGCGCCGTCGCGCAGCGCGCCGTTGTTGATCTTGATGCGGTTCTCGGCGTCGTAGGTGAACCAGTAGCTCTTGCTCTGGGTCGGGCCGAGCGGCGCGGGCGCGGCGGCAGCCGGTGCGTTGGCGGCCGCGGCCTGGCTGGGGGCCATGTCGAACAGCAGGACGGTGCCGCCGCCGGGCAGGCTGGCCGGGTCGATCGGGCCACCGGGGCCGCCGCCGCCGTCATAGACGGTGGTGACTTCGATGTCGAACGACATGTCGACGTACGCGCCCTTGCTGTCGGTGGCGCGGATCACGGCGGGATAGATGTCGACCCAGCCGGGCGTGGGGCGCGCGACCGGGATGTGTTCGATGATGTGGCGGCCGAGGCCGTCGATGTAGTAGGTCCAGCCGGCGGGGCTCAGCAACTGGTACGACAGCGCATCGCCGTCGGGATCGCCGAAGGTGTCGGCCGGCAGGATCGCCATCTGCTTGAGATTGGGATCGTTGGTGCTGACGTTCCAACGGATGGTCGGGGTCTGGCGGTTGATGTACGGCGCCAGGTTCTGCGCCGGCCGCGGCGCGACGGTGATGACGAACTGCGAGCTGGTGGCGGCGCCGTAGTCGTCGCCGGAGTAGACGGTGACGGTGTAGGTGCCGGCGGTGGTCGGCACGCCGCCCACGACGCGGGTGGTGGCGTTGTAGCTCACGCCCGGCGGCAGGCCGAGGAACTGGTACTGCACCGCGTCGCCTTCGGCGTCGTAGCGCTCGGGCATCTGGTAGTTCCAGCCGACCGAGACCATCGCGTTCTGGTTCGGGATGACGGTGGGCTCCGGCGCGGTGTTGGTGCGCACCCAGATCTGCATGCTGACCTGGGCGACGCCGCCGACGCCGTCTTCGGCGTAAAGGGTGATGGCGTAGGTGCCGGCGACGGTGGGCCTGCCGCTGATCACGCGCGCAGCGGGATCGAAGGTCAGTCCCGGAGGCACCTGGCTGAGGCGATAGGTGAGCGTGTCGCCGTCGGCGTCGGTGAACGGCGGGAATTGGTACCAGTAGGGGTTGATGTTGCCGATCACCGCTGTCGGCGGCGAGGGGAACGCGCTGGGCGGTTGGGGACGCTGGTTGCCGAGCCTGGTGGTCAGGCGCAGCGTCGCGGTGCGGCTGGCGCCGCTGGTGTCGGTGGCGGTGAAGACGATGTCGTAGAGCTGGCCCGACGGCGTGCCCAGCGGCGGACGGCCGGTCAGGCTCAGATACGTTTGGCCTTGCACGGTGGTGCGCTGGAAGCTCATCCACGTGGGCAGGCCGGTGGCGGTCAGGGTGAGCCGGTCGCCGTCGGCGTCGGCGAAGACCTGCGGCAGCGGCATCGACCAGTCGAGGTCGCGGTCGGTCACCACGAACGACGCGGGCAGTGTGCCCGGCCCGGTCGGCGCGTTGTTGGGCGCGACCACGATCTGGATGGTCTTGACCTGGGACTGGCCCTTGTCGTCGGTGGCGCGCACCTGCAGCGTGTAGGTGCCGGTCGGCGCGGTGCCGCGCAGGCGCACCACGGCCTGGGCGCTCTGGTCCCAGCTCAGCCACGTCGGCAGTTGCGCGGGGTTGTCCAGGCTCAGGCGCAGGCGGTCGCCGGCGTCGAAGTCGTAGAAGTAATCGGTGGCGAGCAGATCCCGGGTCCAGTCGTCGCCGGTCTTGACCCTCAGCGTTTCGATGCCGTCGTTGTACCTCTGCGGCATGACGTTGTCGCGCACGTAGAGCGTGAATGCCGTGGACGCGCTTTGCGCCGGCGTGTTGGTCTCATACGCGGTCAGCTTGATCCGCAGATTCTGATCGGCGGCGTTGGCCGGCGGGTTGGCGGTGAAGGTGATCCAGCCGGTGATCGGGTCGCGCTGCACGCTCAGCCACGACGGCAGCGGCTGGCCGTTCTCGAGCGAGATCTGCAGGGTCAGCGGGTCTTGTTCGGCGTCGCGGAACAGTTCGCTGAACAACAGCGAGAACTGCGAGCTCATGCCGCGGCGCACGGCGCGGTCGGCCGGCGTCTGCAGCACTTGCGGTACGGCGTTGGTGCCCGGGATTCCCGGCGAGTCGGGGCCGTAGCTCGCGGTGGCGGCGACGTTGCGGCGGTTGCCGACCGCGTCGTAGGCGTAGCTGAGGTCGAAGATGCGCTTGTTGGCGACCAGGTCGTCCTGGATCACGCGCGACACGCGGTTGTTGCTGTCGTACCAGCTGCGGGTGATGGTGCGCACCGCCTGGCCGCCGCCGTCGACGATGTTGACCTCTTCCAGCGTGCGGTTGCCGGCGGCGTCGTATTCGTAACGGTAGTTGGGTTCGGCGCCGTTCTCGTAGATGGCCTTGATGCGGCCGTTGGGGTAGTAGGCGTAGATGCGCACCGCGCCGGGGACGCCGCCGCCCTGCTGGAACTCGGCGGCGAGCTGGCCGGTATCGGCGACGTATTCGTAATCCGTGTCGCGGCCGGACAGGTTGTTGTGGTCGATCAGGCGGCCGTAGACGTCGTAGTCCCAGGTCAGTTCGTCCAGGCGCACGGTCTCGCCGTCGCGGTCCTGGATCGAGGCGCCGACCGCGCCGTAGTTCTCGACGTTCTTGCGGCCCATGAGGTCGTAGCCGTAGTTCGTCGTCTGCCCGGTGGCGGTCTGGGTGCGGATGAGCTGGCGCGCGCCGCTGTAGTCGTAGAGCGTGGCGTAGCCGAGCGCATCGACGACCTGGGTGCGGTCGCCGTTCTGGTTCAATACGTAGCTTTGCAGGCGGTTGCGGCTGCGCGTGCCGGTGGCGGTGGGCAGCAGGTCGCCGGTCTCGACCAGGCGGCCGAGCGCGTCGTAGTCGTTGTAGGTGAGGTAGCCGGCCGGGTTCTGCACGATGCGCTGCTGGCCGAGCGCGTCGTAGGCGTAGAGGGTGGTCGCGCCGAGCCCGTCGCTGCTGCGCACCTGCTGGCCGACGGCGTCGTATTCCTGGATGCGCAGGTTGCCGTTGGCGTCGCGGGTGCCGATCAGGCGGCCGAGCGCGTCGTAATACCACTCGTTGACCGGGCGCTGCCAGACGCTGGCGCCGTCCTCGCCGACCACGGCCACCAGCGGGCGCTCATCGCGCACGACCTGGTTGAGCTCGTTGTAGCGGTAGTTGGTGCGGTAGCCGCGCGCGTCGACGGTCTCCAGCACGTTGCCCCAGCGGTCGCGGATCTGCTGGGTGACCGGGCTGAGGGCGGCGTCGACGGTGTGCGAGGGCTGGCGGGTGAGGACGATGCGGCCGAGCCGGTCGGTGGCGTTCCAGGTCACCGCTTCGACGCGCTGGCCTTCGCTGGTGGCGACCTGGTGCTGCTCGCGCACCTGGTGGCCGGCGAGGTTGTAGCCGAAGTTGCGCACGACGAAGCTCTCGTTCGAGCTGGTCATGCGCCCGGCGGCGTCGTAGGTGTTGAGCAGGGTGCCCTGGATGCCGGTATGGGCCTGGCTGGTCACTTCGCCGAAGGCGTTGTAACCGACCCACAGGTTGCGCTCGGTGACCAGGTTGCTGCCGTCGAGCGACTGGCGGGTCTGGCTGGAGTGGACCTGGCGACCGGTCTTGTCGTAGTCGAACCAGGCATCGATCTTGAGGTCGCGGCTGGCGGCGCTGCCGCTGAGCTTGTAGCGCTGATGCACGACGTTGTCGGCCGCGTCGTACTCGCTGTAGCGGGTATCGCCGTTGGCCGCGCCGACCGCGACCGCGCGGCCCTGCCAGTCGTAACGGATGTATTCGAGCTGGTCCTTGGCGTGCGCGGTGACGGTGCCGTTCTCGCGCTTGCCGGTGGCGTACTTGCGCGTCAGCAGCAGGTTGCCGAAGGCGTCGTAGCGCATCTGGGTGTACGGCGAGGCGTTCTCGTACATGTAGAAGACGTTGAGATCGCGCGCGGCGACGTCGAGCAGCAGGCCGAAGGTGCCGTCGTTGATGACCTTGCGGCTCGGCTCGGTGACGCTGACGACGCGGCCGAGCGCGTCGTACTCGGTGGTCAGGGTGCCGGTGTCGTCGATGATCTGGGTGACGCGGTCTTCGCCGTCGTAGCGCAGCTGGCGCACCACGTCGCGCACGCCGGCGCTGCCGTCGATGCGCTGGAAGTGGCGCACCGCGGTCTCGCTGGACTTGCGGCCCAATGCGTCGTAGCTCCAGCGGCTGATGCGGTCGTAGCCGCTGATCGCGTCGCCGGCCGGCGGCAGCGCCGGCGGGGTGGCGGTGCTCAGGCCGGCGGTGGCGATGGCCTTGGCGTATTCGACGCTTTCGGTCGTCTCGCCGTTGGCGTTGTAGCTGACGCGGGTGACGTAGCCTTCCGCGTCCACGCCCAGGGTCTTGCGGCCGACGGCGTCGTAATAGCTGTAGCTGTCGGCCCAGCGCGCATCGGATGCGCCGGCCGTGCCTTCGAGCAGGGTCGATTCCTTGACCTTCTGGCCGTAGCCGTCGTAGACCGTGCGTACGGTCGGCGTGCCGGTGGCGGCGACGCCGGCGGCGGTGTAGTAGGCGACCTGCGACTGCTGCACCTGCACGGCCAGGCCGCGCTGGTCGTAGCGTGTGCTCAGGGTGCGGTCCGCGGCGGAGGCGGCGACGGTCGCGGCCTGCGCCCGCGAGATCGGCTGGCCTTCGCTCCAGCCCGTCAGCGCGGCGGTGTTCAGACGCTGGGCGTAGCGGCGCAGCTCGGTCTGCTGGCCGAAACCGTCGTAGGTATAGCCGGTGACGTAACCTTCCTGGTCGATCTCGTAAACCACCCGGCCGAGGCCGTCGTAGCTCTTGTAGCTGTAGTAGCCGCGGGTGTCCTTCTGCACCACGGCGCGGCCGAGCGCGTCGTAGGTCACTTCCAGGGTCGGCTGGATGCCGGTGGCGACCAGCCGGTCGGTGGCCGGGTCGATGCGGCCGGCGTCGGGGAAGATCGTGCGGATCTGGTGGCCGCGGTTGTCGTAGACGTAGCGGGTGACGCGCGACTGCGCGGTGTCGGCGTTCTCGGTGCGGCTGAGCACGTTGCCGAGCGCATCAAAGGCGGTGCGGGTGACGATGCGGCCGTTGCGCACGCTCTGCGCGCCGGCGGCGTCGGCGCTGCCGATGGCGACTTCGGGGCTGAACTCGGCGACGCGGCGGCCGGCGAGGTCGTATTCGTAGTTCCAGGTGTGGCCGTTGGCGTTGGTGTAGCTCTTGAGCTGGCCGAGGTTGTCGTAGCCGTAGCGGCGGACCTGGCCGAGCGCGTCGGTGACGCTGAGCGCGCGGCCGCCGGCATCGTAGGCGGTGACGGTCTTGCGGACCTGGGCGATGCCGCCGACGGCGGCGGCGACCGCGCTGTCGCTCATGACCGTGTCGGTGGGAATGAACGCGCCGTACTGGCGGGTTTCGACCACGCGGCCGGCGCCGTCGTAGCGTTGTTCGACGACCGCGCCAAGATCGTCGACGGTGAAGCGCAGGCGGCCGCCGACGTCGTAGACGTAATTGGTTTGGCGATTGCGCTCGGGCGCGAACACGCCGGCGACGCTCAGCGCGGCATTGACGTCGGCGACGGTGGCGCCGGGGCCGAAGGCGATGGCGCTGTCGTAGCGCACCGCCACCACCACGCGGTTGGCGCCGTCGTAGCGGCGCTCTTCGACCGTGTACAGGCCGACGGTGCTGGACAGCGCGCTGGTCTGGGTGAGGACGAAGCGTTCGCGGCCGGCGGCGTCGTAGGAGCGCCAGACCAAGGTGTCGGCGCCATCGGTCTGCGGCGCGACCGCGACCAGTTCGGCCAGGCTGGCCGTGCCCGCGGCCAGCTTGGCCCGCAGCGCGGCGGAAATCGTCGCCACCTGGCTGTGCCGGCGTTCCTGGACGAAGTTCCCGGCGGCGTCGTAGCTGCGCAGGCCGACATAGCCGGCGCCGTCGACCGTGGCCACGACCCGTCCGGCGGCGTCGTAGATCCGGTACTCGCGCAGGTCGCGCGCGTCGTCGGCGACCGCGGCGAGGCGGTCGCGCAGGGCGGTGAAGGCGGCGCTGTCGCCGGCGATCAGCTGCGGCTTGAGCGTGGCGTCGAGCGCCACCGGCACCGCATAGGCGCGGGTGCCGGCGACGCGGCCGGCGGCGTCGTACAAGGTCTCCACTACGCCGCCGTTGGCGTCGACCTGGTAGCGCGCGCGGCCGGCGCCGTCGTAACTGGTGTAGGCGACGAGGTCGGCGGCGTTGTCGACCGGGGTGACGTCGATGACGTCCTGCGGCGTGGCGGTGCCGGCGGTGAGCTTGGCGCGCAGGGTCGGGTTGAACTGGGCCGCGTTCGCATAGCGCTTGTGCACGACCATGCGCCCGGCGCGGTCGTAGACGTAGGAGACCACGGTGCCGGCGTTGTCGACCGTGGTGCGCAGCTCGCCGGCGGCGGTGTAGACCTGGTAGGTGATCTGGTCGGCGGTGTCGTTGCGCAGCGGGGCGAGGTCGAAGTCGCTCGGCAAGGCCGTACCGGCGAACAGTTTTTCCAGGCGCGGGGTGCTGAAGTCCGGCCACAGCGCCGCATAGCGGCGGATCGCCGAGACCCGGCCGCCGGCGTCGTAGACGAACTCCTGGACCGTGCCCAGGGTGGTGAGCGCCAGCGCGGCGCGGCCGTCGCGGTCGTAGACCGTGTAGGTGCCGGGATCGAGCGAATTCCAAACGATGCGAGCGTCGAGCTGGGCGATCGTGGTCGTATCGGTCAAGGTCGACGCGTCGGTGGCGACGATCAGGGTACGCGTCGCCACCACGCGGCCGTTGAGGTCATACCAATTGCGCGTCATCACGCCGAGCGGATCCACGGTGTAGATCAGCTGCCCGGCCTGGTCGTAGTAGTAGCGGGTGACGCTCTGGCGCGCGTCGGTGCGCCGGATCAGGTTGTCCTCGGCGTCGTAGGCGTACTCGACGATCAGGTTCAAGCCGTCGGGATCGACGCGCTCGGCGATGCGCCGGCCGAGCGCGTCGTAGTCGTACTGCACGGTGCGCGCGGCGGCGGTGCCGGCGCCTTCGGTGACGCGGATCTGCCGGCCCTGGGCGTCGTAGCTGTAGGTGGTGCGCAGGTTGAGCCCGGCCGGGTCCTGGGTGGCCTGGGACAGGCGGCCTTCGCGGTCGTAGGCGTAGGCAGCGACGCGGCCGCTGGCGTCGACGGTTTCGATCTTGCGGCCCTGGCCGTCGTAGCGATACGTCGTGGTCAGGGCCAGGCCGGCGGGGTCCTCGATCCGCCGCAGCAGGCGCCCGGCGGCGTCGTAGCGCAGTTCGATCCGGCGTCCGCTGCCGTCGACGCTGGCGACGAGCAGGCCGCGCGCGTCGTACTCGTTGGCCGCGGTGCGGCCGACCGGGTCGGTGCTGGACAGCAGGTGGCCGTCGCGGTCGTAGACGTAGCTGGTTTCGGCCGTGCCGCCGCCCGGCAGCGGCGCGGCGACCTTGACCTGCTGGCCGTGGCGGTCGAAGAAGGTCTTGACCGCGACGCCTTCCGGCGTGGTCACCGTGGTGGTGCGGTTGGCGGTGTCGTAGACCGTGGTGGTGGCGCGGCCGAGCGCGTCGGTGCTGCTGAGGGTGCGGCCGAAGGCGTCGTAGGCGGCGCGGGTGGTCTGGACCCGGCCGAGCACGGTCTGGTGGGTCGCGATCTGGCGGCCGAGGCGGTCGTAGTCGTAGGCCGTCGCCACGCCGCGCGCGTCGGTGCTGCGCACCAGCCGGCCGAAGGCGTCGTAGAGGGCGGACGTCGAACGCGCCAGCGCGGTGCCGACGCCGTCGCGGCGGACGATGGCGAGGCCGCGGCGGTCGTAGTCGGTTTCCGCGGTCGAAGCGGCGCCGGCGTTGAGCACGGCGTCGCGCACGAGTTCGCCGAACGCGTTGTAGGTGTACTGGCGTTGCTGGCCTTCCGCATCGACAGCAAGGGCGAGCTGGCCGCGCTGGGTGTAGCTGAAGCTGCGCCGGCTGTCGCTGGCGGCGGTATAGGCCAGGGTCGCGATCGCCGCGGCCGCGCTGTCGCGGCTGCCGGCGGTGGCCAGGACGATGCGGCCGGTGTAGGCGGTGCTGTCGCGCACCTCGCCGAACGCGGTGTAGCGGGTCTCGCTGACTTCGCCGAGCGCGTTGGCCACGCCGTTGGCGTCGGCCGCGCCCTTGACCACGAAGGTTTGCCGCCCCGCGGCATCGTAGAAATACCAGGTCTTGTTGCCGGCCGCGTCGATGCTCTCGCTGCGGCGGCCGAGCGAATCGTAGCTGTGGCGCACGCCGTACTGGGCGAACAGCGCGTCGAGCTGGGCCTCGCTCATGCCGGCCTGCACGCGCGCGGCGCCTTCGCCGCTCAGTTCGCCGGTCAGCTCGCCGAACACGTTGTAGCGCAGGCGGCTGTCGCGCAGCTCGCTGGTGTCGGCGGCGCGTTCGGCGCGCAGCAGGTTGCCCTGCACGTCGTAGCTGTAGCGGGTGAGCGTGCCTTCGGCGTTGCGTTCGGCGCTGAGGCGGCCGAGCGCGTCGTAGCTGCGCCGGGTTTCGCGCACTTCGCCGGCGGCGGCCGCGGTGCGCAGCGTGGCCAGGGTCTCGTTGCCGCTCAGGCCGGTCAGGCGCAGCGCGTAGGCCTTGCTCGCGCGTTCGTTGCGCGCTTCGTCGTAGACGGTTTCGCTGAGGTAGCCTTCGGCGTCGAGCTGGCCGACCAGGTTGCCGCGGCCGTCGAAGAACCAGCGCGTGGTCTGGTCGTTGGCGGCGTCCGCGGCCGGGCGCAACTGGGCGAGGCTGCCGGCCGCGCGCTGGGCGCCGTCGGTGGCGGTGGCGTAGGCGGTGCTGCCGATGCGGCGGCCGGCGAGGTCGTAGCGGTGCTCGACCAGATAGCCCTCGGCGTCGAGCTGCCCGACCAGGCGGCCGACGCTGTCGTAGAACGAGCGCGAAACCCGGCTGTTGCCGGCGCCGTCCTGCCGCGTGACCTGCAGCAGGCGGCCGGCGCCGTCGTAGCTGTAGGCGGTGGTGGCGCCGTCGCCGGCGCGTTCGCCGGTCAGGCGGCCGAGCGCATCGAAGCTGCGCGTGGCGCTGCGGTCGTCGGCGTGGGCGGCCGGGCGGATCGCCGACAACAGGGTCGGCACGACCTTGCCGGCGGCGAGCCAGGCGCCGGTGTCGACGCGGGTGGCGTAGGCCAGGGTCTGCTTGATCCGGCCGAGATCGTCGCGCACGTATTCGAGCACCGCGCCGGTGGCGTCGACTTCGGCGGCCAACTGGCCTTGCTCGTCGTAGAAGAAGTAGCGGCGCGCGCCGCCGGCGTCCTCGCTGGCGCGCAGGCGGCCGGCGCTGTCGTAGTAGTGGCGGGCGAGGGTGCGGGTGTCGCTGCCGCCGACCGCCGACTCGGCGACGCTGATCAATTGGCCGCTGGCGTCGCGCACCTCCAGGCGGACCCGGTCGTTGCTGGCGATGCCGTCGCCGACCGCGCCGCCCTCGGCGACGATGCGCACCGTGTTCGACGAGGTCAGGTAGCTCCACTGGCTGACGCTGCGCCTGACCTGCTCGGCGCCGGTGCCGGTCTTCTCGGTGACGACTTCCGACAGCAGCCGATCCGCGCCGTCGTAGGTGTAGGTCGTGGTCTGGACCACGTCGCGGGCGTCGTCGGCGGTCGCGGTGGAGCTGCGCAGCACCTGCCGCTGCAGCAACAGGCCGCGCGCGTCGTAGCGGTAACGCACCAGTTCGGCCGCGTCGTTCTCCACGCCGTTGCCGGAGGCGTCGACCTGGGCGTAGGACTTGGTGCCGGCCAGCCGGCCCTTGAGGTCGTAGCTCGATTCCACCAGCGCGCTCTGCGCGCGCTGCGCGGCGGTGGCCCAGGCGCCGAGCGCCGCCAGCGTGGCCGCGCCGGTGTAGGCCGCGCCGAGGTAGCGGCGCGCCCTGGCCACCTGGCCCGCGCCGGCGCCGGCGGTTTCGTATTCGAACTCCTGCACCGCGCCGTCGGCGCCGACGATGAAGCGCAGGCGGTCCTGGGCGTCGTAGGCGTAGGACGTGGTCAGGCCGCCGGACGGCGCCTGCGCGGCGAGTTCGCGGTCGGCGTCGAGGCCGGTGTAGACGGTTTGCGTGGCCAGCTGGTTGTTCGCCGTCCAGGTGCGCTGGATCGCGGTCGCTGCCGTGCCGCCGGCCGGGTCGACGGTGTCCCACTGCCACAGCGCGTTGCCGTTGGCGTCGTACTGGTAGACGGTTTCGGCCAGGGTGACGCTGCCGCGCAGGCTCTTGATCCGGACCACATTGCCGGCGGCGTCGTAGCTGTACTGGGTGAGTTCGCGCAGGCCGGCGACGGCCGGCGCGCGCACCTCGGTCAGCTGGCCGGCCGCGTCGTAGACGTAGCCCCACGAGCGGCCGGTCGAATCGGCGACTTCGGTGCTGCGGTTGGCGTCGTCGTAGGTGAAGGTGAGGGTCTGGCCGAGGCCGTCGCTGTCGTCGGCGTTGGTGTCGCCGCGGGTCAGCGTGCGCACCCGGCCCTGGGCGTCGTAGGTGTAGCTGACCACGGTGCCGTCGCTCTGGCGGACCTGGGCGATGCGCAGGCTGGTGGCGTCGGCGTAGGTGTAGACGGTGTGCAGCCAGTAGCCGTCGTTGTTGCCGAAGTTGCTGGTGTCCCAGGTGTCGCGGTCGCCGGCCGCGTCGTCGGGCGTCAGGTCGGTCAGCACCGAATACAGGCGGCCGGCGCTGTCGTAGCGGTAGATCGTCTGCTCGCGCACCACGCCGTCGGTGCGGGTGGACAGCGAGGTCAGCCGGCCGTTGGCGTCGTAGGCGTACAGCAGCGCTTCGGCGCTGCCGCTTTCGCCAGCGGCGATTTCGCTGATGCGGCCGGCGGCGTCGTAGCGCACGTCCCAGTAGATCGCCGTGGCCTGCTCGGACTTCAGGTCGCGGATGCGGATCAGCCGGCCCTTGAGCGTGGCGTCGGCGTGGTCGGCATAACGCTCGGCCTGGCGGCTGCTGCCCTCGGTCCAGACCCACGAGTTGTCGCTGGAGTCCAGGGCCAGGGTGTCGTGCGCGCCGTCGCCGACGCTGGAGCGGTACAGGCCCGGGGAGACGTAGGTGAAATCCTGGTAGGCGCCATCGCCGGTGTGGCGGCGCATGATGCTGCCGGCCGTATTGAGCGTGCCGCTGAGCAACTGCACCCGCCGCTCGAACCCGGTGATCCAGGCGTCGGCGCCGCTGTCGGCGAGCAGGCCGCGGCTGTTGTAAGTGCGCATCGCGGCCATGCCGAGGCCACGGAAAGTCAGGAATTCGTCTTGACTGCGCAGCACCAGGTTGCCGGTGGCGATGTTGACGTACTGCTCGTCCTTGCCCTGACCCAGGCGCGCATCGCCGCCCAGTCCCCGCCCGATCTGGCTGGCCGAGCCGTTGTACAAGCCCAGGCCGATCCCCGAAACGATTGCCGACATGCTGTGTGGTTCCCCGGTAAACGGCCTTCCAACTTCGGAACGCCCATTTGAGAACTAGTCAGCAGATTTCGAGAGAAGTTTAGTGTCCGGCTCCGGCAGACCTCGACGCCGCTCGGGGTGCGCTTTCAGGCCGATCCGTTCGCAAGGCCGGCGGGACGCAGGGGGATATCGGCGGTTGAGCGTGCCGCCTTGCGGCAGCCCCCAGGGAGCCGGCCGACGGACAGTCCGACGATGGCGCAGTTCGTGAGGGGGATCTCCGCGGCGATCGTCCGGGCGCGTTTCCGACGAGGGGCGGTCGGCGGCGATGGACGAAGAGCGGTTCGATGGCGGGATCGGCGCGGGTGGGCGGCGGCGCGGCCATGCGCACGGCGCCCTGCCGCCGCTCGGGCTCGTCCGGACCGGCGCGTCCACGCTCCGGCACCCGTCCCACAAGCGTTTCAGCCGATTTCCGGCGCCGCACCGGGGCCTGTTCCGACCCGCCCCCGGCCCCCGGGCCGACACCGGGGGGAGGGGCTATAATCGATGCTTAGGCCGTCCAAGAACGGCAGTCAGCAAGGAATCCCATGGCACGCGGCATCAATAAAGTCATCCTGGTCGGCAACCTCGGCAACGATCCGGAGACCAAGTACACCCAGGGCGGCATGGCCGTGACCACGATCAGCCTGGCCACCACCAGCGTCCGCAAGGACCGCGACGGCAACAACCAGGAACGCACCGAGTGGCACCGGGTCAAGCTGTTCGGCAAGCTCGGCGAGATCGCCGGCGAGTACCTCAAGAAGGGCCGCCAGGTCTATATCGAAGGCTCGATCCGCTACGACAAGTTCACCGGCCAGGACGGCGTCGAGAAGTACTTCACCGACATCATCGCCGACGAGATGCAGATGCTCGGCGGCGGTGGCGAGGGTGGCGGTGGCGGCCGTTCGGAAGGCGGCGGCCGTGGCGAATACCGCGGCGGTGGCGGTGGCGGCGGTGAGCGCCCGGCCCGCTCTGCGGGTGGCGGCGGTGGCGGTTACGGCGGCGGCCGCGATTCCGGCCAGCGCCGCGAGGCCCCGCCGGCCAAGTCCAACGACTTCGGCGACGACTTCGCGGACGACGATATCCCGTTCTGACAAGCGCTCAGGCCGATGGTGAAGTTGCCTGCGTTTGTTCGCGGCAGGTAAACGGCTGAAAACAAGCTGTTTCTACAAAAGGGAAGGCCGCTTTCGACTGCAAGGTCACGAGCGGCCTTTCTTGGGCGCGACGATCCAGAAGAACAGTCGTGCAGGGCTTCGGACGCCTCCGGCCCGGCCCGGGTCCCGACGCCGATCGGGCCCGGATCGAAGTCGCCCCTAAACCTTTGCCCGCGCGGCCGGATAGAGCCATAGAGCGCGGCCAATCCGCTTACCGCGCGCTACCGCCTCGCCCGGCCGCCCGCGGCCCTCGCTCGCCGACGCCCGCTCGCCAGGCGCCCGCTTGTCCGGCACCGCTCCCTGCCCGGACAATCCTCCCGACGCTGCATCGACCCGATCGCCGTCCGCCTGGACGGCGACGCTGGATTACGCATGAACTACGACAAACTCGACAACGAAGAGCTGCTGTTCCTCTCGCTCGGCGCGATCAACGCCGGCCGCGACGCCGATGCGGTGGTCATGCTCAAGACCCTGCTCGAACGCGAACCCGGGCACGTCCACGCGCGCTACCTGCTGGCCGCGCAGCACGCCCAGATCGGCCTGCGCGACCGCGCCGAGCGCGGTTTCCGCGCGGTGATCGCCGACGCTCCGGACTTCGCCATCGCCCGGTTCCAGCTCGGCCAGCTGCTGCTGACCCGCGGCGAAGCCGAAGCGGCGCGCGAGACCTTCGCGCCGCTGACCGCACGCGCGGACGCGCTGGGCGCGTACGCGCGCGCGATGCGCGCCCTGGCCGGCGAAGACACCGCGCAGGCCGCGGACGAACTGCAGCAAGGCCTGGCCCTGGAGCAGGAGATCCCGGCGCTGGCGGCGGACATGCAGCGCCTGCTCGAACAACTGCGCGCCGCGCCCGGCGCGCCGATCGGCGAAACGCTGGCGACGCCGGCGGCGCTGGCCGCGCCGCGCTTCCTCGCCAGCTACGGCCGCGAGAACTGAGGGCGATGACGGTCGAGCGCCTCGGCCCCGCGGCCACGCTGATCTCCGCCTTGCGCGCGCAGACGACGCGCAAGCGCGACGAGGTCGCGCGCGGCGCGGGCGCGCGCGACAGCGCCTCGGC
>NZ_LXSD01000415.1:0-30964 GCF_017168095.1 Lysobacter enzymogenes | reverse complement strand
CCCGCCAGGCCCTGCCCGATGCCGACGAGGCCGCCGCGCTGTACGCGCTGCGGCGCTGGCGCGACGAATCCGGCGCGGCGCTGGCGCAGGCCCTGGCCGGGGTCGAAGCGGCGCGGCCGGCCGCGCCGGTGCTGTGCATCGCCAGCCACGGCGATACCGATGTGTATCCGCACACCACCGCACGGTTCGCCGCCGCGGTCGGCGCGAGCCTGATCGCCTTGCCGGGCAGTCACGTCGGCCCGCTGCTGGGCCGCGAGGCCGCGCGCGCGGCGGCCCAGGCGGCGGACTGGCTGACGGCCGGCGCAGGTTGAGCAGCGGGTGGCGGAGGGCAGGCAGGCGGCGAAGCGTCAAACCGGACAGACTTCTGTTCGTGCAGACCGCTTGTCTGTACGTCGCGCCGCACGCCGGCGCCCAGGCTGCGCTAGCCTGGGCCCCGCGACCGGCGCGCTGGCTGTCGCCGAGGTAAACAATTTTTTGACATCGGCGCGGGCTCCGGCCGCATTCAGCCCGGGTTGACCGCGCCGGACCGACGATCCGCATCGCGCCATTCCGGCGCCTGGGAGCCCCGCCATGAACCGCTCGCTCGTCACCGTCCTGGGCCTGGCCCTGGCCGCCGCCACCGGCATCGCTTCGGCGCAGTCGTATCCGAACGGGTCGGGCGCATATTCTTCGGGCGCGTATTCGGGCAATTACAACAACGGCTCCGGCAACTACAACGGCTCGCCGAGCTACAGCTCGCAGGTCGACTTCGCCCGCGTGGTGCGGGTCGATCCGGTGTTCGAAACCTATTCCCAGCCCGCCAGCGCGCCGCGCTGCTACGAGCGCCCGACCTACGTCCAGGGCGGCAGCGACTACTACGGCGGCGACGGCTACAGCAACAACGACGGCTACTACGATCAATACGGCAACCAGCGCCGCAGCGTCGGCACCGAAGGCGGCCGCACCGCCGCGACCGTGGTCGGCGGCATCGTCGGCGCGGTGCTCGGCAGCAAGGTCGGCGGCGGCAGCGCGCGCTACGCGACCTCGGCGATCGGCTCGATGGTCGGCGGCATGGCCGGCCGCAGCATCTACGAACAGAGCAAGCGCAGTCAGGAACCGCCGCGCACCGGCACGGTGCGGGTTTGCGACCCGGTGCCGAACAACGGCTACGTCAACGACCAACGCAGCGTGACCGCGTACGACGTCACCTACGAATACGCCGGCAAGACCTACCGCACCCGCACCGACCACAACCCGGGCGACCGCATCCGCGTGCGTGTGGACGTGCGTCCGGACTGACGGGGCGACCGCCGGGCCGAACGCGCAGCCCGGCCGAGGCATCTTCGCAAGGCGCATGGAATCGGCGTGGGCGCGCAGGAACGGGGCGCCGCCCGCCCGGTGGGACGCCGGGGCCGCAAGGCTCCGGCGTCTTTCGTTGGCGCCGGCGCAGGGCGGCGCGAACCCGCTTTGTGCGAGCCCGCTTTGTGCGAGCCCGTTCACGGCGCGCGCCACGCCTAGACCAAGGTCGTAACGCCCCGCGTGCGCCGCATGGTCTAGCCTGCGGGCGGATGCCCTGCGAGACCGCGCCCATGCGTTACGAGGAGTTCCACCGCCGTTCGATCGAACAGCCCGAGGCGTTCTGGGCCGAGCAGGCCCGCGCGATCCATTGGCGCACGCCGCCGCAGCGCATCCTCGACTATTCCAACCCGCCGTTCCGGCAGTGGTTCGCCGGCGGCGAAACCAATCTTTGCTACAACGCGCTGGACCGCCACCTCGACCAGCGCGGCGACCAGCTCGCGCTGGCGGCGGTCTCCAGCGAAACCGGGCAGACCCGCGAGCTGAGCTATCGCCAACTGCACCGCGAGGTCAACGTCTTCGCCAGCGCGATCCGCGCGCTCGGCGTGGGCCGCGGCGACCGGGTGGTGATCTACATGCCGAACATGGCCGAGGCGGTGTTCGCGATGCTGGCCTGCGCGCGCATCGGCGCGGTGCACTCGGTGGTCTTCGGCGGGTTCGCCGCGCACAACCTGGCCCTGCGCATCGACGACGCCACGCCCAGGCTGCTGATCTGCGCCGACGCCGGCATGCGCGGCGGCAAGGTCATCCCGTACAAGCCGCTGGTGGACGCGGCTTGCGCGCAGGCGCAATCGCCGCCGCCGCGCGTGCTGGTGGTGAGCCGTGGGCTCGATCCGGACCTGCGCCTGATCCCCGGCCGCGACGTCGACTACGCGGCCTTGCGCACGCAGCACGAAGACGCGCAGGTCGAGGTCGAGTGGCTCGAATCCAACGAGCCCAGCTACCTGCTCTACACCTCCGGCACCACCGGCAAACCCAAGGGCGTGCAGCGCGACGTCGGCGGCTACGCGGTCGCGCTGGCGCTGTCGATGTGGGCGATCTACGACATCCGCGCCGGGCAGGCGATGTTCTCCACCTCCGACGTGGGCTGGGCGGTCGGCCATTCCTACAATGTCTACGGTCCGCTGATCGCCGGCGCCACCTCGGTGTTGTACGAAGGCCTGCCGACCAATCCCGACCCGGGCGTGTGGTGGAGCATCTGCGAGCGTTACGGCGTGCGCACCATGTTCTCTTCGCCGACCGGCATCCGCGTGCTCAAGAAACAGGATGCGGCGTGGCTGAAGAAGCACGACCTGTCGTCGTTGCAGTGGCTGTTCCTGGCCGGCGAGCCGCTCGACGAACCGACCGCGCACTGGATCACCGACGGCATCGGCAAGACCGTCATCGACAATTACTGGCAGACCGAAACCGGCTGGCCGGTGCTGGCGCTGATGCCGGGGCTGGAGCTCAAGCCGGTCAAGTTCGGCTCGCCCGGACTGCCGATGCCGGGCTACCACCTGCGGGTGATCGACGAGGCCAGCGGCCGCGATGTCGGCCCGAACGAGAAGGGCGTGCTGACGATCGTGCCGCCGCTGCCGCCGGGCTGCCTGAGCACGGTGTGGAACGACGATGCGCGCTTCCTGTCGAGTTACTTCGGCCACTTCAGGGAACTGCTGTACAGCTCGCTGGACTGGGCGATCCGCGACGAGGACGGCTACACCTTCATCCTCGGCCGCACCGACGATGTCATCAACGTCGCCGGCCACCGCCTGGGCACGCGCGAGATCGAGGAGTCGGTGGCCAGCCACGCCAGCGTCGCCGAGGCGGCGGTGATCGGCGTGCACGACGAGCTCAAGGGCCAGGTGCCGGTGGTGTTCGCCACGCTCAAGGCCGGCGATGCGCACGACCCGCATGCGGTCGCGGCGGGCATGCAGGACTGCGTGGTGCGCCAGCTCGGCGCGGTGGCGCGGCCGGCGCGGGTGTATGTGGTCGCCGCGCTGCCCAAGACCCGCTCGGGCAAGCTGCTGCGGCGTTCGATCCAGGCCCTGGCCGAAAGCCGCGACCCCGGCGATCTGTCCACGCTCGACGACCCCGGCGCGCTGGAGGAAGTGCGGCGCGCGCTGGAGCGCGGCGCCGATGCCGGCGGCTGACATACGCCGGCGCAGCGTGAACGCGAGCGAAAGCGTTCGTGCGCGCAACGCCGGTGTTGACGCCATTTTTCTGCGCCGGCGTTAGCATCGCGGCAACGGGCGGGCTGCGGCCCGCCCTCGATCCAGCGAGGCACGCGCGCAATGCAGTACACCAGTCCTTCCGCCGCCGAGCCGGCCCCGGCGCACCACGGCGATGCGCATCGCGACGAGGCGCACCGCAACGAAGCCGGCGCGCCCGGCTGGGATGCCATCAACCACGCCTTGAACCGCGTGTATCCGCGCCAGTCGCCGTGGCATTCCAGCGCGCCGCCCGGTTCGGCCGCGCCCTTGCCCGGCATCAGCGCGTACAAGCGCATCACCCCGCTGCCGCATTGGCATTTCGTCACCTACGGCTTCAGCGAACTGTTCGACAAGCGCAACGACGATGCGGCCGTCAGCGGCTATGGCTTCGAACTGACCTTCCGCCTGGCCAATCCCGACGATGCCGAGGAACCGCCGCGCTGGGCGCTGAACTTCCTGCAGAACCTGGCGCGCTACGTGTTCGACAGCGGCCACGGCTTCCACGCCGGCCACTACCTCAGCGCCGGCGGGCCGATCGCCGCCGACAGCGACAGCCAGATCCGCGCGCTGGCCTTCGTCCACGATCCGGAACTCGCGCCGATGGACAGCGACAACGGCCGGCTCGAGTTCCTGCAGATCGTCGGGCTGACCAACGAAGAAGAGTTCGCGCTCAAGCGCTGGTCGACGCTGAAGGTGCTGGAGGTCTTCCACGACCGCCTGCCGCTGTGGATCACCGACCTGGAACGCGGCTCGCTGCTGGCCGACCCCGACATCGCCGCGCGCCTGGCCGAAGGCTCGGCGCGCGAGGGCTCGTCGGTGGGCACCATCTATGCCGATCACGTGAGCTGGGAGCAGCGCAAGCGTCTGCTGCGCGCGCCGGTGACGGTGCTGGCGCTGAGCGCGCGCCAGGTCGGCGAATTGCTGGCGCTGCTGCCGCTGCGGCTGCCGTTCGGGCACGCGTTCAGCGCGGTCGGGCCCGACGCGCGGGTGGTGTTCGAGCCGGCCGCGCGCGGCAACGAGGCGCTGGTCGCCGACGGCGTGCTGCACCTGCGCCTGGACGAGCGGGCGGTGCGCAGCCTGGTGCAGCGGCTGCGGGCGCAGGCGGGGACGTACGAGGTCGAAGGGTTTCCCGCGTTGCAGGTTCAGGTGCGCTGAGGCGCGAGCGCGAGTCGGGAGCGTGGCGCCGGGCAACGCGGCCGGCGCATCGAGCCCTGCGCTACGCGAGCCGCTTGGCGAGAGCCCGCGCCGCCGCCAGCTCGTCATTCCCGCGAAGGCGGGAATCCAGAGACTTCAGCGCCATGCCGCGGTGAAGCCCTGGATTCCCGCCTTCGCGGGAATGACGTTCTGGTGGGGGCGCGGAAGGTCCCTAGGAGCGGGGTCTGCAAACGCGCCGCGCTCGCACACGGCCAGCGCAATCCGCGCCGCGCTTTGCGCATTCAGCCCGCTCGCCGTCTCGCCGGCGCCGGCCACGCACCGGCGGCCGACGCGTCCGACGGGTTAAAATGGCCGGATCGCCCCGACCGGGCCACCCGGAGTCAGACAGATGTCCCAGCTCTCCGCCGGCGCCAAGTTCCGCGCCGCGCTCGCCGCCGAATCGCCGCTGCAGGTGATCGGCGCGATCAACGCCAACCACGCCCTGCTGGCCCAGCGCGCCGGTTACCGCGCCATTTATCTGTCCGGCGGCGGCGTCGCCGCGGGCTCGCTGGGCCTGCCGGACCTGGGCATCAACACGCTCGAAGACGTGCTGATCGACGTGCGCCGCATCACCGATGTGTGCGACCTGCCGCTGCTGGTCGACATCGACACCGGCTTCGGCCCGAGCGCGTTCAACATCGAGCGCACGGTCAAGTCGCTGATCAAGGCCGGCGCGGCCGCCTGCCACATCGAGGACCAGGTCGGCGCCAAGCGCTGCGGCCATCGTCCGGGCAAGGAGATCGTCTCCGCCGGCGAAATGGCCGACCGGGTCAAGGCCGCGGCCGACGCCAAGACCGATCCCGACTTCTTCCTGATCGCGCGCACCGACGCCATCGCCGTGGACGGCGTCGATGCGGCGATCGAACGCGCCATCGCCTGCGTCGAGGCTGGCGCCGACGGCATCTTCGCCGAGGCCGCCTACGACCTGGCGACCTACCGCCGCTTCGTCGACGCGGTCAAGGTGCCGGTGCTGGCCAACATCACCGAATTCGGCCAGACCCCGCTGTTCTCGCGCGACGAACTGGCCTCGGCCGGCGTCGCCATCCAGCTGTTCCCGCTGTCGGCGTTCCGCGCGATGAACAAGGCGGCGGAGAACGTGTACGAATCGATCCGCCGCGACGGCCACCAGAAGAACGTGGTCGACAGCATGCAGACCCGCGCGGAGCTGTACGACCGCATCGGCTATCACGCGTTCGAGAACAAGCTCGACGCGCTGTTCGCCAAGAAGGGCGGCTGAGATTTTTAAGTTTCTCCTTCTCCCGCTTGCGGGAGAAGGTGGCCCGAAGTGCCTGCCCCTGCGTAGGCAGGGGGCCGGATGAGGGCAAGCGAAACTTCAAGCCAGCGGCGCAAGCCGGAAGTCGGGTGCCCTCACCCTAACCCTCTCCCGCAAGCGGGAGAGGGAACAGAAGACCACTCTTAAAGGAAGGACCATGAGCGATACCGCATCGACCCTGCCCAAGCCCAAGAAATCCGTCGCCCTCAGCGGCACCGCCGCGGGCAACACCGCGCTGTGCACCGTCGGCCGCAGCGGCAACGACCTGCATTACCGCGGCTACGACATCCACGACCTCGCCACCCAGTCCACCTTCGAGGAAGTCTCGCACCTGCTGGTCCACGGCGTGCTGCCGACCGCCTCGCAGCTCAAGGCCTACAAGACCAAGCTCAAGCGCCTGCGCGGCCTGCCGGCGATCGTGGCCGAGGCGCTGGAACTGGTGCCGGCCAACGCCCACCCGATGGACGTGCTGCGCACCGGCTGCTCGGTGCTGGGCACGGTGCTGCCCGAACGCGAAGGCCATCCGGCCAGCGAAGCGCGCGACATCGCCGACCGCCTGATCGCCAGCTTCGGTTCGATGCTGCTGTACTGGTGGCACTTCACCCGCAACGGCCGCCGCATCGACTGCGAGACCGACGACGACTCGGTCGCCGCGCACTTCCTGCACCTGCTGCACGGCGAGCCGCCGAG
Source organism: Lysobacter enzymogenes (assembly GCF_017168095.1). Taxonomy (GTDB): domain Bacteria; phylum Pseudomonadota; class Gammaproteobacteria; order Xanthomonadales; family Xanthomonadaceae; genus Lysobacter; species Lysobacter enzymogenes_D. The sequence continues at coordinate 24,283 of NZ_LXSD01000415.1, read as the reverse complement.
TCAGCTGCTGGCCGATTCGCTCGACAAGTCGCTGATCCTCTACGCCGAACACGAGTTCAACGCGTCGACCTTCACCGCCCGCGTCATCGCCGGCACCGGCTCGGACCTGCATTCGTGCATCACCGGCGCGATCGGCGCGCTGCGCGGCCCCAAGCACGGCGGCGCCAACGAAGTGGCGATGGACATCATCTCGCGCTACAACGACGCCGACGAAGCCGAGGCCGACATCCGCGCCCGGGTCGAACGCAAGGAGATCGTGATCGGCTTCGGCCATCCGGTCTATACGGTCGGCGATCCGCGCAACCCGATCATCAAGGAGATCTCGCGCGCGCTGTGCAAGGACGGCGGCAACCAGACCCTGTTTGACGTCAGCGAGCGCATCGAGAAGCTGATGTGGGACAGCAAGAAGATGTTCCCGAACCTGGATTGGTACTCGGCCTCGGCCTATCACATGATGGGCATTCCCACGCCGATGTTCACCCCGCTGTTCGTGATCGCCCGCACCACCGGCTGGAGCGCGCACGTGATCGAGCAGCGCGAGGACGGCAAGATCATCCGCCCGAGCGCGAACTACACCGGCCCGGAAGACCGCCAGTACGTGCCGATCGAAAAGCGTTGAGCCTCGGCCGGGCCTGCCCGGCGGCGTAAACGCAAGACGCGAACGAAAAAGGCCAGGCGCGCGCCTGGCCTTTTTCGTGCCCGCGCGGCGCGCGCGAGCGTCGGTGGTTGACCTTGGTCCGCATGCGGCTAACGTCGAATGCGACACAGAACGTATGCGCGTTGCGATGGCATAGTCCGGTGCCGCCAGGCATGCGGCGCGTTCGCGCCTCGGCGGCGGCGCGATAAGGAAGCATCGAGCACGAGGAAGAGCCATGCGCGACAGCGACGTTCCGGTGAAGACCAACGAAGGCCGCGACGAGATCGAACACCGCACGCGCAAGTTGCCGCCGATGCTGCGGTCGATCCTGCTGATCGTCGACGGCGAGCGCAGCGCGCGCCACCTGCGCGAACTGGCGGTCAGCCTGCACGGCCCGGCCGATGCGCTGGAACAGCTGGAAGGGATGGGCTTGATCGCGTCCTCGGCCGCGGTCGCCGCGAGCCTGGCCGCGCAGGCGCCGCTGCGCGCGGCGGCTGCGTCCGCGCCGGCCGATGCGGGGGCTTCGCCGTCGGCGCAGCGCTATCGGGCGCTGTATTCGCTGATGAGCGAGGCGGTGCGCGATCACCTCGGGCTGCGCGGCTATTTCCTCCAGCTCAAGATCGAGCGCTGCAGCAACAGCGACGAGCTCGCGGCGGTGTTGCCGGAGCTCAGCGCGGCGCTGGCCAAGGTGCGCAAGGACGAGGTCGCCGCGCAGATCGAGGCGCAGTTCGCCGCGGGCGCGTGAGCGCTCAGTCCGGCGGGCGCGGCCTGCGACGCGAGCGATCTTCGATCGAATGCGCCGCTCGGTGGGCACGCCTTCGGTAAGCGCGTGTCCTGGATGGCGCATCCGGCCGACGCGGCTCTTGGCAAGCGCGACCTTGGCAAGCGCGGTCTCTAAAAAGGGCTGCCTCTGAAAAGCGCGCCCCCTTGCTGCGCAGCTCACATGCAGAGCCCGCATCGCCGGCATTCGCTCGTCCCCAAAACGCGGCCGCGAACCGACAAAAAAAAATCCTCCCGGCACAACGCACCGGGAGGATCGGGTCTTGCCTCAGCGCAACGCGCTTACAGCCCTTCGGCCTTCAGCGCCGCCTGCACGCCGCTGTCGGCGTCCATGCGCTGCTTGAACGCGGCCAGGTGCTCGTAGCCCGACAGATCGACCTTGGTCGCGGCGGCCCAGCGCAGGGTGATGTAGAGATACGGATCGGCGTAGCTGCGGAAACCGGCCAGCCACTGGCGATCGGCCAGGCGCTGGTCGGCGGCGGCGTACATCGCGCGCAGGCGTTCGCGCGCGGTCTGGCGCACCACGTCGGCCTGGGCGGGATCGGGATGGAACTTGCCCGGCGAGAAGATCGGCACGAACGCCGGATGGATGTCGGAGTTGCAGTACGCCAGCCAGCGCGCGGCTTCGGCGCGCTGTTGCGCGCTGCCGTCGCCGGCCAGTTGCGCCTGCGGGAACGTATCGGCGATGTAGCCCATGATCGCCGCGTTCTGGGTCAGCACGAATTCGCCGTCGACCACCGCCGGCACCGCGCCGGCCGGATTGATCGCCAGGAACGCGGGCGCCTTCATCGTGTCCTTGTCGAGGATCTCGACTTCGAACTTGCCGCCGGTCCATTGCAACGCGATGTGATCGGCGGTCGAACACGCGCCGGGCTTGCTGTAGAGCTTCATCAGTGGCGACCCTCTGGTAGTGGGCCGGCGACTATCGCCGGTTGCGAGGGAAATGCTCAAGCAAGCCGATGCAACGCTGCGTTACGAAGCGGCTTGGCTCAGCCGCGCCGCGGCTTGAGCGCCTGCACCTTGTAGAACGTGTGATCGCCGATCGTCGCCACCTGATAGGCGTTGCGCCACGAGGGGCTGGCGATGGCGTGGGCGGCGAAGTGGCTCGCGCCCGGCACGATCTCCTTGCGCTGGCCGGCCGGCAGGGCCCAGTTGCGCTCCGCGGCCAGGGCCACGTTGACGGACTCGGCCCAGGCTTCGGAATTGCTCAGGCGCGTGCCCGGCGAGACCAGGGTCGGGGCGAACTGCTTGTTGGCGGTGACGACCTCGCACACGGTGTCGCCCCACAGGCCGCTGTCGCGGCGGCGCAGGGCCACTTCGGCGACGGCTTGCTGGCCGCGTTGGGACTGGTCGCGGGCTTCCAGGTAGACGGTGGTGCTCAGGCACAGCGAATCGGCGGTCTGCGGCGGAAGCACGGAGGCCAGCCACAATATCCAAGCCAGTTTCATATCGGACTCCTTGCTCCGTTGCGTCGGGCCGCACTGGGTCGTCCATCTCCCGGAACGGGAGAAAGGGACGGCGGTGAGGCCGACATGGCGTACTGGGGAGGGCAGCGGCTCTAGCGGCGCGCTTTTGCCCCGTCACCGGGACCGGGGGCAAATGAGCGCCCGGGGCGGTGGTGGGTGCCGCCTCTGCAGGGGCGGCGGAAAAGTCGGCGAACGGTAGCGACGCGAATCCAAACCAAGACTGAACGACAAAATCCAAGTTTCTAATTTGGTTGGAGTTTTTATTCTGAACAGGCGCTAGGTGCTTGGTTCTGAAAGGCTTTGTGCCGGCATGAAGCGTGCCGAGGTTGTCTCACCCTTGTGTGAGCGAGCCGGTTCAGCAAAGTGGGGGAGGGGTGTTTGGCGTCTCCGGGCGATGGTGGACTCCGCCTCGGGTGGGATTTCGGGCCATGACGGCCAGCCAACCCCACCGATTGGGGTAAGCGGTCACGGATTGCCCTACAGGATCGGGTATGCGGTGGGGTTTGGATCCCGCGAAGGCCCCGGCTACCCCTGTAGGAGCGACGCGAGTCGCGACCGCGACAACGCAACTACGCCGTCGCTTTCATCGCAGTTGCGTTGTCGCGGTCGCGACTCGCGTCGCTCCTACAGGGCGAGGCCGTACATACATATATATATGTGTGCAAGCGACTCAGAGCTGCGCGGCGAGGCGGCTGGCCTGGGCGATCGCGCGCTTGGCGTCGAGTTCGGCGGCGACGTCGGCGCCGCCGATGACATGCACCGGCCGGCCGCTGCCGGCCAGCGCTTCGGCCAGCGGCTTGTACGGTTCCTGGCCGGCGCAAATCACCACCTGGTCGACCGGCAGGATCTGTTCGCTGCCGTCGATGCGGATGTGGAAGCCGTCGTCGTCCACGCCGAGGTACTCGACCCCGCCGAGCATGCGCACCTGCTTGGCCTTCAAGGTCGCGCGGTGGATCCAGCCGGTGGTCTTGCCCAGCTTCGCCCCCGGCTTGCCGGCGCTGCGCTGCAGCAGCCAGACCTGCCGCGCCGGCGGCGTCGGCTGCGGCGCGGCCAGGCCGCCGCGGTTGTCGGCGTAGTCCAGGTCCACGCCCCATTCGGCGCGCCACTGCGCCGGGTCCGGGTAGTGCGGGGCATCGTCGCCCGAGTGCGGGCCGTCGTGGACCAGGAATTCGGCCACATCGAAGCCGATGCCGCCGGCGCCGACGATGGCCACGCGCCCCCCGGGCACGACCCGGCCCTGCAGCACGTCGAGATAGCTCACCACCTTGGCGTGATCGCTGCCGGGGAAATCGACCCGGCGCGGGCGGATGCCGGTGGCGAGCACGACCTCGTCGAAGCCGGCCAGCGCGGCCGCGTCGGCCTCGGTGTTCAGGCGCAACTCCACCCCGGTCTGCTCGATCCGGCCGGCGAAGTAGCGCAGGGTCTCGTAGAACTCTTCCTTGCCCGGAATCCGCTTGGCCAGGTTGAACTGGCCGCCGATGCGCGCGGCGCGGTCGAACAGGGTCACCCGGTGCCCGCGCTCGGCCGCGACCGTGGCGCAGGCCATGCCGGCCGGGCCGGCGCCGACCACGGCCACGCGCTTGGGCGCGGCGGTGGGGCGGTAGTTGAGCTCGGTCTCGGCGCAGGCGCGCGGGTTGACCAGGCAGCTGGCGTGCTTGTTCTCGAACACATGGTCCAGGCAGGCCTGGTTGCAGCCGATGCAGGTGTTTATGTCGGCGGCGCGGCGGTTGCGCGCCTTGTTGACCCACTCCGGATCGGCCAGCAGCGGCCGCGCCATCGACACCATGTCGGCGTCGCCCTCGGCCAGGATGCGCTCGGCCACGTCGGGCATGTTGATGCGGTTGGTGGTCACCAGCGGCAGCCGCACTTCGTCCTTCAGCCGCCCGGTGATGCCGGTGAACGCGCCGCGCGGCACCGAGGTGGCGATGGTCGGCACCCGCGCCTCGTGCCAGCCGATGCCGGTGTTGATGAGGGTCGCGCCGGCGGCCTCGATCGCGCGCGCCTGGGCGATGACCTCGCTCCAGGTCGAGCCGTCCTCGACCAGGTCGATCATCGACAGCCGGTAGACGATGATGAAATCCGGCCCGCAGGCCTCGCGGATGCGGCGCACGATCTCGACGCTGAAGCGGTAGCGCTGCGCGGCTTCGCCGCCCCAGGCGTCGCGGCGCTTGTTGGTGCGCGGCACGGTGAACTGGTTGAGCAGATAGCCTTCCGAACCCATCACCTCGACGCCGTCGTAGCCGGCCTCGCGCGCCAGCCGCGCCGAATTCACGAACGCCTTGATCTGCCGCTCGACCCCGCCGGCCGACAGCGCGCGCGGGGTGAACGGGTTGATCGGCGCCTTGAGCTTGCTCGGCGCGACCTGCAGCGGGTGATAGCCGTAGCGGCCGGCGTGCAGGATCTGCATGCAGATGCGGCCGCCGTGGGCGTGCACGGCGCCGGTCACCTGCTTGTGCTTGGCCGCTTCCCACGGCCAGCTGAGCTTGCCGCCGAACGGCTTGAGCCAGCCGACGATGTTGGGCGCGAAGCCGCCGGTGACGATCAGGCCGACTCCGCCGGCGGCGCGTTCGGCGAAATAGGCCGCCAGCTTCGGGAAGTCGGCGGCCTTGTCCTCCAGTCCGGTGTGCATCGAACCCATCAGCACCCGGTTGGGCAGGGTGCAGAAGCCCAGGTCCAGCGGCGCGAACAGATGCGGATAGAGCGGGTGCGCGGCGGCGTCGGCGGCCGGGGCGGAGGCGGGAGCGGTCGGGGCGGCCGTGGTCATTGCTGGCTGGATACGCTGGCGTATGGATTGCGCACGATGCCGGGAAAAGCCCTGGAATTCAAGGGGCGAACGGCGGCAGCGGCAGGCGCGTGCGGGGTTTTTCCGAAGCCGCCCGGCACTTTCGCAGCGCGGCGCGTGCAAACCGCGCGAAGACACGCACGCCGGCGCGGCCAACGCAACGGTTGTCACAGCCCCGCCGCATCGCCGAACATGCCCGACCCCCCGTAGTCCGCCTTACATGGACGCCGCCGCCGACACCAGCCTCCAGGACTACCTGCGCGCCGACATCGTCGCCGCCGACCTTCCCGACCTGCAGCCCCTGCTGGGCGCGCGCGATCTGCTGCGCGCCTTCTCCACCCTGTTCCACGGCGGCGAAGAGTCGGTGATGGTGCGGCTGCTGGTGCTGCGCGCCATCGGCGAGCGCGGCCAGGCGCCGGACTGGAGCCCGCAGGAACTGCGCGAACATTTCGCCTACCTCGACCCGGTCAAGTTCGACACCGTCATCGGCCGCCTGCGCGACAACGACCTGCTGCTGTGGGACGGCCACACCCAGCGCTACCGCATCAGCCCGGCCGGGCGCCAGGCGCTGGCGGCGATCGGGATGCTGCTGCAGTTCAACCGCGAAGGCGACGAGCTGGCCTACGTGACCGCGCAGATCGCCGCCGGCCAGGCCGTCGGCCGGGTGCGTTCGGACGATCTGCAGCATCTGCTGTCGCGCTTGAACGAACTGCGCGAAGACTTCGACCAGGCGGTGCTTTCGGGTTCCGAACACCGCATCCAGCGCGCCGCCGGCACCTTGCAGCACGCCTGGCGCTGGATCGAAAAAGGCACCCAGATCGTCGAGGAAATCTCCGCCGACCTGGAGCTGGACAGCCACACCCACCGCGTCGCCCAGCAGATCGGCCGCGCCCAGAGCGCGATGCTGCGCCAGGCCTCGGTGTTCCAGCGCGCGCTGAGCCAGCTCGACCGCCACCGCGTGCACCTGGGCGCGAGCGGCCTGTCCTCGTCCGACGTCAACCGCTACCTGCGCGAACTCGACATCGACTCGCTCGCCGGCATCGCCGACGACCTGCTCACCCGCACCGCGATCCCGGCCTTCATGCTCGCGCCGATCGCGCTGGATGTGGCCGAGTACGAACTGGTCGAACGCGAACGCGAAGCGCGCGAGGATCAATCGCTGCCGCCGGCGCAGGCCGCGCCGAGCGCGGAAGGCTCGCCCGCGGCGGCGACCGATTTCGGTTTCGCCGAGAACTGGCTCGACCAGCTGACCGCGCTGGCCGGCGGCCCGCGCGCCGACGATGCTTCGCTGCCCTCGGCCGCGCTGGCCGAGGTGGTGCCGCACGACAATTTCTCGGTCAGCGCGTATCGCTTGTCGCTGCTCGGCCTGATCGGCGATCCCGGCGCGGAGAACCGCGAAGGCGTCAGCGCCTCGATGGCGCGGCTGCCGCTGGCGTGGCGGGTCGAGCCGGTGTTCGAAACCGTCGGCCATTCCGGCGTGGCCTACATGAGCCGCGGCCGCCTGGACACGCTGAGCGAAGAAGACCTGCTGCGCGCGCGCCAACCGCGCAAGCGCAAGGCTGCGGCAGCGGCCGAAGAAGGCGCGGGCGAAGAAGGCGATGACGTCGCGACCGGAGACGGCGCCGCTACCGCGGCCGCCGAAGCCGCGCCGCGCAAACGCAAGCGCACTGCCGACAGCGATGCCGGCGACAACGAACACGACGACAAGAAGACCGCCGCAGCCGACGCCGCATCCAAGCGGCGCAGCAAGAAAGCGGCCAAGGACACCGCACCCACCGCATGAACGATCCCATCGCTTCCCTGATCGCGCGCCTGCTGGCCGAACGCTGGCTGCCGCGCGACGACGCGGCGGTCCGCGAACTGCTGACCGACGCCGAACTGCGCAACGACCTCGACCGACGCCTGGCTTCGGTCGGCATGCGCCTGCTCGAACATCCCTACGCCGCGCACGTCGCCGTCGGCATCGCCCGGCCGCAGGAATCGGCGGTGTTCGGCAGCGCCAAGGCCTGGTCCTCGACCAACCTGCAGCTCGACCGCGACGCCATCGCCCTGCTGGTGGTGCTGTGGGCGCTGTTGGTGCTGCCCAAGCGCCAGCGCCAGATCGCCCGGCAGAAGGCCGACCGCGACCAGGACCAGGAGCAGATGTTCGCCGAGCTCAAGCCGGTGCCGGTCGGCGCCGAGGTGGTCGAGCCGATCAACGAACGCACGCTGATGGCCGACTTCGGCGACAAGCTCGGCGGCAAGACCCGCATCCAGTTCAACCTGGGTTCGCTGGCGCGGCAGGGCTTCATCCTGCGGCGCAAGGAAAAGATCCACGAAGGGCCGATGCTCGACTTGGCCTTCGATTACGAACGCATCGCCGGGCGGGTGATGGACGGCGCGCTGTCGTTCGTCGTCGCCGAGGCGCGCCAGCATGCGCTGGAGATGGCCGAGCGCGAAGCCGCCGATGCGCTGATCGAGGAAGGCGAACGCGCGAGCGCGGCCGAACTGGCCGACGCCGCGCTCGCCGCGGCGGGTTTGCAGGCCGACGACTACGACGCGTTCCAGGCGGCGATCGAAGCGGTGGAAGGCGCCGATACGTCCGATGCGGACGAGGTGCTGCCCGAAGCCGTCGCGGCGGCGACCGCCGTCGTCGCCGGCGAAGCGGACGATGCCGATGAGGCGGCGGCCGCAAACGCCGTCGCGGCCTCGCCCGACGCCGGCGCATCCGCACCGCAGGACGATCCTGCGCCCCCCGCAACCGTGAAGCACGAGGAGGCCGCGGCCGATGTTTGAGTTCCGCTCGCTCGAAGTCGTGCACTGGGATTACTGGCAGCGCTTCCAGTTGCCGCTGGACGCGTCCATCGTCACCGTGGTCGGGCCCAACGGTTCGGGCAAGACCACCTTGCTCGACGCGCTGCGCACCCTGCTGGCGATCGAAGACCGCGACACCGCGCGCGACTACAAGACCTACCTGCGCCACAACGGCAAACCTTATGCGTGGCTGCGCGCGGTGGTCAGCAACAGCCCCGACCGCCGCGGCGGCCGGCCGTTCTTCCCGATCAAGGACGATCAGGTCACGCTGGCCTGCCGCATCCGCAAGCGCGGCGGCGACTGGAGCCGCGACTACCAGATCGTCGGCGGCGACGTGCCGGTGGAAACGCTGGAGCAGGGCGGCGAATGGCTCGGCGTGCGCGATTACCGCGTGCGCCTGGCCGGCGCCGGCCTGACCCGGGCGATCTGTCGCGTGCTCACGCTCGAACAGGGCGCCACCGACAAGCTCTGCCAGTACTCGCCGCGCGAACTGCTGCAGCTGATCTTCGACGTGTTCGAAGACAAGGCCGTGCTCGACGACTACCAGCGCGCGCGCACCGAGCAGTTCGACGTGGAGAAGGAATTGCAGCAGCTCGGCCAGGACTTGGCCGGCCTGCACCTGCGCCTGGAGTCGGCCAAGGCCGACGTGCGCTCGTTCGAGGAATACAACGCGCTGCGCGGCCAGCGCCAGCGCCTGGAAACCGAGATCGCGCCCAAGGTCGAGCTGGCCGACCAGCGCAACGCCATCGAGGGCGCCAAGCCGCGCCTGACCGGCCTGCGCCGCGCGCTGCGCGAACGCGAGCGCATGCTCGAGCAGATGCAGCGCGAGGACCAGATCGCCTCGGGCGGGCGCGAGAGCCTGATCGAAGCCATGCGCGAGGCGCGCCGCCAGGTCGCCGCCAGCGAACAGGCGTTCACCCAGGCCCGCGACGCCGCGCGCGATGCCGAGATGCTGGTCAAGCGCCGCGACGAGTTGGCCAAGCTGCAGGCGCAGCGCGGCGAAGTGGACGTGGATTCGCTCAGCGCCGCGGTCGAACACGGCCGCCGCCGCCAGGCCGAGCTCAAGCTGGAGGCCGAACGCGACCGCAAGCGCGCCGGCGAACTGGCCGCGCAGCTGGCCGCGCTCAGCGGCGGCGGGCGCATCGTCGAACCGTTCGAGCGCGATTTCCGCGCCAGCCTGCTGAAAGCGAATATCGATCACCGGGTGCTGACCGAACTGGTGGAGATCGTCGATCCGCAATGGTCGGTCGCGGTCGAAGCGGTGCTGGCGCCGTACCGGCATCTGTTGGTGCTGGAAAACCCGAAGGACGCGCGCGCCGCGTGGCAGCTCGGCGAAAGCCAGCAGTACCGCCACTTCATCGTCGCCGAGCGCGCGCCGGTGCCCAAGCCCAGCGCCGGTTCGCTGCTGGAAGTGGTGCGCTTCTCGGCCGACCCGCCGGCGTGGCTGCCGCGCCAGCTCGACCGCATCCGCCGCGTCACCGACATCGAACACGGCTCGCGCCTGCCGGCGCAGCAGGACTGGATCACCCAGAAGGGCTACCTGCGCGAAAGCCGCGGCGGCCGCCACATCGGCGGCGGCGCGCAGCACTTCGGCAGCGACGCGCGCCAGTCGCAACTGGCCGAGCTGCGCGCCGAACAAGAGACCATCGCCCAACGCGCGCAGGCGCGCGAGGCCGAGCTGCGGGAACTGAGCCAGCGCGTGGATGCCGACCAGTCGCGCCTGCTCGGCCTGGACGCGACCCAGGAACTGGTGACCCGCGCCGGCGAATTCGCCGCCGCGGCCGAGCGCCTGCCGGAACTAGCCGAAACCGCCGCCGCCGCCGCCGCGGCGTTGGCCGAAGCGCGCGCGCGCATCGACGCCGCCGGCGACCAGGACAAGGCCGAGGGCATCGCCGCGGCCAAGCGCCAGGGCCAGATCGACGCGCTGGCGCGCGAGTTGCGCGAGCGCTCGCAGCAGATCAACGGCGAGCGCCACAGCCTGATCCAGCGCATCGTCGATTACCGGCGCAAGCGCGCGCTGATGCCCGAATCCTGGCGCAGCGCGGCCGCGCTGCACGCCGCGCGCGAGGAATACGAAAGCGCCTCGGCGGTGCGCCGCGAGATGGAGCGCATCGACGACCGCCTGGAGCGCGGCGGCTTCGTCACCGACGAGTCCTGCGTGCCGATGCGCGACAAGATCGGCGCCGACCACGACGAGCTGGCCAGTTCGATCATGCGCCGCGAAGGCCATCTCGAACGCGCCAAGCGCCTCACCGAGGAAGCGCGCGGCGCCTACATCAACGTGCTGCGCGCGACCGTGCGCCGCTACAAGAAGAACCTGGCCGCGCTCGGCGAGCTGGCCGGCATCGGCGTCGACGCCGACATGCCGGAGCTGGCCAACAACGACGTCGCGCTGGCGCAGGCCGGCCTGTCGGTGCGCTTCGACTTCGACCGCAAGGGCTGGATCGGCCTGGACGACGGCGAGGCCTCCGGCGGCCAGCAGGTGATGAAGTCGCTGCTGCTGCTGGTGGCGTTGCTGCGCGACGAGGACCAGCCGGGCGGCTTCGTGTTCATCGACGAACCGTTCGCGCACCTGGACGTGTTCAACATCGAGAAGGTCGGCCGCTTCCTGCGCGCCACCGACGCGCAGTACATCCTGACCACGCCGATCACCCACAACCTCAACGTGTTCGATCCGTCGGACCTGGTGCTGACCACGAGCAAGCGCCGCGGCGGCAACACCTGGGCCGAGCCGGTGGCGGTGCTCAAGCGGCAGGTCGAAGCGAAGGGCAAGGCCGCCTGAGCGTGGCCGCGTATCTCCCTGTAGGAGCGGCGCGAGCCGCGACCGCGACAACACAACCATGACGAAGGTTGCGGCGTAATTGCGTTGTCGCGGTCGCGGCTCGCGCCGCTCCTACAGGGGTTGGCCGATGGAACGATAAATCCCACCGCGCGCGTGGCCGCACGGCTTGACTCCCGCCGCGCCGCCCCTACGATATGCACACGCAACACCCACCCCTTTCCTCAGGCCGCCCATCATGCAGCGCTTCCCGCTCCTGATATCGCTGAACGCCCTGCGCGCGAGCGCGGGCCGGGTGCGCCTGCCTCCTGCGATCTTCGCTTCGCGGTCTTGCTGACCGGCGTCGCTCGAAGTCGTACGAAACAAGCACCCGACCGGGTGCTTTTTTATTGCCCGCTTTCCGCGGAACCGCCGGCCGATGCCGGCTTCCCCTCCAACCGAAGCAAGCGAAAACCCAAGGAGAACGTGTCGTGAATACCACGGAAGACACCCAAGCCTAGCCGCGCGTCCCGCAGCCAACCGGGTCGCGCGGCGACCCCGATGTTGGCCACGAATGCGAACCTTTTTATGAACACCCCGCTTACCCGCAACACATCCATCCGCCGCTGGCGCAACCTCGGCATCATCGCCCACGTCGACGCGGGCAAGACCACGCTGACCGAACGGCTGTTGTGGAAGACCGGCGCGATCCATCGCACCGGCGAAGTCCACGACGGCGCCGCCACCACCGACTTCGACCCGATCGAACGCCGCCGCGGCATCACCATCGGCGCGGCCGCCGTACAGGCGCGCTGGACGCCGCACGACGGCGACCAGCATCGCCTGACCGTCATCGACACCCCGGGCCACATCGACTTCGCGATCGAAGTCGAACGCTCGCTGCGCGTGCTCGACGGCGCGGTCGCGGTGTTCAGCGGCGTCGACGGCGTGCAGCCGCAATCGGAAACCGTGTGGCGTCAGGCGCGCCGCCACGGCGTGCCGCTGATCGCGTTCGTCAACAAGATGGACCGCGTCGGCGCCTCGCTCGAACGCACCCTGGCGCAGATGCGCGACAAGCTCGACGCGGTGCCGTGGGCGCTGGGCGAGACCATCGGCGCGGAATCCGAGTTGAGCGGCTGGATCGACTACGTGGCGCGCGAAAGCGTGTCGTGGGACGACGCCGGCAACCTGACGCGACAGGCGTGGACGAGCGAAGAAACCGCTCGTTTCGAACCGGCGCGCCAGCGCCTGATCGAAGCGGTCGCCGATCACGACGACGCGCTCGCCGAGGCCTTCCTCGACGGCCGCTCCATCGACGCCGCGCTGCTCAAGGCCGCGCTGCGCCGGGCCACCCTGGCCGGCGCGGGTACCCCAGTGCTGGCCGGTTCCGCGTTCAAGAACAAGGGCGTGGAACCGCTGCTCGACGCCGTCGTCGATTACCTGCCGTCGCCGCTGGACCGGCCGGCCGTGCGCGCGCAAAGCGAACGCGGCGAAGTCGAACTGGCGCCCGACGCGAACGGCCCGCTCGCCGGTCTGGTGTTCAAGATCGTGCAGCAGGAGCACGGCGCGCAGACCTTCGTGCGCCTGTACTCGGGCACGTTGCGGGTCGGCGACACGGTGTGGGCGTCGCGGCGCGAGAAGGCGTTGCGCGTGGGCCGTCTGCAAGTGGTGCAGGCGGACCGCGGCCAGGACGTGGAGGTGGCGTATGCGGGCGAGATCGTCGCGGTCGTGGGCTGGAAAGACGCGATCAGCGGCGAGACCCTCAGCGACGCCGGCGAGCGGTTGGCGCTCGACAGCATTCAGGCGCAGCCGGCGGTGTTGTCGTGGCGCTTGACCGCGGCCAAGTCCAGCGACTTGATCCGTCTCGGCCAAGGTTTGGCGAGCCTGGCCCAGCAGGATCCCTCGTTCCGTGTCGGTACCGATGCGGATACGGGCGAGACCTTGGTCTGGGGCATGGGCGAGCTGCATCTGGAAGTGATGGTCGATCGCCTGCGCGAGCTGTGGAACGTCGAGGTGCGCACCGGTTCGCCGCGCGTGGCTTATCAGGAGACGCCGAGCCGCGCGGTGCGCGGCGTGGAGGGCAAGCTGTCCAAGCAGACCGGTGGCAGCGGCCAGTTCGCGCGCGTGGTCATCGACGTGACCCCGCGCGAGGACGGGCAGTTCGAGTTCATCGACCGCACCGTCGGCGGCGTGGTCCCGCGCAACTTCGTCGGCGCGACCGAGAAGGGGCTGCGCGCTGCGCTCGCCGAGGGGCCGCAGGGCTTTCCGGTGGTGGGGCTCACCGTCGCGTTGACCGACGGCGAGACCCATGCGGTGGACTCCTCGGAGATGGCGTTCCAACGCGCCGCCGCCGAGGCGCTCAAGGCCGCGCTGGCGCAAGCCGGCACGACCTTGCTCGAACCGGTGATGGCGCTGGTGGTGGACACGCCCGCGGCGAACGTCGGCGACGTCGTCGGCGACTTGCAGCGGCGGTCCGGCCGCGTCCTGTCCATCGAAGACAAGGGCGGCCGCAGCGACGTGACCGCGCGCGCGCCGTTGGCGCAGTTGTCGGGCTATACGACGACGCTGCGTTCGCTGAGCCAGGGCCGCGCGTCGGCGTCGATGGTGTTCGACGGCTACGAAGTCGCGCGCGGTCTGCCCAAGGCCGCGTGATCCGCGGAAAAGCGAAAGGGGCCGGTTCGCCGGCCCCTTTTTTTATGCGCGAATGCCGGCGTTACCAGCCCGCCAGCACCAGCTTGCCGATGGTCGCGCCCGATTCCAGCCGGCGATGCGCCTCGCGCAGCGTCGCCGCGTCGATGCGGCCGAGGGTTTCGGTGTGGGTGCCCTGCAGTTCGCCGGCGTCGATCAGCTGCGCCACGCGATCGAGGATGCGGCCCTGCTCGATCATGTCCGGGGTGCGGAACTTCGGCCGCGCGAACATCATTTCCCAGTGGATGCCGATGCACTTGAGCTTGTACGGATCGCCGATCTTGAGCGCGCCGGCCGGCTCGACGATCAGGCCGACGCTGCCTTGCGGCGCCAGCAGTTCGCCCAGTTCGTCCCAATAGCGCGCGGTGTCGGCGAGGTTGATCGCCGCGTCGACCTGCTCGATGCCCAGCGCCTTGAGTTGCGGCGTCAGCGGCTGGCGATGGTCGATCACGTGGTCGGCGCCCATCTTGCGGCACCAGGCGACGGTTTCGGCGCGCGAGGCGGTGGCGATCACGCTGAAACCCGCGCGCTTGGCGATCTGGATCGCGATCGAGCCGACGCCGCCGGCGCCGGCGATCACCAGCAGGCTCTTGCCGCGGCCGCCGTTCTCGCTGTCGAAGGGCATGCGCTGGAACAGCAATTCCCAAGCGGTGATCGCGGTCAGCGGCAAGGCCGCGGCTTCGGCCGCGCTCAGCGATTTCGGCGCGGCGCCGACGATGCGCTCGTCGACCAGTTGCAGCTCGCTGTTGCTGCCGGGACGGGTGATGTCGCCGGAGTAGTACACCTTGTCGCCGACCTTGAAGCGGGTCACGTCTTCGCCGACGGCTTCGACGGTGCCGGCGGCGTCGTAGCCGAGCACGCGCGGCTGCGTTTCCACCTGCGGCTTGGGCGAGCGCACCTTGGTGTCGACCGGGTTGACCGAGACCGCCTCGACCCGCACCAGCAGATCGCGGCCGCTGGCGACGGGCGCGGGCAGTTCGACGTCGGTCAGCGATTGCGGATCGTCGATGGGCAGATAACGGGTGAGGGCTACGGCTTTCATTGCGGACTCCGGTTGCGAGGGAATGCGGGGAGCGGCGTCGCCAGGGCGATGCCGGATTGTGCGGGATCGTGGATTACGGCGCCGAGAAGCCGGGCGGTGAGGCCTGGATCCGCTCGGCGCGCTGGGTTCAATGCGCGCCGAACAGCAGCGCCTCGTCGAGCGAATCGGCCATCGCCCGATAACCGGCGTCGCCCGGATGCAGGCGGTCGCCGGAATCGAACGCTGCGCGCATGCGCGCGGGGTGGGCGGGGTCGCGCAGCAGCGCGTCGAAATCGGCGACGGCGTCGAACTCGCCGCTGCCGCGGATCCAGGCGTTGACCTGCTGGCGCACGCGTTCCTTGTCCGGGTTGAAGTAATGCTTGACCGGCGCGTCCGGCAGCGCGTCTTCGAACGGAGTGAGGGTGGCGCCGACGATGCGCACGCCGGCCTGGCGCGAACGCGCGATCAGCTGGCGGTAGCCGTCGATCAGGCGCTGCGCGCTCATCGCCTCGCGCGAGGGCTCGAACGTGCTGCCGGGCCAGCCGATGTCGTTGATGCCCATCAGCACCACCACGCTGTCGGGGCGCTGCGCCAGCACGTCGCGTTCGAACC
This sequence comes from Lysobacter enzymogenes, assembly GCF_017168095.1. GTDB lineage: Bacteria > Pseudomonadota > Gammaproteobacteria > Xanthomonadales > Xanthomonadaceae > Lysobacter > Lysobacter enzymogenes_D. Next base: position 8,746 of record NZ_LXSD01000415.1, on the reverse strand, counting down.
GCGCCAGCGCGTTGACGCCCATGCCGTCGTTGAGCACCTGCGCGCCGGAGATGCCGGCGTTGAGCACGGCGATGCCGCGCGGCGCCAGGCGTTCGGCCAGCGCGTCGGGCCAGCGGCGGTTGCGGTTCGGGGTCGAGGCGGCGCCGTCGGTGATCGAGTCGCCGAACGCGACCACGCTGCGGGCGCGGCGCGCGGATTCGACGTAGATGGCGCTGAGGTAAGGGCGGCTGGGAATCGTCGCGGCGCCGTCGAGCGCGATTTGCGCGCTGCGGTCGCCTTGCACGAGGTAGGCGTCGCGCAGTCCTTCCCAATGGAAGCTGCGCAGCGCGGTGTCCTGCGGCAGGTACAGGCTGACGGCGACTTCGGCCAGCGCCGGCGCGCGCAGGTCGACCGGATCGCTGAGCACCGGCGCGCCCGGCAGCAAGGTTACCGAGCTGCGGCCGCCGAAGGTCAGCGCGCGGTCGCTGCCGGCGTCGATGCGCGAACCGCCGAGGCTGCGGGCGATGCGCGCGGCGCCGATGGTCACCGGCTCATGGCCGTAGGCGTTCGACAGGGCGATGCGCACGCGCTCGCCGCCGACGCTGAGGCGCGCGACCTGGCGGATCGTCTGGTCGCGGACGCGGTCGGGCGCGTTGTTGGGCAGGACGAAATCGGCGCCCCAGGTGGCTTGCGGGCTGGCGATCCAGGTACCGGTCCATCGGGTCGCGTCGCCGGCGTGGGCGGGGGCGAGCAGGGACAGCGCGAGTGCGGCGGCGAAGAAGGTTTTGCGCAGCGGGTTCATGGAAGTGGGCCGTGGGGGCGCCGCAGGAGCGGCGCGGGACGATAGGGGGTTCTTTGCGAAGCAGCTTTTTTGACGTCAATCCCGCTAACGCGGGCTTCGCTTCTATTTCGGCGAAGCCGAACATCCAGAGACTTCAGAGTCATGTCGCGGTGAGGCCCTGGATCCCCGCCTCCGCGGGGATGACGGAGGAGAGGCTGTCGCTCGGTGCGAGACATTGCGTTGGTCTTCGTCGCTTCGTTTTCTCGCCGTCATTCCCGCGAAGGCGGGCTCCGCTTCTATTTCGGCGAAGCCGAACATCCAGAGACTTCAGAGTCATGTCGCGGTGAAGCCCTGGATCCCCGCGTTCGCGGGGATGACGGTGGAGAGGCTTTCGCTCATCCCGGGCAAGCCGCTGCCGTTGCGGGCTCGCCGGTATGCGGCCCGGTCTGCGTCATGGCTGCGCGCCCTCGCGCATCCAGCCGCGCCGCCACCATCGCCAGCACCAGGCCCGACAGCGTCACCATGGCCGCGACCCAGGTCACCGCGCCCAGCCCCGGGCCGTGCTCGATCACCGCGCCGCCGAGCCACGCGCCCAGCGCATTGCCGAGATTGAACGCGCCGATGTTGAGGCTGGAGGCGAGGTTCTGCCCGGCCGGGTCGGTCTTCTGCAGCACCCACAGCTGCAGCGGCGGTACCGTCGCGAACGCGGCCACGCCGAGCAGGCCGACGAAGGCGACCGCGGCGATCTTGTCGTGCAGCGCGAAAGTCATCGCGCCCAGCACCGCGGCCAGCGCGATCAGCGTGCCGATCAAGGCCGGCGCCAGGCGCCGGTCGGCGAAGCGGCCGCCGATCAGGTTGCCGAGGATCATGCCGCCGCCGAACACCAGCAGGATCGGCGACACCGCCGCTTCGCCGAAGCCGCTGATCGAGGTCAGGATCGGCTGGATGAAGGTGTAGACGGTGAACACGCCGGCGAAACCCAGCACCGTCATCGCCAGGCCCAGCAGCACCTGCGGATGCAGCACCGCGCGCACTTCGCGGCGCAGCGCCACCGGCTCGGGCCTGGCGCGGTCGCGCGGCACCAGCGCGGCGATCACCGCCGTAGCGCTCACGCCGATCGCGGCCACCGCCCAGAACGTCGAGCGCCAGCCGAACTGCAGCCCCAGCCACGCGCCGGCCGGCACGCCGAGCAGGGTGGCCACGGTCAGGCCGGTGAACATGATCGAGATCGCCGAGGCCTTGCGGTCCGGCGGCACCAGCCCGGTCGCGACCACCGCGCCGACGCCGAAGAAGGTGCCGTGGGCTAGCGAGGTGACGACGCGCGCGATCATCAGCACCGTGTAGTTCGGCGCGACCGCGCAGACGATGTTGCCGAGGGTGAAGATCAGCATCAGCGCCACCAGCACCGCCTTGCGCGGCATGCGCCCGGTGGCGATGGTCAGCACCGGCGCGCCGACGAACACGCCCAGCGCATAGCCGGAGATCAGCAGCCCGGCCGCGGCCAGCCCGACCTGCAAGTCGGCGGCGACCTGCAACAGCAGGCCCATGATGACGAACTCGGTGGTGCCGATGCCGAACGCGCCGACGGTCAGCGCATACAGCGCCACCGGCAGACGCGCGCGGCCGCCCGCGGCGGGCGCGGGCCGGTCGGCGGAAGAGGAGGGGGCGTGCATGGGACGCATCCGGGAGGTGAGGGATGCGGCAGTCTGGGCCGTTGCATCTTGTGGAAAAACCCGCAGGATGACGAATCACTCTCAACCCAGAATTGAAAATCGCGTGGACCGGATCGCCGACCTGAACCTGTTCCTGCGGGTCCTGGACCTGGGCTCGATCAGCGCCGCCGCGCGCAGCCTGGACCTGTCGGTGGCGGTCGCCAGCCAGCGCCTCAAGCGCCTGGAACGCGACCTCGGCGTGCGCCTGCTGCACCGGACCACGCGGCAACTGCACGCCACCGCCGAAGGCCAGGCCCTGGCCGAGCGCGGCCGCGCCCTGATCGAGGAACTCGAAGGCCTCACCGACGACCTGCGCCGCGCCGGCAGCGAACCGGCCGGGCTGGTGCGGGTGACCACCTCGGCCTCGTTCGGGCGCATGTACCTCTCGCCGCTGCTGCCCGAATTCCAGCGTCGCTATCCGCTGGTGCGGCTGAGCGTGAACCTCAGCGACGAGAACCTCGACCTCGTCGCCGCCGGCATGGACCTGGCGATCCGCATCGGCGCGCTCGGCGATTCCAGCCTGGTCGCGCGCAAGCTCGCCGACAACCGCCGCGTGCTGGCCTGTTCGCCCGACTACCTGCGCCAGCACACCGCACCGCGCATGCCGCACGACCTGGCCGAACACGAATGCCTGGTGCTGGTCGGCGCGCACGGCCGGATGGAAGACTGGCGCGTGCTCGACGCCGCCGGCGCCGAAACCGTGGTGCGGGTCAACGGCCGCCTGGAAAGCAATTTCGGCGAAGTCCTGCGCGACGCCGCGCTGGCCGGCCTGGGCATCGCCCACTTCTCGGTCTGGCACGTGCACGAAGACCTGCGCAGCGGCCGACTGGTGCAGGTACTGCCCGAACACCGCCTGCCCGAAACCGCGATCCACGCGGTGATGCCGCAGCGGCGCTACGTGCCGTTGCGGGTGCGCGCCTTCATCGACTTCGTCGCCGAATCCTTCGGCGAGGTGCCGCCGTGGGAGCGCGGTGGCTGAAAGGCGCATCGCCGCGCAAGCTCCGAGCGATAGGGGCTTTTGATTCGAAGACAGGAAAAAGCCCTTTCTTTGTAGTTTTGGACAAAGAAAGTGACCCGGTCGCTTGCGGACGGAAGCCTTTGATTTTCGCGTGTCGTCAGGCGCAACCAACGGGCTTAGGCGACGTGCGTCGTGGTTGTGAATTCGCGGTCGCGACTTGCGTCGCTCCTACAGGCGGATACGAAACTGGCCGGAGACCTTGTAGGAGCGGCGCAAGCCGCGACCGCGAACTTTCGACCGCGACGAACCCCAACGTATTTCGCGCCCGAGCCACCGAGCACCCCACCACCTCAATCGAACGCAAACGCATCCAACGCCAACGACCCCATCTCGTGCGAACGATGGATCGTCCGCGCCGTCGGCTCGTCGCCCGCCGCGCCCAGCGCCACGAATAGCGGCATCAGGTGCTCGACGGTGGGATGCGCCCGCCGCGCATGCGGCGCCCGCGCTTCCCAGTCGAGCAAGGCCTCGCGATCGCCCGCGGCCAGCGCCGCATGCATCCAGGCGGCGAACTCCGCCGCCCAGTCGGGCATCGGCGCCTCGCGCCGGCCCCAGTCCAGATCGCCGAGGTTGTGCACGAAACCGCCCGAACCGATCACCAGCACTCCTTCGTCGCGCAGCGCCGCCAGCGCCTGGCCGACCGCGTAGTGCTGGGCCGCGCTGCCGTAAGGCTGCACCGACAACGGCACCACCGGAATGTCGGCCTGCGGGTACATGCGCCGCAGCGGCACCCACACGCCGTGGTCGAGGCCGTGGTTGTCGCGCAGCTTGGGGTTCAAACCGGCATCGGCCAGGCGCGCGAGCACCTGCTCGGCCAGCCGCGGCTGGCCCGGCGCGGGGTACTGGATCTGGTACAGCGGCTGCGGGAAACCGCCGAAGTCGTGCACGGTGTGCGGCTGCGCGTGGCCGCCGAGCATCGGCCGGTCGGTCATGAAGTGGGCCGAGGCGATCACGATCGCGCGCGGCCACGGCAGTTGCTGGCCGAGCGCGTCGAGGAAGCGCCCGGCGGGCGAATCCTCCAGCGCCAGCATCGGCGAGCCGTGCGAAAGGAACAGGGTCGGCAGGCGGGTAGGGATGTCCATGCGGCAAGGGTGATCCTCGCCCCGGCGATTTGAAAGCCGCGCGTCCGCGCCTGATCGTTCCGCGACTGTCGGCAATCGGGCCCGCGGCGCCCGATTGTTGAAGGCCGGGCGGGCGCCGGCTTCCGCCGTCTCCATACCGGTGCGGTCCGCCGCGCCGTCGCGGTCTGGCAAAATAGCGGGCTCTCTCACCGCAGGCCTTTCGCCCATGAGCCACTTCGACATCCGTTCGACCGTCCGCCCCGATCCCGACAAGCCGATGGCCGACATCGCCGACTACGTCGCCGATTACAAGATCGACTCGAAGGAGGCCTTCGACACCGCGCGCTACATGCTGCTGGATTCGCTGGCCTGCGCGGCGCTGGCGATGGACCACAAGGAATGCCTCAAGCACCTCGGCCCGCTGGTGCCCGGCGGCGAGATGAAGGGCGGCGCGCGCGTGCCGTTCACCTCCTACGAGCTCGACCCGGTCCAGGCCGCCTACAACATCGGCGTGCAGATCCGCTGGCTCGACTTCAACGACACCTGGCTCGCGGCCGAATGGGGCCACCCGTCCGACAACCTCGGCGCCATCCTCGGCGTCGCCGACTACCTGGGCCGCAAGGCCGAGGCCGAAGGCGGCAAGGCCATGACCGTGCGCGACGTGCTCGGCCACGCGATCAAGGCCCACGAAATCCAGGGCGGCTACGCGCTCAAGAATTCGTTCAACCGGGTCGGCCTCGACCACGTGATCCTGGTCCGCCTGGCCTCGACCGCGGTCGCCACCCAGATGTTCGGCGGCGGCAAGGAAGAGATCATCACCGCGGTCTCGCATTCGTGGATCGACAACGGCGTGCTGCGCACCTACCGCCACGCGCCCAACACCGGCCCGCGCAAGAGCTGGGCCGCCGGCGATGCCTGCCGCCGCGCCGTCACCCACGCGCTCAACGCCAACAAGGGCGTGGTCGGCTACCCGAGCGCGCTGTCGGTCAAGACCTGGGGCTTCTACGACATCGCCTTCAAGGGCAAGCAGTTCGAGTTCGAGCGTCCGTTCGGCAGCTACGTGATGGAGAACGTGCTGTTCAAGATCTCGTTCCCGGCCGAGTTCCACGCCCAGACCGCGGTCGAGTGCGCGATGAAGCTGCACGATCAGGTCCGCGACAAGCTCGACCAGATCGAGCGCGTCGAGCTGGAGACCCAGGAAGCCGGCGTGCGCATCATCGACAAGACCGGCCCGCTGGCCAACTACGCCGACCGCGACCACTGCCTGCAGTACATGGTCGCCGTGCCGCTGATCTTCGGCCGCCTGACCGCCGACGACTACGTCGACGCCGTCGCCGCCGATCCGCGCATCGACGCGCTGCGCGACAAGATGACGGTCAAGGAGAACGAGCAGTTCACCAAGGACTACTTCGACCCGGACAAGCGCTACATCGGCAACTCGGTGCAGGTGTTCTTCAAGGACGGCACCTCCACCGACAAGGTCTCCATCGACTTCCCGATCGGCCACCGCAAGCGCCGCGCCGAAGGCATCCCGGTGCTGATGGCGAAGTTCGAAGCCGCCATCCGCGCCAAGCTGCCGGCCGCCCAGGCCGAGCGCCTGCTGGCCCTGGCCAACGACCCGGCCGCGCTCGAAGCCCTGCCGGTGACCGAGTTCATGAGCCTGTTCGTGCGCCAGTGATGCGTCCGGTGCGAACCCGCGCGTGCGGGTTCGCACTCCATTCGCACTTCAGAAGTGCAGTTCCAGCTGAACGGAGCTGCACGTTCTAAACTGAACGAATTGCGACCGGGTCCCGATATTCATGGAACCGGCTCGAATGTTAGACGGTTGTTAACACCGCTTTCACGTTGGCAAACCTAACCTGCGCGGGTCGGCGTCGGTCCAGGCGGCCGCCGCGAACGGTAGAAACCTCGCAGACGCGGTTTCCTTCAATAAGAAACAGGAGCTAGAAGATGAATAAGAAACTCCTCTGCGCCGCCCTGCTGGGTGGCCTGAGCCTCGCGCAGGTCGCCAGCGCCCAGGATTTCGACGACCGTTGGTACCTCACCGGCGCCGCCGGCATGAACATCCAGGACAACGATCGCGGCACCCGCAACGCGCCGTTCGGCGCGATCGGCCTGGGCAAGTTCCTCAACAAGAATTGGTCGCTCGACGGCGAACTGAACTATCAGAACCCGAAGTTCGACGCCAACCAGGACGCCAACTGGAGCCAGTACGGCATCTCGCTGGACCTGCGCCGCCACTTCGTGACCGACGGCCGCAACTGGAACCCGTACATCCTGGCGGGCATCGGCTACCAGCGTTCGGAAGAGGAGTACTTCATTCCGTCGCCGCTGTCGCCGGGCAACCGCAAGGACGGCAACTTCGCCGCCAAGGTCGGCGTCGGTATCCAGGGCGACCTGGGCCGCGTCGGCATCCGCACCGAACTGGCTTACCGCGCCGACTTCGACGACCAGAGCGTCAACGCGCCGAAGGAAGACTGGTTCGGCGACGTGCTGGCCTCGGTCGGCATCGTGGTGCCGCTGGGTCCGGAACCCGTCGCTGCGGTCGCTCCGGCTCCGGTCGTGGAGCAGGGCTGCGCCGACAAGGACGACGACGGCGACGGCGTGAACAACTGCGACGACAAGTGCCCGAACTCGCAGGCTGGCCAGACCATCGGTCCGGACGGCTGCCCGGTTCCGGTCACCATCGACCTGAAGGGCGTCAACTTCGACTTCGACAAGGCCACCCTGCGTCCGGATGCGATCGCCATCCTCAACGAGGCCACCGAAATCCTGAAGCGCTACCCCGAGCTGAAGGTCGAAGTCGCCGGCCACACCGACCTGTGCGGCAAGGACGCGTACAACCAGAAGCTGTCCGAGCGCCGCGCCAAGGCCGCCTACGACTACCTGACCAGCAACGGCGTCGACGCCGGCCGCCTGGTCGGTCCGATCGGCTACGGCGAGAGCCGTCCGCTGGAGCAGACCCCGCAGACGCTGCCGGGCTGCAAGAGCGAGAAGAACCGCCGCACCGAGCTCAACGTCCAGAACTGATTCGGACGCAGCGACCGCCGCGGGCCTTCGGGTCCGCGGCATGCGATACCCGGGAGCCCGGCCCCGCGCCGGGCTTCCTTGTTTATGCAGGGACTGGATTTTGTAAGGCCGGTTTTTGCCGACGAGCGGCGCGAATATGGAACTGCGCCGCAGTTTTTCGCGCAGTATCCGACCGTTCGTCGGCGCAGCCATTCCGATGTGTGCGTAAAAGCTACGGAAGCGTTACACACGAATCGGTTCTTGGCCGCCTGAACTACGTTAAGTGGTATTAACAAACTTCTTGACAGTGTATGATCCCCCCGCCAGTGACCGCGGCGCTCGGCTCGTGCCAGTGCTGAAAGTGTCTCTGCCGTAGAGTCAGCGCCGCAGAAGACTGTCCCGATCACACAGTCCCGATCTACCCCCCGTTCCGATCGATCTGAAGGAGTTACAAATGAAGATCCGTATGTTGAGCACCGCTTTGCTGGCGGGCTTGGCTTTCTCGCAGGTGGCCAGCGCCCAGGATTTCGATGACCGCTGGTACCTCACCGGCGCCGCCGGCATGAACATCCAGGACAACGACCGCGGCACCCGCAACGCTCCGTTCGGTGCGATCGGCCTGGGCAAGTTCCTGAACAAGAACTGGTCGCTCGACGGCGAACTGAACTACCAGAACCCGAAGTTCGACGCCAACCAGGACGCTAACTGGAGCCAGTACGGCATCTCGCTGGACCTGCGCCGCCACTTCGTGACCGACGGCCGCAACTGGAACCCGTACATCCTGGCGGGCATCGGCTACCAGCGTTCGGAAGAGGAGTACTTCATTCCGTCGCCGCTGTCGCCGGGCAACCGCAAGGACGGCAACTTCGCCGCCAAGGTCGGCGTCGGTATCCAGGGCGACCTGGGCCGCGTCGGCATCCGCACCGAACTGGCTTACCGCGCCGACTTCGACGACCAGAGCGTCAACGCGCCGAAGGAAGACTGGTTCGGCGACGTGCTGGCCTCGGTCGGCATCGTGGTGCCGCTGGGTCCGGAACCCGTCGCTGCGGTCGCTCCGGCTCCGGTCGTGGAGCAGGGCTGCGCCGACAAGGACGACGACGGCGACGGCGTGAACAACTGCGACGACAAGTGCCCGAACTCGCAGGCTGGCCAGACCATCGGTCCGGACGGCTGCCCGGTTCCGGTC
>NZ_LXSD01000414.1:33254-33789 GCF_017168095.1 Lysobacter enzymogenes | reverse complement strand
CCGCCGTGCTGTTGCCTGCCCAGCCCGCTGGCCGGCGCGATCCGCACCACCGTCGCCTTGTCGCCGCCGGTGCGCGCTGGCGAGTCGGCCGCGCCGCCGCTGCCGCGGCCGCTGCGCGGCGAGGACGAGGGCGTCGTGGTTTAGCCGCACGGGTCGCCTTGGCCGCGCATTCGGTGCATGCCGATAAACAGCGACGCGCAGACTTCGCTGCCGCATCGCGGAAGAGCGATGCACAGACTTCGCAGCCGCACCTTGGTGAAGCCCTGGGTTCCCGCCTTCGCGGGAACGACGGATTGAGGGTTTCGCCGCGCCTGCGAGGGCGATGGATCGAAGGTTCGCCGCGCCTCCCCTCAGACCGTCATCCCCGCGAAAGCGGGGATCCAGAGACTTCAGCGTCGTGTGTGGGAACGCATGGATAGCGAATAGAGCGGCCATCGCGTCGCTGTGATGTCGTGTCTGATTCGTGATCGATGAAGAGCGATGCACAGACTTCGCAGCCGCACCTTGGTGAAGCCCTGGGTTCCCGCCTTCGCGG
>NZ_LXSD01000414.1:0-33204 GCF_017168095.1 Lysobacter enzymogenes | reverse complement strand
CACAGACTTCGCAGCCGCACCTTGGTGAAGCCCTGGGTTCCCGCCTTCGCGGGAACGACGGATCGAAGATTTCGCCGCGCCGGCGGGAACGACGGATCGAGGGTTTTCGCCGCGCCTCCCCCACCGTCATCCCCGCGAAGGCGGAGATCCAGAGACTTCAGCGCGACGCATCGCCTGCCTGCACGAACTGCGCGTCCGCACGAACGGCTCACGCACCAGCGCACCCGACCGCTTTGCCGATTCGGTAACGCCCGATGATGCACCCGCACAATCGCAACGCGCGCACACGCGGCCAGCAACGCCACGCCAGGCAACGACCGTTGTTTGCGACCGTCGCCACCGCGCACCGCCGCGCGCGCGAAGGTTCAACGCACTCGACACACTCCGCAAAGTTGCGCGCGCGTTAAACGGCACTGCGTCGAAGTACCGCGCGCACACGCCGCGCTAACGTCGGTTCATGCGCGTTCGCCGTATCGCGAACGCGCGCCGCCGCCGCCGCATAACGCGACGACGGCGATGCAGCCAAGCTCAGGGGGCTCACCGCCGCAGTCAGCGCCGCCGCGCTGCGCCACGCTGCGCGATCGCTCGATCGCGCAAGCGCCGGACATCGATCGCGATGTCCGCGCGCAGCGTGCGCGCGCGATGCGCACAACCGCGAACGCTGAGGTTGCCGACACTGCCGTCGCCCCGCCGCGATTCCAGGGAATCCACCGTCATCAGGAGCCAGCCGATCATGCCGCACGCCCCTCTCAGCCATGCGATCCGCCGCGCGCTGCTCGCCGCCGCCGTCGTCGGCCTCGCGCCGGTCGCCGCACAGGCGCAAGCGCAGGACAGCGCCGCCGCGCCGACGACCACGCTCGACCGGATCGAAGTCACCGGCTCCAACATCAGCCGCGGCGACATGGAAACCGCGTCGCCGGTGCAGGTGGTCACGCGCCAGGAGATCGACCGCAGCGGCAAGGCCACGCTGGCCGAATACCTGCAGACCCTGACCGTGGACGGCGCCGGCTCGGTACCGCGCACCTACGGCACCGGCTTCGCCTCCGGCGGCACCGGCGTGTCGCTGCGCGGCCTCGGCGCGGGCTCCACGTTGGTGCTGCTCAACGGCCGGCGCATGGCGCCGTACGGCCTGGCCGACGACGGCCAGAAAGTCTTCGCCGACCTCAGCGTCATCCCGATGGACGCGGTCGAGCGGGTCGAAGTGCTCAAGGACGGCGCCTCGGCGATCTATGGCTCCGACGCCATCGCCGGCGTGGTCAACATCATCCTGCGCAAGGAATTCAAGGGCGTGTCGGTGCGCAGCAGCTACGGCGTGTCCGGCTACGGCGACGGCCAGCAGGCCAAGGCCTCGGCGACCTTCGGCTTCGGCGATATCCAGCAGGATCGCTACAACGTCTACTTCAACATCGAAGGCGGACAGACCGACGAGATCCGCGTCGCCGACCGCCGCGACCGCAAGTGGATCGGCACCGGCGACGCGCGCCGCTGGGGCTACAGCCAGACCAAGCGCTTCATGGGCGGCTACATCCTCGGCGCCGACGCCACCGGCTCGCCGGTCGGCAACGTCAAGAACCCGACCACCGGCCAGTACGTTTCGCTGCCGGGCTGCGCGCAGCTGTCGGCGGTGACGCCGCAGGATCCCGGCGGCGGTTGCCTGTGGCAATCGGGCCAGTTCAACAGCCTGGCGCCGGAAGAGAAGTACGTGAACCTGTTCGGCCGCGGCACCTTCGCGCTGTCGGACAATTTCGAGGCTTATGTCGAAGCCGGCTACTCGCGCAAGAAGAGCACCTTCCACAACACGCCGTCGTTCGTGTCCGGCGCCTGGGGCTATCCCGGCGGCCCGGTCAACGGCGACTCCGGCGACAGCGCCGTGGTGCTGGGCCCGAACCATCCCGACAACCCGTTCCCGGGCCAGTCGGTGAACCTGCGCTACGCCGCGTTCGACGTCGGCCCGCGCACCATCCGCACCGACAGCGAATTCAGCCGCATCCTCGCCGGGGTCAAGGGCACGCTCGGCGGCTGGGACGTGGACGCGGCCTATCTGCATTCGCAGAACGACCTGACCAACACCCGCGACAACTTCCTGCGCTACAGCGCGGTGCGCGACGCGCTCACCAACGGCACCGGCCCCGGCGGCTGGTGGCGCATCGGCCAGAACGCCAACCTCAACACCAAGGCGCTGTACGACTACATCTCGCCGACCATCCACGCCGACGGCAAGACCACGCTGGATCTGTTCGACGCCAAGGCCTCGCGCTCGCTGGCCGACCTCAAGGGCGGCTCGCTCGGCCTGGCCTTCGGCGCGGAGTGGCGCCGGCAGAAGGCCGAACTCGATCCGCAGACTTACACCGACGTCGGCGACATCATCGGCCTGGGCTACTCGGCCTACCGCGGCACCCAGGAAGTGGCCGCGGCCTACGCCGAACTGGTGGCGCCGGTGCTGGAGAGCCTGGAGCTGTCCGGCGCGGTGCGTTACGACAAGTACAAGGGCGGCGACGACGCGACCACGCCGAAGGTCGGCATCAAGTGGAAGCCGATCGAGCAGCTGGCGTTGCGCGCGACCTACGCCGAAGGCTTCCGCGCGCCGAACCCGGCCGAATCGGGCAAGGGCGGCCTGGCCGCGTTCACCGCCGCCGCCGATCCGGTGCGCTGCCCCGGCGGCAATCCGGCGCCGGGCGCGAGCGTGCGCGACTGCGACATCCAGATCGCGGTGATCACCAGCCCGAATCCCGACCTCAAGCCCGAGGAATCCAAGAGCTACACCCTGGGCCTGGTGTTCGAGCCGACCGCCAACACCACGGTCACCCTCGACGGCTGGGAGATCAAGCGCACCAACGAGATCAACGTCGAGTCCACCTCCGCCGCGGTCGCCGCCGGGCGCACCGTGCGCAGCGACAACAACCTGCCGGGCGTGCCCAACTCCGGCACCTTGCTGGCCGCGCAGGCCGCCTACGTCAACTCGGCCTCGACCACGGTGCGCGGCGTCGACCTGGACGCGCGCCAGCGCTTCGACCTGGGCAGCGCCGGCAGGCTCAACCTCGACCTGCAGTGGAGCCACATCAGCAAGTTCGAGCGCGAGGAAGAGGACGGCACCGTGTTCGAATACGCCGGCACCCACGGCAACTGCGACGTCACCAACTGCATCGGCACGCCCAAGGACAAGATCAACCTCGGCGCGACCTGGGAATACGGCAACCTCTCGCTCAGCGGCGTGGTGAACTACATCTCGCGCTTCAAGAACATCACCGCGCAAGGCAATCCCTGCGCCAGCCGCTACGCCGACGGTTCGCCGGCGCCGGGCGGCGGCTGCCGGATCCCGTCGTTCACCACCTTCGACCTGTCCGGTCGCTGGCGCGCGGTCGACGGCATCGAGGTGTTCGGCTCGATCCAGAACCTCACCGACAAGATCGCGCCGCTCGATCCGCTGACCTATGGCGCGATCAACTACAACCCGATGCATTCCAGCGGCGCGATCGGCCGCTACTTCACCGTGGGGGTCAAGTACGACTTCCAGTAAGGCGATCTGCGCTGCGCGGCCCCGGCCCGGCCGGGACCGCGGCGCCCTCCCCATCCGGCCCACCCTCCAGTAAGCCGCTCTCCAGCCTCAGGGCTGTTTCCGGCCCGTCCCGCCCCGCGGGACGGGCCTTTTCTTGTCCGCGGCGGCGGTTTCTGCGACGCGGTTCATACGGCCGCCCACCCGCGCTTCACCCGCCTTCACCCATCGTCCAATAGCCGGCGATGCGGGGTGCGGACGTAAGATCGTTCCGAGTGCGTCCATCGTTCCCGAATCGTCCTCGTCCCGTCGTCCGCGGCGCCCCGCTCTGCACTGCCTACAGGCCGCCCCCATGCCCACCTTGCTGATCGCCGACGACCATCCGCTGTTCCGGGAAGCCCTGCGCGGCGCGGTCGCGCGGGTGCTGCCCGAGGCGGCCCTGCGCGAGGCCGACAGCGTCGATGCGCTGTACGCCCTGGTCGAGGCCGAATCCGACGCCGACCTGCTGCTGCTGGATCTCAACATGCCCGGCGCGCAGGGTTTCAGCGCGCTGGTGCACCTGCGCGCGCTGCATCCGCAGCTGCCGATCGTGGTGGTGTCCGCGCGCGAGGAGCCGTCGACCATGCGCCGCGCGCTCGATCACGGCGCGGTCGGCTTCATTCCCAAATCCGCCGACGCCGCGACCCTGGGCGAGGCCATCACCAGCGTGCTCGACGGCGACCGCTGGGCGCCGCCGGCCGCGATCGCCGCGCCGGCGGCGAATGCCGACGAACACGAGGCCGCGCAGCGCCTGCGCGATCTGACCCCGCAGCAGTTCCGGGTGTTGCAGATGCTCGGCGCGGGCCTGCTCAACAAGCAGATCGGTTATGAGTTGGGCGTGTCGGAAGCCACGGTCAAGGCGCACGTGACCGCGATCCTGCGCAAGCTCGGCGCCAACAACCGCACCCAGGCGGTGCTGATCGCCGGGCGGCTGGCGCTGGATCCGGGGGCGATCGTGCCGCCGCCGGAAGAGGCCGACTGAGCGCGGCGGCGGCAATCGATCGGAACACGCTGCCAGGCCGCCGGCCGATCCACACCCAAGCGGCGTAGATCGCGCCGGCGAGCGCCGGCCGTGCGTTGGGCTGCGCGACGATCGCAGCGGGGTGAGTGGACGCCGGCGCTTGAGGTCCCTGCGGTCGATTCGTCGCGATCCGTCGCAACGCGAAGTGGCCAGGCATCCGGGCGTTATGGTGTCGGCGATGGCGGCCGATCTCAAGCCGAAAAGCGCACCGCATCGCGCTTGGTTCAGCGGAAAAAATTAACGATTCAGGCTCGCGCGCGGGAAGCCGCGCTGGAGCGGCGCGCGCTGCGCGGCGTGTCCGCGCGGGCCCCGGTCTCGTTCATCCTTTCGCACGCAGCGACACGCCGATGCGCGGCCGTTTGCGCGCGCTGCGCATGGCCCGCGTCGCGCTCGCGATCGCCTGCGCGCAAGCGCCGCCGTCGTCTCACGCCGCCGGCCGCTGCGCCGCCAGGAACGCGCGCAGCGACGCCGGCTTGATCGGCTTGGTCAGCACCCGGCAGCCGCGGTCGCGCGCGGCGTGCTTGAGCGCGTCGCTGCCGTCGCCGGTCAGCAGCGCCGCCGGCAGTTCGCGGCCGAGGCGTTCGCGCACCGCGTCGATGGTGGCCAGGCCGTCGAGGCGGTCGTGCAGGTGGTAGTCGACCAGGGCCACGTCGGGCGCTTCGCCGAGCAGCGCCAGCGCGTCGTCGACGGTGGCCGCGAGCAGCGCGCTGGCGCCCCAGCGGTCGAGCAGGGCGCGCATGCCGTCGAGGATTTCGCGGTCGTTGTCGATGCACAGCACGCGCAGGCCGGCGAGCGAATCGGCCAGGCCCGGCTGCGCGGTCTCGGCCGCCGCCGCTTCGCGCGGCACCCGCCCGCACGGCACGCTGATCGAGAACACGCTGCCGCGGCCGATGTGCGAGCGCACCCGCAGCGGGTGGTCGAGGGTGCGGGCGATGCGCTGGCAGATCGACAGGCCCAGGCCGAGGCCGCGCTCGCCGCCGCTGCCGGGTTGGTCGAAGCGGCGGAACTCGTCGAAGATCTGTTCCAGGTGATGCTCGGGAATGCCGGGGCCGGTGTCCCACACCTGCAGTTCGACCCGGCCCGTCTGCGCCGGGCCGCGCCCGGGGCGCAGGCGCGCGGCCATCAGCACGCCGCCCTCGCGGGTGTAGCGCAGCGCGTTGGCGAGGAAGTTCTGCAGCGCGCGGCGCAGCAGGCGGCGGTCGCTGCGCACCGGCATCGCGCCCAGCGGCGCGCGCACGCGCAGCGACAGGCCGCGGCCGGCGGCGCTGGGCGCGTACTGCGCGGCCAGTTCGCGCAGCAGTTCGCCGGCGTCGAAATCGCTGGGCTCCGGGCGCAGCGCGCCGGCGTCCAGGCGCGAGATGTCGAGCAGGCCGTCGAGCAGGTCTTCGGCCGCGCGCAGCGAGGCGTCGACGCGCTCGGCCAGGCGCCGCTGTTCGTCGGGGCTGTCGCTCTCGCGCAGGGCCGCGGTGAACAGGCGCGCGGCGTTGAGCGGCTGCAGCACGTCGTGGCTCACCGCGGCGAGGAAGCGGGTCTTGGATTGCTGCGCCGATTCGGCTTCCTGGGTGCGCTGCTCGACCCGCTGTTCGAGGTTCTCGTTGGCCTCGCGCAGCGCCTGTTCGACCCGCTTGTAGTCGGTGACGTCGCTGTAGCTGGTGACGTAGCCACCGCCGATCAGCGGCCGGCCGACCATTTCGATCACCTGCCCGTTCGGGCGCACGCGTTCGAACACGTGCGGCGCGCCGGCGCGCAGATGCGCCAGGCGCCGGCGCACCAGCTCGTCGATGCTGGCCTCGTCGAGCCGGCCCGGGCCCATCTCGCCGCGCTCGGCGTTCCAGCGCAGCAGGTCGGCGACCGGGCGGCCGACGTAGAGCATGCCGTCGGGGTAATCGAACAGTTCCTGATAGCGCCGGTTCCACGCCACCAGCCGCATCTGCGGATCGACCACGCTGACGCCCTGGCTGATGTTCTCCATCGTGGTCGACAGCACCTGCCGGTTGAAGCGCAGCTCCTGGTTGGCTTCGTCGAGCAGCGCGACCACCTCGCCCAGTTCCATGCCCGAGCCGCGCAGCGCGCTGGTCAGGGTCAAACGCGCCGAGGCCGCGCCGATGGCCGCGGCGAGCAAGCGTTCGGTGAATTGCGCCAGGGCGCGGTCGGCGGGCAATTCGGGTTGCCATTCGCGGCCTTGCTGGCGCGCGTACTCCTCGAACGCGCGGCGCGCGTGGCGTTCGCCGACGATGCGCTCGGCCAGCGCCAGCAGTTCGCCGCCGCGCACGCTGCCGGCCCAGCCGCCCGGGCCCAGCGCCGGGCGGCGCACGTAGGGGTCGAGGAACGGCGCGGCCAGCAACTGCTCCTGCAGGCGCGGGCGCTGGCGCGCGGACACGAACAGGAACGCGCCGACGTTGAACAGCAGCGACCAGAACGTGCCGTGGGTCAGCGGCTCCCAGCCGACCAGGCCGAACAATTGCTCCGGGCGCAGCCAGGCGATGTCGAGCGGGCCGCTGGCGAGCCAGTGCTGGTCGATCCAGCCGATCCGGCTCAGCGCCGGCAGCAGCAGGGTGTAGCTCCACACCACGGTGCCGGCGAACAGGCCGGCCAGCGCGCCGGCGCGGCTGGCGCCGCGCCAGTACAGGCCGCCGATCAGCGCCGGCGCGAACTGCGCGACCGCGGCGAAGGCGAGCAGGCCATGCTGGGCCAGTCCGTTGGCGCCGAGCGAGGCGCGGTGGTAACCGTAGGCCATCAGCGCCAGCAGCACGATGGTGACCCGGCGCACCCACAGCACCTGGCGGTCGATGCCGGGGCTCTGGTGCGGCGCGCCTTCGTGCAGCACGCCGCTGCGCAGCAACAGCGGCATCACCAGGTCGTTGCTGACCATGGTCGACAGCGCCACCGACGACACGATGACCATGCCGGTGGCGGCGGAGAACCCGCCGATGTAGACCATCAGCGCCAGCGCCTGTCGGTCCAGCTGCAGCGGCAGCGCCAGCACGTAGGTGTCCGGCGACACGCCGGTGCCGCCGAGCACGGCCTGGCCGGTGAGGGTGATCGGCACCACCAGCAGGCTGATCAGCGCCAGATAGCCGCCGAACAGCCAGCGCGCGGAACGCAGGTCGTTGGGGTCCTGGCATTCGACCACGGCGACGTGGAACTGGCGCGGCAGGCAGACGATGGCGGTGAACGCCAGCAGGGTCTGGGTGACGAAGCCGTCGGGCAGGCCGGGCCGCAGCACCACGCGCGCGGCCTGTTCCATGCGCTCGCCGTAATGGCCCAGGCCCGGCAGGTGGATCAGCGCGAACACGCCGATGGCGACGAAGGCGATCAGCTTGACCAGCGATTCCAGCGCCACCGCCAGGACCATGCCGTGGTGGTGCTCGGTGGCGTCGACGCGGCGGGTGCCGAACAGGATCGCGAACACCGCCAGCATCATCGCCACGTAGAACGCCGGGTCGGCGAGCAGGCCGGCGTCGGCGGGCACGCCGGCCAGCACTTGCACGCTCATCGCCACCGCCTTGAACTGCAGCGCGACGTAGGGCACCGCGGCGGTCAGCGCGACCGCGGCGACCAGCGCGGCCAGCCCCGGCGCGCGGCCGTAGCGCGAGGACAGGAAGTCGGCGATGGAGACGATGCGGTGCTCGCCGGAGATCAGCACCAGGCGTTCGAGGATGCGCCAGCCGAACGCCAGCATCAGCAGCGGGCCGAGGTAGATCGGCAGGAAGCCCAGGCCGGTGCGCGCGGCGGTGCCGACCGCGCCGTAGAAGGTCCACGACGAGCAGTACACCGCCAGCGCCAGCGAATACACGGCGGTGCGCAGCCAGCGCGCGCGCGGCGAGCGCTCGCGCTGGTCGCCGTAGTAGGCGACCGCGAACAGCAGGCCGACGTAGCCGGCCGAGACCAGCAGCAGGATCCAGCCGGGGATCAAGGGCGCGGGTGCGGGGTGGTTGGGGTCGGTCGAGTGTACGGGGTCGGCGGCGGGGGCGGGTTGCGGGTGGGGTGCGACTTTGGGCGGGGTGCTCAGCTGCGGTGCGCCGGGACGCGACGATCGGGGTGGCTACGGGTATGAGGTGGAATTTCGGCGGCCGAGCGAAAAGCGTCGGGCCTGAAGACCCTCCCACAGGAGCCGCCGTTCTTGCCAGGACGTCATCCCCGCGAAGGCGGGGATCCAGAGACTTCAGAGCCCTGCCTCGGTGAAGCCCTGGATCCCCGCTTTCGCGGGGATGACGGCACAGAGCGGGCGCGGTGGCTGCCTGACCGTTGTCGATGACCCTGCACACGTCGCACGCGAATCCCAAACCCCAACGCCACCGCCCCGCGCATTGCTGTCCTGCCGCAACGCGCACCCCTTCACCCGCAACGCCCTGAACGCGCTCCACCCGCGCCACAGTCGCGCTGAGCGGCCTATCAAGGTTCCGCCACGCACCGCTGCGCGTGCGCCGCGGACTCCACCGCGATCACGGTTTGCCCCGATGGCATTTGCCAAGGTCGCCCGCGCACGGCCGAGCCTCGCCGTGCGCCACCTCAACCGTCTCCGGCGCAGCACTCGCCACGCCCGTCCGCCGCTCGCGCGGCGCGTCGGCGCGCGCCTGTGCGCCGCATCGCTTCGTGTCGCGTTCGCGCCGCTTTATCCCAGGAGGGACCAGCGTATGAACCACGCAATGCCGAAACTGCTCGTGCCCGCGCTGCTCGCCAGCGCGCTGTGCCTGTCGCTGCCCGCCGCCGCGCAAACCGCGCCCGGCGCGCCGGCGCCGATCAAGGTCGCCGACGTGCGCGCCGCCGATCTGCAACTGGGCGCGCAGCCCGGCCGCGTCGGCCGCGCCGGCGTCGACGCCGGCGCCAAGGCGGTGGAAATCCGCACGCCGGACGCGTCCTTCATCAAGGTCCACTTCGAACACTTCTCGCTGCCGGCCGGCGTGACCCTGGAAGTCGCCAGCGCCGACGGCCGCGAGGTCTATCGCTACAGCGCCGAGCATCGCGACGGCTTCACCGTCGCCGCCGACCTCGGCGAAGACGGCAAGAGCCGCTTCTCGGCGATGTCGATCTCCGGGCCGGTCGCGGTGCTGCGCCTGGTCGGCCAGGCGCGCGAGCCGTGGCGCAAGGATCACGGCGTCAAGGTCTCGCGTTATCTCGAAGGCTATCCCGAGGACATGCTGCCGGAACTGGGCAAGGCCGGCCTGCTGGGCACCGACGTCGGCGGCAAGTCGATCTGCGGCACCGACAACAAGCAGGCCGCGGCCTGCTATTCCAGCAGCGACACCCAGGCCTTCAACGGCTCCAAGCCGGTCGCGCGCGCGCTGATGAGCAGCGGCAGCCTGTGCACCGCGTGGCGGGTGAGCTCGAGCAACCGCATGTTCACCAACAACCACTGCTTCAGCACCGCCGCCGCGGTGGCCAGCACCGAGCTGTGGTTCAACTACCAGCGCAGCACCTGCACCGGCGCGCAGGCGACGGTGACCAAGGTGACCGGCGACCAGTTGCTCAAGACCGACGCCACGCTGGACTACACGCTGTTCACGGTGAAGAACTTCGCCAACATTTCCAGCTTCGGCTTCCTCGGCCTGGATCCGCGCGCGGCGACCGCCAACGAAGGCATCTTCATCGCCGGCCATCCGGGCGGGCGGATGAAGGAGCTCAGCGTCGCCGACACCCAGAACAGCACCGGCAAGTGCCGCGTCGACGCGCCCAGCGTCACCGGCAACGCCGCCAACAGCGACGTGGGTTATTACTGCGACACCGAAGGCGGCAGCTCGGGTTCGCCGGTGATCGCGCGTTCCAGTGGCAAGGTGCTGGCGCTGCATCACTTCGGCGGCTGCTTCAATTCGGGCGCGAAGATGTCGTTGATCTGGCCGCAGGTGTCGACCTACTTCGGCGGGGTGATTCCGTAAGCCGCGCGAGCGCAGGTTGAGCCATGTGGGAGGGACTTGCGTCCCGATGCTTTTGGCTCAACTCGCCGCGCCGTGGGGGTGCGGCGGCGGGGCGTGGAGTTCCTCTCGCGGTTCGGCTTGCGTCGCGGGGGCGGTGGCGTGGTCGCGGCTTGCGCCGCTCCTACAGGTAGCAGGCGGACTCGCGGGAAGGTGGAGTTCCTCTCGCGGTTCGGCTTGCGTCGCGGGTGCGGTGGCGTGGTCGCGGCTTGCGCCGCTCCTGCAGGGGGCGGGCGGAGCTGGGCGGAAATCGGGTGCTTCCTGTAGGAGCGGCGCGAGCCGCGACCGCGGGGCGGCAGGTCGCGGCGTCGGCCGGAAGCATGGCCGGTTCGCGCGAACCGCAGGCAAAAGAAAACCCGCCGTGCAGGCGGGTTCTCTTCTGAAGGCTTTGGATCCCCGCTTTCGCGGGGATGACGTTCTGGCAAAGCCGTTCGCGCGCTGCGCGAACGGGCCAGAACGTCACTTGATCTTGCCTTCCTTGTAGATCACGTGCTTGCGGACGACGGGATCGAACTTCTTGATCTCCATCTTGCCCGGGGTGTTCTTCTTGTTCTTGTCGGTCGTGTAGAAGTGACCGGTGTTCGCCGTCGAGATCAGGCGGATCTTGTCGCGCTTGGAAGCCATGGTCGATCCTCCTTAGATCTTTTCGCCGCGGGCGCGCAGCTCGGCGAGGACGGAATCGATACCGTTCTTGTCGATGGTGCGCAGGGCGTGGGCGGAAACGCGCAGCTTCACCCAACGGTTCTCACTGGCGACCCAGAAGCGGCGCTCGTGCAGGTTGGGGAGGAAGCGGCGGCGGGTCTTGTTCATGGCATGCGAGACGTTGTTGCCGGTCGTCGTTCGCTTGCCCGTTACTTGGCATACGCGGGACATTGCGCACCTCAAAAGGTTGGATGCTTCCCTTGGCCAGGGAGGCGGCGGCCCCGATGCCGTGAGGCACCGCGCGATACAGGTGGATACCCTCGCCGCACCTTGGCGGCCGGAATCGCGCTTCCGGGACCGCCCGGACCGTTCCTGAGAACGGGCCGGACACAGCGAGCCGCGCATTATGCCGGCAAATGCACGGCGGAACAAGCACTTGGCGTCCGTCCCCGGGTATGCGGCCATAGCCGGGGGCGGCCCGGCCCCGAAAGGAACCCCGCCATGACCCGTCGCACAGCCGCCTGCGCCTGCGGCCAACTGAGCCTGAGCTGCGAGGGCGAGCCCTTGCGGGTCTCGATCTGCCACTGCCTGGCCTGCAAGCGGCGGACCGGCAGCGCGTTCAGCTACCAGGTGCGCTACCCCGAGGCCGCGGTGACGGTCCGCGGCCGCCACAGCGATTTCGCCAAGGCCGGCGACAGCGGCAACGTGGCCCGTTTCGGCTTCTGCCCGCAGTGCGGCTCGACCGTGTTCTGGCGGCCCGACGCGCTGCCCGGGATCGTCCTGGTCGCGGCCGGCGCGTTCGCCGATCCGGAGTTTCCGCCGCCGCCGCAGGTCTCGGTCTACGGCGATCGCCGGCACGCCTGGGTCGCGGTGCCGGCCGGGTGCGAGGAACTGGAATAGTGCGGGCGGCGGCTCAGTGGCTGGCCTTGTCCCGATGCCAGCCGCGGTGCTTGATGTCCAGATACAGGCTGTAGGCCGCGGTGAACGCCGGGAACAGGTTCTGGATCACCCCCACCGAGTCCTGCTTCTGCGAGAACACGAAATAGCTCAGGGTCATCGCGCTGCCGACCAGGCTCATGTACCAGAACAGCCGCGGGATCACCGGCTTGCCCATGCGCTTGCTGGCGACGAACTGGACCAGCCAGCGGCCGCCGAACATCAGCGCGCCGATCAGGCCGATCAGCTTCCACGGCGACATGTGCAGGCCGGTCCAGGTCAGCCATTCGATCGGGGAATTCATGAAGTCCATGCAGCGCGGTCCTTCAGCGTTCGACGATCTGGGTCAGCTTGCCGCGGCGGATCAGCCAGGCGACGCCGCGCAGGTCGCTGATGCCGACCAGGGCGCGGTTGAGGTTGTTGTACTTCGACACGCCGGTGCCGCGCGGACGGTGGTTCACCGGCACGCTCACCGTCTTGTAGCCGGCGCGCTGCATCAGCGCCGGCAGGTAGCGGTGCATGTGGTCGAAGTACGGCAGTTCCAGGAACGCGGCGCGTTCGAACAGCTTGATGCCGCAGCCGGTGTCGGGGGTGTCGTCGCGCAGCATGCGGCTGCGGATCGCGTTGGCCCACTTCGAGGCCCAGCGCTTGCTGCCCGAGTCCTGGCGGTTGACCCGCCAGCCGGCGAACAGCTTGAACTCGGCCGCCGATTCGGCGCGCTTGGCCAGCAGCTTGGGGATGTCGGCCGGGTCGTTCTGGCCGTCGCCGTCGAGGGTGGCGATCCAGGCGCCGCGCGCGGCCTTGACCCCGTTGCGTACCGCGGTGCTCTGCCCGCTCTGGGTCACGTGCTGCAGCACGCGCAGCTCGGGCACGCCGGCCTTGAGCGCTTCCAGCGCGGCCAGGGTGCCGTCGCGCGAGCGGTCGTCGACATAGACGATTTCGAAGTCGGTCACCCCGCGCAGCGCGGCGGTGATCTCCTGCACCAGGGGCGCGACGTTGTCCTGTTCGTTGAACACCGGGACGACGACCGACAGCTGTGGGGTTTGGGTCATGGATGGAGCTCGAGGAGGTCGGGGGATGGCCGGCGGGAGCAGGGCGGGCGTGTGGTCGGGATGTGCCTTCCACCTGCCTGGGATGCAGCAAAGATGCCGCGCCGGTTTTAACGATTCATTGTCCGCGGCCCGGCCGCCGGCGCAAACTGCGGAGCTTACCCGCGCGGATGTTCAGATTCGGTCGGAACCGCCAGGGCCTGCGTCACTTCGGTCAACGATTGATCAAAAGCGCCGAACGCAGACGAACGTCAGGCATTGTCGCCGAAATAGTCGCGGCACCACGCGACCACGCCGGGCAGGCCGGCCTCGATCGAGGTCGCCGGCTCGAAGCCGAACGCGGCGCGGGCGCGGGCGGTGTCGGCCATGGTCTCGACCATGTCGCCGGGCTGCATCGGCTGGTAGACCTTCTGCGCCGGCCGGCCGGCGGCGTCCTCGATGACCTGGATGAAGCGCTCCAGCTCGACCGGAGTGTGGTTGCCGAGGTTGAACACCCGGTGCGGCGGGGTTTCCTCGGGCGGGTGATCGAGCGCGCCGATCACCCCGGCGACGATGTCGTCGATGTAGGTGAAGTCGCGGCGCATCCTGCCGTGGTTGAACACCTCGATCGGCCGCCCGGCCAGGACCGCGCGCGAGAACAACAGCGGCGCCATGTCCGGCCGGCCCCACGGGCCGTAGACGGTGAAGAAGCGCAGGCCGGTGGCGCGCAGGCCGTAGAGCTGGGCGTAGGTGTAGGCCATCAGCTCGTTGGCGGCCTTGGTCGCCGCGTACAGCGAGCGCGGCTTGTCGATGCGCTGGTCTTCGGAGAACGGCGGCGTCGCCGAATCGCCGTACACCGACGAGGACGAGGCATAGGCCAGGTGCTGCACGCCGCGGTGGCGGCACAGTTCCAGCAGATTGACGAAGCCGACCAGGTTGCTGTCGACGTAGGCGTGCGGGTTGCTCAGCGAATAGCGCACGCCGGCCTGCGCGGCCAGGTGGACGACGCGGTCGATGCCGGCCTCGTCGAACAGCGCGGCGAGGCCGTCGCGGTCGGTCAGGTCGAGCGCGCGGATGTCCACGTCCGGGCACAGCGCGGCGACGCGGTCGCGCTTGATCTGCGGGTCGTAGTAGTCGTTGTAGTTGTCCAGGCCGACGACGGCGCGGCCCTGGGCGCGCAGCGCGCGGCAGACGTTGGCGCCGATGAAGCCGGCGGCGCCGGTGACGAGGATGGTCATGCGTAGGGCCGACGGTCGGAACGGACGCCCATTATCGCCGCCTGTCCGCGACGCGCGCATGGCACGCGCGCCGCGGTCGCCAGGCGGACCGGCCGCGGCTCAGTTCAGCGCGACCTGCTTGGCGATGGCATAGGCCTGGTTGAGCTGCTCGGCGCTGGCCGCGTCGATCCAGGCGTAGACCTTGAGCTTGCTCTTGGGCTTGTCGCCGGGGATCACGATCATCGCCTCGCGCGAGTAGGGGCGCGCGTTGCCCGGGGTGGCCTTGGTGTACCACTGCACCTGCTGGGTGCCGACCGTGCCCTTCTCGGCCTTGGCCTTCTTGTCCGGCTTGAACGTGCGGTGGCCGACGTAGACGCCGAAACCGGTGCTGACGCTGCCGGGCAGTTCGATGTAGCACAGGGTGTAGTTGTCGCCCTGGCGCTGGTTCCACTTCAGCTCCGGGTTCTTGAGCCCGGGGCAGGTGCCGGTCTGCGCCCAGGCCAGGACCGGGGCCAGCATCAGCGCGGCGGCGGCCATCCATTTCATCGTTGCGTCTCCTTGCTCGGTGGATTGTGCTGCGTATTCATGCCGTACCGGCGACGCCCGGCGCCCGGCCGGACGGAATCCGGCAAGGCAGGGGGCGGGGGACGGAGGCATAAGTTTAGTGGATTACCCCTCGCGATCCGGCGTTGCTGATCAACAAAAAACGCGGATGCGGCCGCTGAGGGCGGCGCGAGCAGGCTAAGGGGGAATCGACCGAGCCGGTACTCGGTTCAGCTTGTACAGCTTCGTGTGGCCGCAGGGACAGGCCATTTCCGGAACAGGCTTCGGGCCGGCGCTTGTGGGAGGGCCTTCAGGCCCGAGGCTTTCCGGTCGGTCTGCGGCGATCTGGCACAAGAGCATCGGGCCTGAAGGCCCTCCTACAGGCTCAGGCTTCGACCTTGCCGCGCAGCTTTTCCAGCACGCCTTCCAGCGAATCCAGGTCGGTGTAGTGGATCACCAGCCGGCCCTTGCCGCCGCGGCCGTGCAGCACGTTGACCTTGGTGTTGAGCGATTCCGACAGCTCGCGCTCGAGGGTGACGATGTCGGCCTGCGGCTTGGCCTTGACCGGCTTGGGCTTGCCGGCCACCGGCACCTTGCCGGCGGCGAGCTGCTGCACGCGGTGCTCGACGTCGCGCACCGACCAGCCCAGTTCGGCGGCCTGCCGGGCCAGCGCGATCGCGGCCTGCGGCGCCAGCGTCAACAGGGCGCGGGCGTGGCCCATTTCCAGCGAGCGGGTCTCCACCAGCACCCGGATCTCGCCCGGCAGCTCGAGCAGGCGCAGCAGGTTGGACACCGCCGCGCGCGAGCGGCCCACGGCCTCGGCGGCCTGGGCGTGGGTGAGGTCGAATTCGTCGATCAGGCAGGTCAGCGCCTGCGCTTCTTCCAGCGGGTTGAGGTCTTCGCGCTGGATGTTCTCGATCAGCGCCATCGCGACCACGGTGCGGTCGTCGACTTCGCGGATGACCACCGGGATCTCGGCCAGCCCGGCCAGGCGCGAGGCGCGCCAGCGGCGTTCGCCGGCGATGATTTCGTAGGTCTTGCCGCCGCGCTCGCCGATCTCGCGCACGACGATCGGCTGGATCACGCCCTGGGCCTTGATCGACTCGGCCAGCTCGGCGAGCTTTTCCTCGTCCCAGTGCTTGCGCGGCTGGTACTTGCCGGCGCTCAGCGAGTCGACCGGCAGGTGCCGCAGCAGGTCGCCGGGCTGGGCCTCGACCAGGGTCGGGGCTTCGGCGGCGGCCTTGGGGCCGAGCAAGGCTTCCAGGCCGCGGCCGAGGCCGCGCTTCTTGGCGGGATTGCTCATGCCGGGGTCTCCGCAGTGGCCGCGCGCGCGGTCTTGGCCGCCGCCTGGTCGCGCTCGCGCTGGCGGCGCAGCACTTCGCCGGCCAGGCCCAGGTAGGCGATGCCGCCGCGGCTGGCCTTGTCGTAGCCGACGATGCTCTGGCCGAAGCTCGGCGCCTCGGCCAGGCGCACGTTGCGCGGCACGATGGTGCGGAAGACCCGGTCGCCGAAGTGGGTCGTGAGGTCGGCGGAGACGGCGTTGGCGAGGTTGTTGCGCACGTCGAACATGGTGCGCAACACGCCTTCGATTTCCAGTGAAGGGTTCAGCTGGGCCTTGAGCGCGTCGATGGTCTCCATCAGCGCGCTGAGGCCTTCCAGGGCGTAGTACTCGCACTGCATCGGCACGATCACCGAATCGGCCGCGGTCAGCGCGTTCAAGGTCAGCAGCGACAGCGCCGGCGGGCAGTCGATGATGATGAAGTCGTAGTGGCCGCGCAGCGGTTCGAGCGCGCGCTTGAGCCGCTGTTCGCGCGCATCTTCGCTCATCAGGCGGATTTCGGCCGCGGTGAGGTCGATATTGCCCGGCAACAGGTCGAAGCTCTCCGGCGCCGGCACGATCGTGGCGGCGGCGTCGGCCTCGCCCAGCAGCACGTCGCAGACCGAGTCCTCGAGCTGGCGCTTGTCGATGCCGCTGCCCATCGTGGCGTTGCCCTGCGGGTCCAGGTCGACCAGCAGCACGCGCTTGGGCGTGCCGGCGAGCGCGGCGGCCAGGTTGACCGCGGTGGTGGTCTTGCCGACCCCGCCCTTCTGATTGGCGACGGCGATGATGCGGGCCATGCGGCTCGTCCCCTGCGGTTGCGGAGTGAGAAAAGAAAGAAAGTTGAGCGATGCCGGCGGCGCCAGGCGCCGACCGGACAGGGGATTATGCCCGCCCCGGCCGCCGCGCGCTTGAAGTGGCCTGGACCGGCCCGGCGCGCCGGGCCCAACAGACGCCCGGGCCAGCCGCCGTACGGTAGCCACCCGAAGCGCCTTGTGGGAGCGGCGCAAGCCGCGACCGCGCCACTTACCGCCGCGGCGCCCGCCGCGGTTCAAGCGCATACCCGCCCGGACCGCCCCGCGCCATCGCGAGCGGACGCTTAACCCTCGCCGCACCGTCCGATCACCACCATATGCCGTTCCGCGGCCAGCCCCGGCACCGTCATCGGCTCGACCGCGCGCAGCTCCCAGCCGTCCGGCAGCGCCGCGATCTCCTCGTCCGGCCGCACCCCCTTCATCGCCAGCAGCACCCCGCCGGGCTTGAGCAGGTGGCCGCCGAGTTCGAGGATCAGCGGCAAGGTCGCCAGGGCGCGCGCGGTGATGGCGTCGTAGCCGCCGGGCTCGGCGAAGGCCTCGATCCGCGACTCGGCCACGCGCGCGTCCTTGAGCCCGAGCTGGCGCAGCGCCTCGCGCATGAAGCGGGCCTTCTTGCCGTTGCTCTCGACCAGGGTCACGCGCAGGCCGGGCTTGACGATCGACAGCGGAATTCCCGGCAGGCCCGGGCCGGTGCCCAGGTCGGCCAGGGCGCCGCCGCGCGCCGCCAGGGCGTCGACATAGCGGTGCATGGCCAGCGAATCGAGCAGGTGCTTGCCGACCATCTCGTGCGGATCGCGCACGGCGGTGAGGTTGTAGGTGCGGTTCCAGCGCGCCAGCAGGGCCAGGTAATCCAGCAGCGGCGCGGCCAGCGCCGGGTCGAGCGCAAGCGCGGACAGGCCGGCCTCGAGCTCGCCGCGCAGGCCGGGCGGTAGGGAAGTGGGGGCGTTCATCGCCGCGATTATCGCCCAACGCCAGCGCAACTGGCCGCGGCCCCCGTAGGAGCGGCGCAAGCCGCGACCGCGCAAAGACAACCACGACGGAACCTTGCGCCGCGAGCGGGAACCTCCGCGGTCGCGGCTCGCGCCGCTCCTACAACGGCTCCGGCCGCCAGGCGATCGCGCCGAGATAGCCCGGCCCGGGCGCGATCTCGTCCAGCCGCCACTGCGCCGGCGCGCCCAGCTCGGCGTCGCACTCGACCAGGCGCAGCCCCTCGGCGCCGGCTTCGAAGCGCAACCGGTGCAGCCCGAACGACAGCCCGTGGCCGTGCGCCTTGAGCACGGCTTCCTTGGCGCACCACAGGCGCAGGAAGGCCAGGTCGCGGTCGTCCTGCGCCGCCAGCCACCGCGCTTCGCGCTCGGTGAAATAGCGCTGGGCCACTGCCAGCGCGCGCGGCCGCCGCTGCAGCCGCTCCAGATCGACGCCGACCCGGGCGCCGTGCGCCAGCGCCACCAGCAGGCGTTCGCCGCTGTGGCTCCAGTTGCAGTCCCAGGCCTGGTGCGGCGGCTGCAGGTGCGGGCGTTGGCGGCCGTCGCGGCGCACCTGCAGGTCCGGATCGCCGAGTTCGGCCGCCAGCCAGGCGCGCGCCGGCGGCTGCGCCGGCTGGCCGTGCGGGTGCGGCAGCCAGGTCCAGCGCGGCACGACCACGGGCGGGGTTGAACGGGCGGACAGGGACATGAACAGGCGTGGGCTTGCGGTGCGTCGGGCCGGTCAGCGTAAGCTAAACCCAGGGGATCGGGTTCCGGCCAGGGCGGCCGCGCGGGGGCGCGGCGCTGCGGCTGCGGACGTCGCGCGCGGTCGCGCGCGCGGCTTCGTCAGTCTGCGATCAGGCGGCACCCGGCAAGTTCCAGGCAACAACGCGGAAAAACAGAGCGAATGTCAGCGGTCATCGATCCGAGCCAGAGCGCCCCGGCGCCCCAGCCTATTTGCGACTCCGAGCGGTGCGAGCTGCTGGCCGGCGCGCCGCAGCGCGTCCTCGCCTTCGGCCCCGACGGCCGCGTCGACCGCGCCGGTTTCGAGGCCGACGTGCGCGCGCTCGCCGCGACCCTGCCGCAGGCGCGCCACGCGGTGAACCTGTGCGAGGACCGCTACCGCTTCCTGGTCGCGCTGTGCGCGGTCGCGGTGCGCGGCCAGATCAACCTGCTGCCGCCCTCGCGCGCGCCGGCCATCGTCGACGACGTGCTCGGCCGCTATCCCGACAGCTACTGCATCGGCGATCTCGAACTCGATCCGCCGCCGCCGCGCTACCTGCGCCTGGACGAGGCCCTGCCGCCGCTCGACGGCGAGCCGCTGCGGGTCGACGACGCGGCCCTGCTGGCGATCGGCTTCACCTCCGGCAGCACCGGCCAGCCCAAGCCCAACCTCAAGACCTGGGGCGGGTTCCGCATCAGCACCGCGCAGAACCTGGCCGCGCTCGACGGGCTGCTGCGCGAGGACGGCGCGACCGAGGTGGTGGCCACGGTGCCGCCGCAGCATATGTACGGCATGGAGATGTCGGTGCTGCTGCCGTTGCTGGGCCCGATCGCGGTGCATGCGCAGCGGCCGTTCTTCCCCGCCGACGTGGCGCGCGCGACCGCCGACGCGGCGACCCCGCCGCTGCTGGTGACCACGCCGGTGCACCTGCGCGCGCTGATCGAATCGCAAGTGCAGTTGCCGGCGCTGGCCGGCATCGTCTCGGCCACCGCGCCGCTGAGCGTGGAACTGGCGCAAGCGGCGGAACAACGCTACGGCTGCGAAGTGCGCGAAGTGTTCGGCTCGACCGAAACCTGCGTGTTCGCGCGCCGCCGCACCGCGCGCGAGCAGGCGTGGACGCCGCTGCCGGGCGTGCGCGTGTGCCCGCAGCCCGACGGCACCGCGGTCCACGCGCCGCACCTGCCCGAAGCGGTGGTGCTGGCCGACCTGATGGAAGTCGAGCCCGACGGCCGCTTCCACGTGCGCGGCCGCGCCGCCGACCTGCTGGAAATCGCCGGCAAGCGCGCCTCGCTCGGCGATCTGACCCGCAAGCTGCTGGCGATCGACGGCGTCGAGGACGGCGCGGTGTTCCAGCTCGACGAAGCCGACGCCTTCGGCGTGCGCCGCGTCGCCGCGCTCGCGGTGGCGCCGACGCTGAGCGCGGCGCAGATCCTGGCCGAACTGCGCCGCAGCGTCGACTCGGTGTTCCTGCCGCGCCCGCTCAAGCGCGTGGCGGCGCTGCCGCGCAACGACACCGGCAAGCTGCCGCGCGATGCGCTGGAAGCGTTGCTGCGCGCGCAGGACTGACGCGTAAGCCGGTGAGCCCCTGTAGGAGCGGCGCGAGCCGCGACCGCGCCAATAAAACTTTCGCGAACGCTCGCTGAGCGCGATTGAGCGGCTTCCATTCGCTGCCGTTCGTTGCCGTCGTGGCGATGGCGGGCGGAGTTTCGTCGTAGTCGCATTGGCGCGGTCGCGGCTTGCGCCGCTCCTACAGGAAGGCGGAATTTCGCGCGAAGCCGCGCATTCGCGTTCACAGCCTCGCGCCTCGCGCGCTTCTTCACATGGCGACGATGCGCAATTCGACGTTGCCGTCACGCCGCCGGTACCAGACTGGCCGCAACCCCGTTCAGGCAGCGACGCTGGCGAAACGCATCAGGCAACTCGCCGCGCCGCTCGCATCACCTGTGCAACCTCAGGAGAAGACGCAATGTTCGGCATCATCGTTTGGT
The DNA here is from genome assembly GCF_017168095.1 of Lysobacter enzymogenes. GTDB lineage: Bacteria > Pseudomonadota > Gammaproteobacteria > Xanthomonadales > Xanthomonadaceae > Lysobacter > Lysobacter enzymogenes_D. The sequence goes on along the minus strand of NZ_LXSD01000414.1, from coordinate 12,563 downwards.
TGGTGGTAGGCGGCATCATCGGTTGGATCGCCAGCATGATCATGCGCACCGATGGCCAGCAAGGCATTTTCCTCAACATCATCGTCGGCATCGTCGGCGCCTTCCTCGGCGGTTGGCTCGGCGGCGTGCTCGGCATCGGCGCGGGCACCATCAACAGCGGCGCGTTCAACGTCGCCGGGTTGGCCCTGTCGCTGGTCGGCGCGATCGTGCTGTTGGGCATCGTCAATCTGTTCCGGCGCGGCCGCGTGCGCTGAGGCGCGCCGGTTGCGGCAACGAAAAAGCCCGGCATCGGCCGGGCTTTTTCTTTGCGGCCGGCCGCTGGCTCAGGCCAGCTCGACCCAGGCCGGGGCGTGGTCGCTGGGCCGGTCCCAGGTGCGCGGTTCGCGGTCGATGCCGGCGGCGGTGCAGCGCGCGCGCAGCGAGTCGGAGATCAGGGTCAGGTCGATGCGCAGGCCGAGGTTGCGGCGGAAGCCGGCCTGGCGGTAGTCCCACCACGAGAACGCGTTCTCTTCCTGCGGGAACAGCCGGAACGCGTCGTGCAGCCCCAGCGCCTGCAGCCGCTTGAGCGCGTCGCGCTCGGCGGTGGAGGTGAGGATGTGGTTGTCGTTCCAGATCGCCGGGTCGTGGGTGTCGCGCGCTTCCGGGGCGATGTTGAAATCGCCGAGCACGATCAGGTCCGGGTAACGGCTCAGTTCGTCCTGAACCCACGCGTGCACCGCGTCGAGCCAGCGCAGCTTGTAGGCGTACTTGTCGGTGCCCACGTCCTGGCCGTTGACCACGTACAGGTCGATGATGCGCAGCCCGCCGACGGTGGCGGCGATGACGCGCTTTTGTTCGTCCTCGAAGCCGGGAATGCCGACCTGCACGTCCTGGGCGGGGTCGCGCGAGAGGATGGCCACGCCGTTGTAGGTCTTCTGCCCGGCGAACACGCTGCGGTAGCCGGCTTCGGCCAGCGCGGTGTCGGGGAAGCGCGGGTCTTCGAGCTTGGTTTCCTGCAGCGCGACGATGTCCGGCGCGAACGCGGCCAGCCACTGTTGCAGGTGCGGCAGGCGCACGTTGAGGGAGTTGACGTTCCAGCTGACGATTTTCATGGGCGAAGTGTAGCCGCGTTTGCCGGCGCGGCGTTGGCCCGGCCGGGTCGTTTCAGGGCGTCGGCGCGGGGCGTTCGGGCGCGGCGCGGGCCGCGTCCTGCGCCGCCTGCACCGCGGCCTCGAGTTGGTTTTCGTGCGCGCTGGTGGACGAGGAGGTCGGCGCCGGCGGCTGGCCTTGCGGGCACAGGGCCAGGCGGATGCGCTGCGCCGCGGCCGCGCGCGTCGCGGCCGGCGCGGCGTTGCGGATGTTCGCCTGCTTGCGCTCGCCTTCGTCGAAGGTTTCGCACAAGGTTTCGCCATAGGTGGTGCGGCCGAGCTCGGCGCCGGCGCGCAGATAGGCGTCGACCAGATCGGCCAGGGTCGCGGGGTCGCCGCTTTCGTCCAGACGCTGCGGCAGGCGGTAAACCAGCCGGAACATGACGTCGTCGCCGGCGCCGCTGCGTCGCAGCGCGGCGCTCAGGTCGAAACCGGCGGCGCGCAGCGCGTCCAGCCCGACCAGGGTGCGCACGCCGTCGAGCACGGCCGGGCCTTGTTCCGGGGCGAAGCCGTAGCCGGCGGCGATCCAGGCGCGCAGGCCGTCGTCGTGCCAGGTGTCGGCGACGATGCGGGCCAGATCGGCGTTGCCCTCGGGCAGATAGCAATCGCCCGAGTCCTGATCGTCGCGCGGCGGCGCGAACGTCAGGCGGCGCGCGGCCGGATCGGTGCCGCGCCACAGCCGCAGCCAGCCGGGCAGGTAGCTCAGCGATTCGTCGCGTTCGCTCAGGCGCACCAGCAGCGAGGCGAGTACGGCTTGTTGCTGCGGACGCGGGCGGCCCTGGATCAAGGCTTCGGCCGCATCGAACAGCCGCGCGGTGGACACGCGCGGGGCGCCGGCGTCGGATTCGGACAACAGCCAGTCGTCGCTGCCGCCACTTTCGCTGCCGCCGCGGAGGCGTTCGTTGCGGCCGCGACCGCCGACGAAGCACAGCGCGCGGCCCGGGCGGTACTCGGCGGACAGCTCGGCCATCGCCGCGCGCACCGCGTCGGCGTCGCCGCGCGCCGCGGCGTCGGCGAGCGCGGCCGCGCGTTCGCGTTCCTGGTTCCACTGATGGTCGCGATACGCGCGATCGACCTCGAACACGCCGGCGAACACCAGCAACGCCGGCGCCAGCCCGAGCAGGCAGCCGCCGATGGCCGAACCGATGGCGCGCGAGCGGGCGCCGTCGATCAGCGCCAGCACCGGCACCGCCAGCGCCGCGCCGATGGCGACGACGACGAACAGCAGGAACTCTCCCATGTCGGTGCGGGCTTGGGTGGCGACGAAGTAGACCGCGAACGCCAGCGTGGCGAGGGGATACGCGAACAGCCAGCGGCGGAACGCGCGGCGGCGGGCGGTTTTATCGGGCGTGCCGTCCAAGGCCTTGGCTCGGATCCAGGAGAAGGCGTCGTTGTACCGCGCGGCCGGGGCGGGCGCCAGCGGCCGGCGGCGGCTTACTTCGTCGTCTTCTTGGCGAAGGCGCGCTTGGCCGCCTTCGCCTCGGCCGGGCACAGCACCGCGCGGACTCGCGATACCGCGGCCTGCCGTTGCGGCGTGTCGCGCGCGAGGTCGCGGCGCTGTTCGTTGCGTTCGAACAGTTCGCACGCGGTGACCGGGCCGATGACCCGCGGCTGCGCGCCGGCCGCGTGCAGGGCTTCGATCAGCTCGACTGATTGCGCCGGCTCGGGCGCCGCGTCGAGCGTCGCGCTCAGCGCATCGGCCTGCGCCGACAGCGCGTCTTCGCCGGCGTCGCGGTCCTCGCGCAGCAGCGCGGCGAATTGCGGGTCGGCGGCGAGCAGCGCGCGCAAGGTATCGGCGCGGCGCAGCGCGCGCAGAGCGACGGTGGTCTGGCTGCGCCCGCGCTCGAAACCGAAGCCGGCGTCGAGCCAGGCACGCACGCCGTCGTCGCGCCATTCGCGCAGGACGCGTTCGAGCGGATCGCCCAGGGTGCAATCGCCGTATTCTTCGGCCGGCGCGGTCAGCAGCACCGGTTGCGGCGCCGGCTGCGGCAGCGTGCGCCGCCACAGCGCGGCCCAGGCGGCGAAGCGCTGCGCTTCGCCGCGGTCGGCCAGCGCGCGCAGGACCACGCGCAGGCTCGCCTGCTTGTCCGGCACCGGCGCCGGCCCGTCGACCACCGCCGCGGCCGCGGCCAGCAATTCGTCGCTGGGCAGGTTCGGGCCGTAGCCGCGTTCGTCGAACCACAGCCAGTTGACCAGGCGATAGCTTTCCCGGCCCTGCAGCATGCACAGCGCGCGCGCCGGGCCGGGGCGCTCGGGCAGGGCATCGATGGCGGCGCGGATGCGCGCGGCGTCGCCGCTGCGGATGACGCCGGCCAGCGCCTGCACCTGTTGCTGGCGGCGCTCGAAATCGTGGCGGCGCGAGGACAGCACCGCGCCCATGCCGAACCACAGCACCAGCGGCGCCAGCGCCGATCCGGCCAGCAGGCCGAGCAGGGCGTAGGCGATGTGGCCGCGCAGCGCGGCCCAGACCAGCACCGCGACCGCGACCACGCCGGCGACGACGGCGCCGCCGAGGCCTTGCACCACGGTGTCGTAGGCGAGCCCGGTATCGGCCTCGGCGTTGCCGACCCGGTAAACGGCCCAGGCCAACCACAGCGCGCAGGCCAGCGGCGGCAGCGCGAAGGCGATCCAGGCCGGCGCGTTGGAGCGCGGCGCCCGCGGCTGCGGCGTAACGGAGTGGGGCGGCGGGGCTTCCATGCGTGGTGCGGTCCTCGATTGCGGCGCGTCGCGGCGCGTCGCGGCGACGCCATCATCGCATCGGCGCCGCTTCGCGCCAGCGCCTCGCGCGGCGCGCGCTGGCGCCGCGGCCGCCCGTCGCGGCGAACGGCCTACTTCGCCAGGAAGCGGATCATCGCGTCGATCTTGCCCTTGTACGGCGGCTTGAGCAGATCGCTGCCCGCCCACGGCCGCTGGTAGAACACCGGCAGCAGCTTGCTGAAGGCGTCGAAGCCGTTGCGGCCGTGGATCGCGCCGATGCCGCTGGGGCCGATGCCGCCGAACGGCAGGTCGTGGGCGCCGAAATGCAGCAAGGTGTCGTTGACGGTGACGCCGCCGGCGAGGGTCCGGGCGAGGATCTTCTCGACCTGGGCCGAGTCGCGGCTGAAGGGATACAGCGCCAGCGGCCGGTCGAGCCGGTTGATGCGGGCGATGGCCTCGTCGAGCGTGCGGTAGGACAGCACCGGCAGGATCGGGCCGAAGATTTCGTGCTGCATCACCTGGGCGTCGTCGCCGGGTTCGATCACCAGCGCCGGCGGGAACAACCGCTGCGCCGCGCGCGCCTCGCGCGCGCCGGGGTCGGCGAACGGCTCGACGACGCGCACGCCGCGTTCGCGCGCGTCGTCGAGGTAGGACGCCAGCCGCGCGTACTGGCTGGCGTTGATGATGCGGGTGTAGTCCTGCGGCGCGGCCATGTCGGCGTAGCGCGCCTTCAGCTGCGCCAGCAGCGCCTCGACCAGGGCGTCGCGGCGCGCTTCGTCAACCAGCACGTAGTCCACGCCGATGCAGGTCTGGCCGGCGTTGAACCACTTGCCGGTGGCGATGCGCGCGGCGGCCTGTTCCAGCGGATAGTCCGCGCACACCAGCGCCGGCGCCTTGCCGCCCAGCTCCAGGGTCACCGGGGTCAGGTTCGGCGCGGCCGCGGCCATGACCTTGCGCCCGACCGCGGTCGAGCCGGTGAACAGCAGGTGGTCGAACGGCAGCGCCGAGAACGCGGCGCCGAGGTCCGGCCCGCCCAGGGCGACGGCGACGCGGTCTTCGGGGAACACCTCGGCCAGCAGCTCGCGCAGGAACTGCGCGGTGCGCGGGGTGTGTTCGGACGGCTTGAGGTAGACGTGGTTGCCGGCCGCTATCGCCGAGACCAGCGGCACCAGGGCCAGGTTCACCGGGTAGTTCCACGGCGACAGGATGCCGACCACGCCGACCGGCTCGGGCCGGATCTGCGCGCGCGCCGGCCAGAACCGCCAGCCGACCGCGGCGCGGCGCGGGCGCATCCAGGCGCGCAGGTGCGAGAGCGCGTGGTCGATCTCGGCCAGGGTGATCATCGCCTCCGAGAGCAGGTTCTCGTGGCTGGAGCGGTGGCCGAAGTCGGCGCGAATCGCCGCGTCCATCTGCGGGATCTGCGCGCGGAAGGCGTCGCGCAGGCGGATCAGGTCGGCGCGGCGCTGGGCGTAGTCGGGCTTGCGCGCCTGCCAGGCGGCGCGCAGGCGTTCGCGGGTGGCGGCGAGGTCGGCGATGGGCGTGTCGGCGAGGGTGTCCATACGCCGCAGTCTAGTACGCCGGCGCGGCCGAAAACGCGACCGGGGCGGGGCGGCAGAGGACAGGCGCGGGGGGCGTGGCGGCCGAAAGTGCGGGAGGGCGTTGTTGTGGGAGGGCCTTCAGGCCCGATGCCTTCCGGTCTGCCAGCCGCGACCTGAGCCCAAAGCATCGGGCCTGAAGGCCCTCCCACAAAGGCCTCCCACAAAGGCCTCCCACAAAGGCCTCCCACAAAGGCCTCCCACAAAGGCCTCCCACAAAGGCCTTCTGCAAGATGCGGCCCTGCCCGGATCGGGCGATCCGCGCCCGCGCCGCGGCCGCGCCGCCGCCAGCGCCTACAATGCGCGCATGAGCCTTCGACCCTATCTCGACACCTTTCCCACCCTCGGCGAGCGCGTCTACGTCGACCCGGCCGCGACCGTGATCGGCGCGGTGACCCTCGGCGACGACGTTTCGATCTGGCCCGGCTGCGTGGTCCGCGGCGACGTCAATTCCATCGCCATCGGCGCGCGCACCAACGTCCAGGACGGCACCATCGTCCACGTCACCCACGAAGGCCCGTTCACCCGCCCCGGCGGGCTGCCGACGCTGATCGCCAACGACGTGACCATCGGCCACGGCGCCATCGTCCACGCCTGCACCATCGACGAGTTCGCCCTGATCGGCATGGGCGCCAAGATCCTCGACGGCGCCCGGGTCAGCCGCTTCGGCTTCGTCGGCGCCGGCGCGGTGATCGCGCCGGGCAAGGTGGTCGGCGAGGGCGAGCTGTGGCTGGGCAACCCGGCGCGCCTGGTGCGGCGCCTGAGCGAGCGCGAGATCGAGCAACTGCAATACAGCGCGCAGCACTATGTGCGGCTCAAGGACCGTTACCTGGGCATGCGCTCGGCCTGAGCCGTCCGCGGCCGCGCCCGTCTAGTCAGGCCCGTTCGCCGCGTTTACAGTCGCGGCAGGGGAAATGAAAAGCAGGACCAGGGAGTCATCGCTACATGGAAGATACGCAGAATCCGTACGCGGCGCCGACCGCGCCGCCGCCGCTGCCCGGCGAATTGATCGACGACTCGATCAAGGCCGATCGCGGCCTGCGCCTGGTGGCGCGGCTGATCGACGGCGGCCTGATGATGGCGTGCTTCGTGCCGCTGTTCGTGGCCATCGCGATCGAGCCCAACAGCAAGGAGCCTTCGATCGCGCAGATGGCGATGGGCTCGCTCGGCCTGCTCGCCGCGCTGGGCCTGTTCGCCTATCAGCTGGTGCTGCTGTACCAGTCCTCGCAGACGCTGGGCAAGCGCTGGCTGGGGATCAGGATCGTGCGCAACGACGGCTCGCCGTGCTCGTTCGGCCGCATCCTCGGCCTGCGCATGTTCGTGATCGCGCTGATCGAGCAGGTGCCGTGCCTGGGCGCGCTGTTCGCCCTGGTCAACGCGCTGTGGATCTTCGGCGAGGAAAGCCGCTGCCTGCACGACCTGATCTGCGACACCAAGGTCGTCAAGGTCTGATGCTCGACACCTACCGCCAGGTGGTGACGCCCGAAGGCGTGGCCTTGCACCTGCGCGCCGCCGGCCCGGTGCCGCGCGCGCTGGCCTACCTGGTGGACCTGATCGCGCGCGCGGCGATCTACATCGCCCTGGTGCAGTTGCTGGCGATCCCGTTCGGCAAGGCCGGCACCGCGCTGCTGATGCTGGCCAGCTTCGCCCTGACCTGGTTCTACCCGGTGCTGTTCGAAGCGCTGATGCAGGGCCGCACGCCCGGCAAATGGGCGCTGGGGCTGCGCGTGGTCGCCGCCGACGGCGCGCCGGTGGGCTGGATGGCGACCTTCGCCCGCAACCTGTTGCGGGTGGTGGACGCGCTGCCGCTGTTCTACGCGGTCGGCCTGACCGCCTGCCTGATCGATCCCTGGGGCCGGCGCCTGGGCGACATGGTCGCGCGCACCCTGGTGGTGCACGCGCCGCGCCAGGCGCTACTGCACGCGGCCGCGGTGGCGCCGGCGCTGGCGCCCGACCATCTGCTGCTGCCGCACGAACAAGCCGCCGTGGTCGCCTTCGCCGAACGCGGCCCCGGCCTGACCGCGGCGCGCCAGGCCGAGCTGGCCGACCTGGCCGAACCGCTGGTGCACGCGCGCGGCCAGGCCGCGGTGGCGCGCCTGTACGGCATCGCCAACTGGCTGCTGGGGCGGCGATGACGCCGGGCGCGCCGCGATGAAGCAAGAGCGTTTCGTCGAACGCCACCAGGCCGAATGGCGCGAGTTCGAGCAGTGGCTGGAACGCCGCGGCGACAGCGCGCGCAACGCCCGTTCGACCCGGCGCGAGTGGCGCGGCATCCGCGACGACGAACTGCCCGCGCGCCACCGCCGCCTGTGCCAGCAACTGGCGCTGGCGCGCCGGCGCGGCTACAGCGCGGTGGTCACCGACCGCCTGCAGCAACTCATGCAGCGCGGCCACAGCGTGCTGTACCGGACCAAGCCGGCGCATCCGCGGCGCGCGGTCGAGTTCCTGCTGGCCGGGTTTCCGCGCCTGGTCCGCGCCGAGTGGCGCTGCATGCTGGCCGCGGCGCTGCTGTTCGTGATTCCGCTGGTGACGATCTTCGTCGCCATCCAGGTCAAGCCGGACCTGGCTTCGGGCCTGTTCGCGCCGCAGATGCTGGCCCAGTTCGAGGAGATGTACGACCCGACCGGCAAGCGCGACCTCGGCCGCACCGACGAAGACGACCTGCAGATGTTCGCCCACTACATCGGCAACAACGTCGGCATCGGCTTCCAGACCTTCGCCACCGGCCTGGTCGCCGGATTGGGCACGGTGTTCGTGTTGATCTTCAACGGCATCATGATCGGCGGCGTCGCCGGGCACCTGCAGGCGGTCGGCCACGGCGATCCGTTCTGGCGTTTCGTCGCCGGGCATTCGGCGCCGGAACTCACCGCGATCGTGATCGCCGGCGGCGCCGGCCTGCGCATGGGCCTGAGCCTGATCGCGCCGGGCCAGCGCCGGCGCGTGGATTCGCTGATCCACGGCGGCCGCCGCGGCGCCAAGATCTGCATCGGCGTGTTCGCGATGCTGGTGTTCGCCGCCTTCGTCGAAGCGTTCTGGTCGTCGATCGGCTGGATGCCGGCTTCGATCAAGTACGCCGTCGGCGCGCTGCTGTGGGCGCTGACCGCGCTGTGGCTGCTGCGCGGCGGCCGCAACGCGGCCTATCAGGACGACGAAGACGCCGCATGAAGCTCGAAGCGCTCACCGTCGCCCTGCGCCCGCGCACCGCCTGGGAGGCGTGCGAGCTCGGCATGGCCCTGGTCCGCCGCTACGCCGGCGCGATCTGGAAGCCGTGGCTGCTGGTCACCCTGCCGCTGCTGATCGCGCTCAACGCCGCCGGCTGGGCGCTCGACCTGTTGTGGCTGTCGGGCCTGCTGATGTGGTGGCTCAAGCCGTGGTTCGACCGCATCCCGCTGTTCGTGATCTCGCGCGCGGTGTTCGGCGAAACCCCGACCCCGCGCCAGACCGTGCGCGCCGCGCTGCGCTGGGGCGGGCGCTGGTGGCTGCCGTACCTGACCTGGCGCCGGCTCGGACCGGCGCGCCCGCTGTATCTGCCGGTGGACCTGCTCGAAGGCGGCGACGGCGGCGAAGCGCGCCAGCGCCGCGCCGCGCTCGGCGCGCCGGTGTACGGCGTCAGCGCGCTGCTGACCCTGATCTGCCTCAACTTCGAACTGGTGCTGATGCTCGGGCTGGTGTTCGCCGGGGCGATGTTCATTCCCTTCGACTACCTGCCCGACACGTTCAAGTCGCTGTGGGAGTCGTTCCTGGAACAGCCCGGCTGGATGGTCGCGCTGCTCAACGCGCTGGCGTGGGTGGCGATGAGCGTGATCGAGCCGTTCTACGTCGGCGCCGGGTTCGGGCTGTATCTCAACCGCCGCACCGAGATCGAAGGCTGGGACATCGAAATCGTGTTCCGCCGCCTGCGCGCGCGCCTGAGCGCGGCGGCGGCGCCGTCGCTGCTGGCGCTGTGCCTGGCGGTCGGCCTGGGCGCGTGGCTGCCGCCGGCGGCGGCGCAGGAGCCGGCGGACGGGCATCCGACCCAGTTCGTGAGCGACGACGCCGAGGCGTCCGCGCCCGCGGCGCAGGCCGATGCGGACGCCGCTGCGAGCGATGAGCCCTCGGCCGACGAAGCGTCCTACGACGACGAAGAAGGCGAAGACGCCGACGAAGCCCCCGCCTATCCGACCGTGCCGATCCGCGAATACGGCGACAAGCCCGGCCGCCAGCCCTCGACCCTGGACGCGCTCTACGGCGCCTCGCGCAGCGACGACGCCTCGCTGCGGCGCGCGGTCGAGCAATCGCTGAAAGATCCCACGGTCTCGCCGAAGCAGAAGCAGGCGACCTGGAAGCCGCGCGCCAAGGCCGACGAGGCCAAGCCCGACGCGCCGCGGCGCTCGCGCGAGCGCGACGGTTTCAACGGCATCAGCAGCGGCCTGGCGACCGGCCTGGAGCTGGTGCTGTGGGGCGTGGTGGCGCTGATCGTGGGCCTGCTGGTCTTCAGCCTCGGCCGCTGGCTGGGCTGGTTCCGCGGCGGCGGCGGCGAAGCAGCGCCGGCGCCGGGCGAGGTGCGCAGCGCCGCGCTGCTGGAACCCGAACCGCTGCCCGACGACATTCCCACCGCGATCCGCCGCCTGTGGCAGGGCGGCCGCCATCGCGACGCGCTGGCGCTGATGTACCGCGCCGCGGTCGAGTCGATGGCGCAGCGCGCCCAGGTGACCTTGGTGCCGGGCGCGACCGAGGCGCAGTGCCTGCGCGCCTCGCGCAAATTGCCGCTGGCCGAGGATCGCGACGCGTTCGCGCGCGCGGTGCGGGTGTGGCAGTACGCCGCCTACGCCGAGACCTTGCCGGCCGGCGACGAGTTCGACGACCTGGTCGGCGTGCTGAGCCGGCGCTTCGGGTGGGCGGCATGAACCGGCAGGGCATCTACGCGATCGTCATCGTGCTGGTGGTCGGCCTGCTCGGTTTCGCCGGCTACTCGCTGTGGCGCCAGGATTTCGTGCGCAGCGAGGAAGTCGTCGACATGCCGCGCACCGGCGAGGCGGCCAGCAATCCGCTGTACGTGCTCAAGCTGGCGCTGCTCAAGGACGGGGTCAAGGTCGATGCGCGCCAGCGCCTGCTGCTGTCCACCCACACGCTGGGCGCGCGCGACACCGTGCTGATCTACCGCGACCCGCGCACCCTCGCCGCGGGCGACGCCGAGGCGCTGCTGCAATGGGTCGCGCGCGGCGGCCACCTGATCGTGCGCACCCCGCCGTGGCGCGAGCGCGTCGGCGAGGCGAGGGTGCCGGTGCTCGACGAGGTCGGCGTGACCCTGCTGGACGCCTCCGACGGCGGCGGCCAGCAGCAGCGCACCGGCTGCGCGCAGCTGTTCGAGCGCGGCCGCGAGCCGCGCGCGGTGTTCTGCGGCGCGCGCCGGTTCTACTTCTACAACGCCGACGCCGAGCCCGAAGCGGCCTGGGGCGACGAGGACAGCGCCTATGTCTACGCCCGCCTGCCGTACGGCGAGGGCAAGGTCGACGTGCTGGCCGACCTGGATTTCCTGTCCAACCGCGGCGGCTCGGGCCTGTCGATGTTCGCCGGCCCGCGCGCCGGCGACGACGAGATCGCGCAGGCCTCCAACGCCGCGTTCGCGCGCCAGGTGCTGGCGCCGAACTACAAGGCCGGCACCGTGCACCTGATCTACGCGGCCGAAGTGCCGTCGCTGTGGCGCACGCTGATCGTCAACAGCTGGATGGCGTGGCTGCCGCTGCTGCTGTGGCTGCTGGCCTGGCTGTGGCAGCGCATGCAGCGCTTCGGCCCGCTCAGGCCGGCGCCGGCGATGGAGCGGCGCTCGCTGCTCGAGCACATCGTCGCCAGCGGCGAGCACATCTATCGCTACGGCTACGGCCCCAGCCTGTACGCCTCGGCGCGCGCCGCGTTCCTGCAGCGCTTGCGCCGGCGCGACCCCTACGCCGCCTCGATCGAAGGCGAGGCGCAGGTGGAGCTGCTGGCCAGGCGCTACAAGAACGAACCCGGGCTCGGGCCGGCGCAGATCCGCGAGGCCCTGGCCCATCCCGTGGCGCGCGACCACGCCGCCTTCCGCACCCGCATCGCCACCTTGATCCGCATGAGAAACCGTCTATGAGCCTCGAAGCCGCTCCGCTCGTCCCGATCACCGGCGCCGCGCTGGCGCAGCGCGCCGCCGCCGTGCGCGATGAAGTCGGCAAGGCCTTCATCGGCCAGGCCGAAGTGCTCGACCAGATCCTGATCGCGCTGCTCGCCGGCGGCCATGCGCTGCTCGAAGGCGTGCCCGGCCTCGGCAAGACCCTGGTGGTGCGCGCGCTGTCCAAGGCGCTGGACTGCGGCTACGCGCGCGTCCAGTTCACCCCCGACCTGATGCCCAGCGACATCAGCGGCCACGCGGTTTACGACCCGAAGACCGAGAGCTTCAACATCCGCCGCGGCCCGGTGTTCACCAACCTGCTGTTGGCCGACGAAATCAACCGCGCCCCGGCCAAGACCCAGTCGGCGCTGCTGGAGGCGATGCAGGAGCTGCAGGTCACCATCGAAGGCCACAGCTTCGAATTGCCGCCGCCGTTCCTGACCCTGGCCACGCAGAACCCGGTCGAGCAGGAAGGCACCTACCCGCTGCCCGAAGCGCAGCTCGACCGCTTCCTGCTCAAGATCCTGATCGACTACCCGACCCTGGCCGACGAGAAGCGCATGGTCAGCGCGGTGAGCCTGGGCCGCAGCGCGTCGGACTTCGATCTGTCGCAGGTGCGGCGCGTGCTCGGCCCGGAGGAAATCGTGGCGATGCAGCAGGGCACCGCGCTGGTGCGGGTGGACGAGGCGGTGATCGACTACGCCGTGCGCATCGTCGCCAAGACCCGCGACTGGGCCGGCATCGCGCTCGGCGCCGGCCCGCGCGGCAGCCTCGGCCTGGTGCGCGCGGCGCGCGCGCAGGCGGTGCTGTCGGGCCGCGATTTCGTCACCCCCGACGACGTGCGCGAGATCGCCAAGCCGGTGCTGCGCCATCGCATCGCGCTGGCGCCGGAGCTGCAGATCGAAGGCCAGTCGTCCGACGACGTGCTGCACGCGCTGCTGGCCACGGTGGAAGCGCCGCGGCAATGAGTTCGGCGCCGCCGCCGCTGCCGGCCCTCGCCGGCGCCGCGCCCGCGGCGCCGGGCGA
>NZ_LXSD01000413.1:1822-6235 GCF_017168095.1 Lysobacter enzymogenes | reverse complement strand
CCCCGCCGATGCCGCACACCGCCGCGCCTCAAGCCCCTGCCGCCGCACCGCTCGGGCAGCGCGGCCTGATCGTGATCGCCCACCGCGGCGCCAGCGGCTACCGCCCCGAACACACGCTCGAGGCCTATCGCCTGGCCGTCGCCCAGGGCGCCGATTTCATCGAGCCGGACCTGGTCGCCACCCGCGACGGCGAGCTGGTGGTGCGCCACGAGAACGAGATCTCCGGCACCACCGACGTCGCCGAGCATCCCGAGTTCGCCGCGCGCAAGACCACCAAGACCATCGACGGCGAAACCCTGACCGGCTGGTTCACCGAAGACTTCACCCTGGCCGAGCTCAAGACCCTGCGCGCCAAGGAGCGCATTCCGCAGGTGCGCCCGGGCAACACCCGCTACGACGGCCAGTTCGGTATCGCGACCTTGAAGGAGGTGATCGCGCTGGCCAAGGCCGAGAGCCGCGACGGCCGGGTCATCGGCATCTATCCGGAAACCAAGCACCCGACCTGGTTCGCCAGCGAAGGCAAGCGCCTCGACGGCAGCCCGATCGGCATCTCGCTGGGCCGCAAGCTGATCGACACGCTGGTCGCCGAAGGCTTCACTGATCCGCGCCGGGTGTACATCCAGAGCTTCGAGGTCGGCAACCTGATCGAGCTCAAGCGCGAGATCATGCCGCGCGCCGGCGTCGACCTGCCGCTGGTGCAGCTGTACGGCGATTTCGGCCGCGATACGCCCTACGACTTCGTCTACAACCTGCGCACCGGCGCGGACTTGGCGCGCATCTACGGCGACCTCGGCCAGGCCATCCCCGGCGGCCTGAGCAAGGCGACCTTCGGCGCGCTGACCGAAACCGCCGCGCTGGCGTGGATGAAGGCGCATTACGTCGCAGGCCTGGGCCCGTCCAAGACCAGCCTGATCGAACGCGCGCCGCTGCCGGCCAAGCGCGACGCCGACGGCGACGGCCGCGCCTTGCTGGCGACCCGCAACACCGGCTTCGTCCACCCGCTGCTCGGCCGCGCGCTGGCGCTGGGCCTGCAGGTGCATCCCTACACCGTGCGCGCCGAAGAACCGTTCCTGACCCAGACCGCCAACGGCATCGACCAGAGCGCGCTGGGCGAAGCGCTGCAACTGTACGGCCTGGGCGTGCAGGGCTTCTTCATCGACCAGCCCGACATCGGCGTGGCCGCGCGCAAGCTGTTCCTGGAACAGAGCAAACTCGCCCCCGCCGCGAAATAAACCGGTTTCCCGCCTGTAGGAGCGGCGCGAGCCGCGACCGCGACCACGCAGCTACGACGAAACCCACGGCGTAGTTGAGTGGTCGCAGTCGCGGCTCGCGCCGCTCCTACAGGGAGCACGCGCGGCTACGCCAGGGCGGCATCCAGCGTCGCGCCGCAATCGGCTTCGAGCTTGAGCGTGGCGATAGCGTCGGCGCGGGTCACCCCGCGGTTGAGCAGCGCCAGCGGCAGTCCCGCCTCGCGCGCGGCGCGGGCGAAGCGGAAGCCGGAATAGACCATCAGCGACGAGCCGACCACGAGCATCGCGTCGGCCGCGGCCAGCGCCTGCTGCGCCGCGCTCACCCGCGCGCGCGGCACGTTTTCGCCGAAGAACACCACGTCGGGCTTGAGCATGCCGGCGCAGGCTTCGCACGGCGGAATGCGGAAGCGCTCGAAATCCAGGCCGTCGAGGTCGGCGTCGCCGTCGGGCAGGGCGGCGGCGTCGAGGTCGCGCCAGTCCGGGTTGTCCTGCAGCAAGCGCTCCTGCACCTGCGCGCGCGGCTGGCGCGCGCCGCAGTCCAGGCAGACCACTTCGTCCAGGCGGCCGTGCAGGTCGACCACGTCCAGGCTGCCGGCGCGGCTGTGCAGCGCATCGACGTTCTGGGTCACCAGCGCGTGGCCGGGCTCGCGCTGCTGCCAGCGCGCCAGCGCGAGGTGGCCGGCGTTGGGCTGCGCGCGGTCGAACGCGGGCCAGCCGACGAAGCTGCGCGCCCAGTAGCGCGAACGCGCGCGCGCATCGCCGGTGAAGGCGCGAAAATCGATCGGCGGCTTGCGCTGCCAGGCGCCGCTCTCGTCGCGGTAATGCGGAATGCCCGAACCGGTGCTGATGCCCGCGCCGGTCAGCACGAACACGCGGCGGTGCGGGCGCAGCCAGTCGTGCAGGCGTTGCGCGGCATCGGTGGCGGCGGAAACGGCTTGGGCGGTCATGCGGCGGCGAGCGGTTGCGGGGGCTGAGCAGGAAATGGGTGCGACCGACCGCCGATCCAAGCCCCATGATCCTGGCGCCGCGCTAGAGCTCCAGCCGGTGCAGGAGCTTGATCGGCCCCAGGCCAGCGCGTTCTTCGGCGCTCAGCTCCGGCGAATCGTCGTAGAACAAGCTGTGGTAGTCGTCGCCCAGCCAGGCCTGGCCTTCGATCCAGACCAGGCACCAGCCCGGCGACGCGTCCGGCCCGTGCCGGGTGCCGTCGCAGACGCTGCGGCACCCCAGTGCCTGCGACAGCGTGCGCGCGATCGCCAGGCCCAGGTCGTAGTCGTCGCCGCCGGCGAGGTTGGTGGCGCTGAGCACGAACCCGAATTCGCTGGCGTTGCGCTCGATGCGCAGGAACACCACGCCCGCGCAGTCGTCGTCGAGCTCGCCCCAGCGCAGCCGCGCGCGCGGCGCGTGCGCGGCGAACGCGGCCGCCACGTCCTCGCGTCCGGGTTCGGCCGAGAGTCCCACGTAGAACATTCGCGCGCTCTTCGATGCGTTGAGCGCGATGGTACGCGATGGGGACAGGCATCGCCTGAAGCCGCTCGCGCCTGCGCTTTCGCCGATGCCCATCGCTCGATGCCGGCGATAAAAAAGCCGCCCGGATCGCTCCGGGCGGCTGGCTTCCCGCGGGCCGGGGGGCGGGCGGGTCGCCGGGGGGAGGTCCCGGTGATTCAGCGGCGAAGCGCCGGCGCGCGTCCTGCGGCCGCCGCGGTCACCACACGATGCCGGCGCCGACGGTCACGCCGACGTCGCCCTTGGAGTTGCTGTTGCCCGAGATCTTGTAGACGTAGCGTCCGTCTTCGGTGATGGTGGAAATGCCGATGGCGAAGCCGCTCTCGCCGCGGAAGCTGCTGGCCGCGATCGCCGCCATGCTCTTGCCGGGCATGTACGACTGCGGCAGGCCGGCCACCGCCATCGCCGAAGCGACGCCGGCGCTGGCCTTGTCGTCGAGCCGGCCGATCTCGTTGCGCAACTGGTTGCCCCAGTTGTCGGTGTACTGGTTGGAGGTGGCGATCGCGCGGTTCACGCCTTCGTTGAGCTGCTGCACGTTGACCGCGTCGGTGTTGGCGGTGCCGGCGCGGACGTTGCGGATCGTCACCGCGGCGCCGCCGTTGTTGAGCGTCACCTGGGTGGTGTTGACGCTGCCGTCGGGATTGCTGTCGTAGCGCACCGTGCCGGCCTGCGAGGCCTTGAGCTGGGCCACGTTGACCGCGTCGTTGTCCTGGCTGCCGGCGGCGACGTTGACGATCTGGCGCTGCTGGCCGGCGTTGCCCACCGACACGGTGTTGGCGCGGTCGGCCACCGCGCCCTGGCCGAGGGCGACCGCGCCGGAGGCGCTGACGCTGGCGCTTTCGCCGACCGCGACCGCGTTGGCGGCGCCGGCGGCGACGCTGGCATTGGCGCCCAGCGCGGTGCTGCCGTCGGCGTCGACCCGGGCGTTGCCGCCGATCGCGGTGTCGTTGGCGCCGGCCGCGTAGCTGTCGCCGCCGATCGCGGTGGCGCGGCTGCCGCCTGCGCTGGCGCTGGCGCCGACCGCGACGCCGCGCGAACCGGCCGCGACCGAGGCGTTGCCGGTGCCGTCGATGGCCACGCGCGGGTCGGGGGTGGTCGCCGGCGGCAGGTTGTCGATGCGGTTGTTGAGATTGGTCAGGCTGGCGTCGACCGCGGCGAAGGCGGCGCCGATGTCGGCATAGCTGCCGCCTTGCACGGTGTAGCTCGGCGCGCCGAAGGTCCCGCCGTTGAACAGCGAGCCGCCGCCGAAGATCGAGGCGATGGAGTCGCCCATCGTCGAGATCTGCCCGCCGTTGACCGCCTGCAGGCTGCCGGCGGCGATCTGCCCGGCGGCGAGGTTGTCGAGCGTGGTGCCGGTGCCGGCCGGGCCGCGCAAAGTGATCGCGGCGTAGTTCGGATGGCCGGCGCCGTCGTCGTCGTACTGCACGGCGAAGGCGTTGCCGTTGCTCTGGCCGTTGTCGAGTGCGGTCAGTGCGGCGCCGACATCGGTGTAGGTGTTGCCGCCTATGACGTAGTTCGGCGCGGTGAAGCTGCCGCCGGCGTTGAACGTGGCGCCGCCGCCGAAAATGTTCGCGATGCCGGTGCCCAGGCCGAACACCTGCCCGCCGTTGACCGCCTGCAGGCTGCCGGCGGCGATCTGCCCGGCGGCGAGGTTGTCGAG
>NZ_LXSD01000413.1:0-1772 GCF_017168095.1 Lysobacter enzymogenes | reverse complement strand
GGTTGTCGAGCGTGGTGCCGGTGCCGGCCGGGCCGCGCAAGGTGATCGCGGCATAGTTCGGATTGCCCGCGCCGTCGTCGTCGTACTGCACGGCGAAGGCGTTGCCGGCGTTGACGCCGTTGTCGAGCGCGCTCAGCGCGGCGCCGACGTTGGTATAGGTGTTGCCGGCGATGACGTAGTTCGGCGCGGTGAACGTGCCGCCGGCGTTGAAGCCGGCGCCGCCGCCGAAGATATCGGCGATGCCGGTGCCCAGGCCGAAGAGCTGCCCGCCGTTGACGGCCTGCAGGCTGCCGGCCGCGATCTGCCCGGCGGCGAGGTTGTCGAGCGTGGTGCCGGTGCCGGCCGGGCCGCGCAAGGTGATCGCGGCATAGTTCGGATGGCCGGCGCCGTCGTCGTCGTACTGCACCGCGAACGCGTCCAGCGCCTGCGCGTTGCCGTCCAGCGCGGCCAGCGCGGCGCCGACGTTGCTGTAGCCGTTGCCGGCGATGACGTAGTTCGGCGCGGTGACCGTGCCGTCGGCGGCGACCGCCGCGCCGCCGCCGAGCCGCTGGGCGTTGGATTGGCTGACGGCGAACAATTGCGCGCCGTTGATCGCCTGGGTGCTGCCGGCGCCCACCGCGCCGGCGCGCAGGTTCGACACCACGGTGCCGCCAGCGCCCTGCAGGGTGATGCTTTGCAGGTTCGGCGAGCCGCCGAGGTCGTCGTACTTGACCGCGAACGGGTCGCTGGCCGCATTCGCCAGCGCGCCCTGCAACTGGGCCAGATTGACCGCATCGGTGCCGAGGCTGCCGGCGGCGACGTTGCTGAGCTTGCGCGCGGCGCCGGCCGCGCCGATCGAGACTTCGCCGGCGGAGTTCTGCGGCGCGGCCAGGCCGAAGGCGACGTAGCCGGTCTGCGCGCCGACCGAAGTCGACGAGCCGGCGCCGAGCGCGACGCTGTTGGCGTGGGTGGAGGTGGCGCCGAAGCCGAGGATGGTCTGGCGGTCGGCGTTGCCGAAGCTGTTGTCGCCGATCACCACCGAATTGCCCAGGCGCGCGGCGTAGTTGCTGTCCGGCCCGCCGGTGAAACCGGCCGCGGCCGCGCTGATGGTGGGCAGCTGGTGGCGGGCGTTGGTGCCCATGACGATGGTGTTGGAGCCGTTGGCGTAGCTGCCGTCGCCGATCAGCACCTGGTTGTTCTGCGCGGCGTTGGTGCTCCAGGTGCAGGCCAGGCCGATCACCACGCACGAGGCGTTGTTGTTGTTGCCGTAGTAGTTGCTGTCCTGGAACTGGATGTAGCTGTCCGAATGCACCGCGCCGATCAGGGTCAGGTGGTTGGCCGGCTGGTTGCCGTCGAGGTCGAGCGCGTTCGGCGCCTGGATCAGGTTGAGGATCAGCGACAGGTAGGAGTAGTTGAAGTTGGCCCGGTCGATGGTCAGGCAGCCGGTGCCGAGCAGGCCGCAGGCCTGGTAGTCGGCGCCGAGCAGCCAGTTGTTGAGGTACTGGACCAGGCCGGGCAGGGTGCCGTTGGTCGGCGGCGGCGGTTCGATGATGCTCATCGGCGAGACCGTGCCGCCGTCGAAGGCCGCGGCCGAGCTCCAGGTGTCGGCATTGGGCATGCCGTCGAGCACCAGCGGCAGCAGCGGCGCGGGGCTGGCGAAGGGGTCTTGATCGGCGGACGGCGTGTTCTCGCCGCTGGCCTCGGCGGCCGCGGTTTCGGCGACGGCGGCGTCGGCGAGAGCGGCGTCGGCGATGGCCTCGGCCGCCGCGGCCGGGCGCGCGAGCAGCGCGAGG
>NZ_LXSD01000412.1:21032-32470 GCF_017168095.1 Lysobacter enzymogenes | reverse complement strand
GCCGGGTCGAGCGTGGGATCCGGCGCCGGCAGCGCCCCGGCCAGACCGGCGCGCAGTTGCTGGGCGTCGCGCTGCCAGGCCTGCAGTTCGGCCAGCCGCTCGGGCTGGCGCGCCAGCCAGGCTTCGACCTCCGCGCGCCGCGCCGGGTCCAGGCGGCCGTCGATGTAGGCGTGCAGGTCGTGTTCGTCGGGGATGGGGCTCATGCGCAACTCGCAAGCGAAAACGGGGCGTGGCGGCGATACGGCGCGGTCATTTCAGCAACCTCAGCGGCGGCGCCGGCGTCTCGCCGTCGCTGAGCCGGCGCAGCGCCTGGCGCGCGCGCGACAGGCGCGACATCACCGTGCCGATCGGAACCTCGAGGATGTCGGCCACTTCCTGATAGCTCAGGCCTTCCACCGACACCCACAGCAGCAGGCTGCGCTGCTCCACCGGCAACTGCTGCAGCGCGTCCAGGGCCGAGCGCGCGATCGCTTCGCGCTCGGCCGAGGGCTGGCTGTCCGGCGCGCCCAGACCGATGCGCGCGAGCAGGCCGGCGTAACGCTGGGCGCGGCGCTGGCCGTCGAGGAACTGGCGATACAGGATCGAGAACAGCCACGGCCGCAACGCCGCCTCGTCGCGGCGCTGGTGCCAGCCGCCGATGGCGCGCTCCAGCGCGCTCTGGACCAGATCGTCGGCCGTGTGCGGGTCGCGCGCCAGCCAGCGGGCGAAGCGCCGCAGCGAGGGCAGGTGGTCGCGCAGGGCCTGGTCGAGTTCGTGCGGGGACATGGGCGCGGTTCGCAGGGGTTCGTCCGGTGGGACGCCGCCGGGCTGAGTTTATTCCGTCCCCGGCAAACACAGCGGCCGGGGAATAAGCCGCGCCACCGCACGTCGTACCCCTGACGCAGCCACCGACGCCACGCCCCCGCCATGAACCGACCCTCCTCCCCGCCCCGACCGCCCTTCCCGCTCGCCCGCTGGACCTTGATCGCGCTCGCGGTCGGCGGCCTCGCCGGCGCCTTCGCCTATGTCGCCGGCTACCTCGATCCGCAGCGGCTGACGCCGGCGCGCGTGGTCGATCAACTGCAGAGCAACGGCGGCCTGCACCCCGGCTATCGCCGCAACCACGCCAAGGGCGTGTGCGTGACCGGCCGCTTCGACAGCAGCGGCGCGGCCGCGGCCTACTCGCGCGCGGCCGTGTTCGCGGCCGGCGCGAGCACGCCGCTGGTCGGCCGCTTCGCCCTGCCCGGCGGCAACCCCTACGCGCCCGACGGCGGCGTGCCGATCCGCAGCTTCGCCCTGCGCCTGACCCAGCCCGACGGCCAGCAATGGCGCACCGGCATGAACAATATGCCGGTGTTCCCGGTCGCCACGCCGCAGGCCTTCTTCGAACAACTGCGCGCCACCGCGCCCGACCCGGCCACCGGCAAGCCCGATCCGGCCCGGCAGAAGGCCTTCTTCGAGGCACATCCGGAAACCGCCGCGTTCCGCGCCTGGATCAAGGACTGCAAGCCGTCGGCCAGCTACGCCACCGACACTTACTACGGCCTCAACGCGTTCTATTTCGTCGCCGCCGACGGCGCGCGCCGCGCGGTGCGCTGGCGGGTCGAGCCCGACAACGGCGCGGCGGCCGCGCCGCTGGGCGCGCAGGACACCGACACGCTGGCCGCCGAACTCGAACGCCGCCTCGCCCAGGGCCCGCTGCGCTGGACGCTGTGGGCCACCCTGGCCGCGCCCGGCGATCCGGTCGACGACGCCACCCAGGTCTGGCCCGCGCAGCGCGAGCAGATCGACGCCGGCACGGTCATCGTCGAACGCGCCCAGGACCAGGCCAGCGGCGAATGCCGCGACATCAACTACGACCCGCTGGTGCTGCCCGACGGCATCCTCGCCTCGGCCGACCCGCTGCTGCCGGCGCGCTCGGCCGCCTACGCCGAGTCCTACCGCCGCCGCACCGCCGAGGAAGCGCGCGCCGGCGGCCGCCCACCGCAGGAGGTTGCGCGATGAACATCGATCAGACCCGATCCGATGAAGCGGCCCGCACCGACGCGGGCTTCGCCGGCCAGCCTCTCGCCGCGGTCGGCCGCGACGACGCGATGTTCTGGTGGCCGGCGCGCGTACTGCACTGGCTGATGGCATGGATGCTGCTGACGATGCTGTTCGTCGGCGCAGGCATGGTGGCGAGCGTGTCGGAACGCCACGCCTGGCTGCTGGCGCTGCACAAACCCTTGGGCATCGCGATCCTGGCCCTGGCGCTGCTGCGATTGGCGCTGCGGCTGTGGCGGCGCCCGCCGCCGCTGCCGCGCGAGCTCGGCGCGGCGCAACGCTTCGCCGCGCACGCCTCGCACTGGCTGCTGTACGCGCTGATGCTGGCGATGCCGCTGATCGGCTGGGCGATGCTGTCGGCGGGCGGTTATCCGATCGAACTCGGCACGGGGCTAAGGCTGCCGCCGATCGCGCCGTTCGATCCGAGCTGGTTCGCGGCCTTGCGCTGGCTGCATCGGACGCTGGCCTACGCGTTGTTCGCGCTGGTGCTGCTGCATCTGGGCGCGGCGCTGCATCACGGGCTGATCCGCCGCGATGGGGTGTTGCGCAGCATGTTGTGGCGGCGGCGCGGGGTGGATGCGCGGGAAAGCGGCGCGGCGGATTGAACGGCGGTCGCGGCGCGTGCGTGCGACGCGATCGGCAGCCCCGCGGTCGCGGCTCGCGCCACTCCTACAGGTAGCCCCTGTAGGAGCGGCGCAAGCCGCGACCGCGACACCGCAACTACGACGCAACCATCCACGCCGGCCGCTCACCCCACCGCCGGCAACCCATGCCCACCAACCGGCTCGGTCTCCACCTGCGAATCGAACCCGGCGATCAACGGCCTGGCCCGGGCGATCGCCGCCTGCACCTGCGGCAACGACAGCGATGCGCGATGGCTGGCGGCGGTGTCCCACACTTCGGTGATCCAGATCGCATCGCTGTCGCCCGGGTCGCGCGCGACCACGTAGCTGTGGCAGCCCGGCATCGCGCCGACCTCGTCCAGCAACAGCGCGATCAGCGCGTCGCGCTGGCCCGGCGCGGCCTTCATGCGGCCGATCAATCCGTACATGGCGGTGTCCTCCTCAGCGGGCGGCGGCCCGTGGCGAGGCCGACTCTAGCGCCGCATTGCGGACAAATCGCGGACAGCGCGTCCGCCCGCGGCGCGCTCAGCGCCGCTCGCGCGGAAACTCGGCCCGGCCCAGCGCGTACGGCAGCAGCCGGGCGATGTTGCGCGCGTCGTCGATGCCGCGGTGATGAGTGCCGGCGAACTCGAGCCGGGCGCGGCGCACGCCGCCGTCGAGGCCAAACTTGCGGCCCGAGCCCTCGCGCTGCGCGAACAGTCGCTTGATGTTGCGGTGCTCGGCGCCGACCGGATCGGGCACGCGGTGGAATTCGCAGTCCTGGCGCAACTGGTTGCGGTCGTAATCGCCCCACGAGCCCCAGATCAAATCCGGATACGCCGCGCGCCACGCCTTCAGCGCGGCCGCGGCCGCGGCGAAGCCGGGCGCGGCGTCGACGTCGGCCTGGCCGATGGTGGTCAGCGCGGTGCAGAACGCGGTCAGGCGCGGATGCCGCACCGGCCGCACGAAGGATTGGAATTCGTCGACGACGCGCAGCGAGGCGGTCTCGACCATCACCGCGCCGATCTCGATGATTTCCATCTGCTGGCGCGGCAGCGAGCCGTCGTCGGCGCAGGTGGCTTCGAAGTCGATCAGCAGGTAGTGCGCGGGTTCGCGTTCGGCTTGTTTTTCGATGTGTTCGTTCATGGCGCGTGATTGTCGCGCGCCCGGCGGCGGCATTGCGCCGCCGCCGATCGGCCGCCGGACGGCGGCCGGCGCACCGGCCGCGTGCGCGAACGCCGCGGCGCGAACGCGCTCACTTCGGCGCGAAGATCTTCGACAACCGGTCCGGCGCGCCGTCGATGCGCTCCAGCCGCGGATAGCGCAGGCCGCCGCGGTAATCGATGCGCACGCTGCGCACCACCTCGCCGTTGCGCACGATCAGCTCGATCGGCTGCTTGCCGTCCTTGTTCGCGCCGACCGCGTCCTTGAGCCGCTCGCCGCTGGCGCTGTAGCCGTTGATCGCGATCAGCGTACTGCCCGGGGCGATGCCGGCGTTGAACGCCGGGCCGTCCCAGCGCACCGCGCCGACGGTGTTGTCGTTGGACAAGGTCAGGCCCAGCGAATAGGTCAGGTCGGTGTGCTTGCGGTCGCTCTCGGCGAGCTTGCCGGCCTCGCTGGGGGTGTCGGCGAAGCTGAGCTTCCAGCCGCTGGCGGCGAGGCCGTCGAGCGGCGCGGCGCGCGCGTCCAGGCGCTCGCGCAGGAACCCGGCCCAGTCGAACGGCGCGACCTTGTCGAGCGCGGCGACCACGTCCTCGAACTCGTAAGGCTTGACCTCGTAGTCGCCGTCGGCGCCGTGGAAGAAGGCGCGGGCGAAATCGTCGAGCGAGCGCTTCTCGCCGCTGAGCGCGCGCAGCCTGGCGTCGACCGCCAGCCACACCAGCTGGCCGCCGCTGTAGTAGTCCTCGCTGAGCTGCCAGCTCGAATACGACTTGGACCGGCGCATCGCGATCACCGGATCGAGCGTGGTGTCCTGGATCGAACGCCAGTTCAGCCCCGGCCGGTCCTCGGCGTAGCGCGCCGCCACCAGCGCCAGCGCGTCGCGCGCGAACTCGGGCTTCCACAGGCCCGAACGCGCGGCCAGGACGAAGCCCCAGTACTGGGTCTGGCCTTCGTACACCCACAGCAGGCCGTCGCTCAGCGGCTGGTTGAAGTTGCCCGCCACCAGCCCGGCCGGACGGCGGAATTTGCCGTTCCAGGCGTGGGTGTACTCGTGCGCGAGCAGGTCGCGGCCGAGCGCGCTGCTGCCGTCCCAGCCGGTGAAGTAGTCGGTATCGACGCCGTTCTCGCTGGAGCGGTGGTGCTCCAGGCCGATGCCGCTCATCTGCCCCGACAGCGACAGCAGGAAATCGTAATGGTCGTAAGGCTGCGAGCCGAACAGCTTGACCGCCTGCGTCACCAGTTCGCGATGCGGCTTGAGCTGTTCGGGCTTGGCCTCCAGGTACTTGGCCGCATCGGCCACCAGGTTCAGCCGCACCGGGATCTTCGCGCCCGGGGCCAGATCGATCTGCTGGTAATGGCGGCCGGCGAACACCGGCGAATCCAGCAGCGTGTTGAGCGGCACCGGGCGGAAGCGCAAGGTGTCGCCCTGGCGCGCGTCGAGTTCCAGCGCGGTGCCGGCCTGCCAGCCCGGCGGCAGCTTCAGGCTCGGCGCAACCTGGATGCCGCGCGCGTAATACCCCGCCGGGTACAGCGCGACCTGGTTCCACTGCACGTTGAGCAGGTCCGCGGTCATCACCACCCGGCCCTGGCCGCTGGCGGTCGGGGTCAGCATGTCGAACTCGATCTCCAGCTCGCTGACGCCTTGCGGCACGTCGAGCTTGAACGCGTACACGTCGAGCGGATCGCGGGTCCAGGCGATGGCCTGGCCGTTGCCGCGCACGCGCAGGCCGGCGAGCTTGTCGATCGGCCCGGTCGGCGAGTGGTTGCCCTGGATCCACTGCGGGAACAGCAGGGTCAGCGGCCCGGCCTGCACCGGCAGGCGCTGGCGCGCCTTGAGCACGCGCCGGGCGATGTCGCTGGCGTCCACGTCCAGTTGCAGCGTGCCCGGGTACGGCCGGTCCTGCGGCGGCGCGGTCTGCGCGCGCGCGCCGTGCAGCGGCAGCGCGGCGGCGATCAGCAGGGGCAACAGGGCGAGCGGGGACGGGCGCATGCAGGAACTCCGGAACGCGGGACACGAGGACGCATCCTACTCACCGCGCCGCCGCGGCGGCCCCCTGCCATTGGGCATGGGTCACCGTTACCGCCGCGCCGGAACGGCGGAGCGGCAAAGTGCGCACATCGCCGCCGCGCCGGCGCCGGCCGCCGGGGCGCCTCAGCGCGGCGGCAGCGGGTCCTGCGTGCGCTGGCTGCGCTGGGCCTCGCCGGCGCCGTCTTCGAAGTAGTCCACCGCGGTCACCGCGCCGGCGCCGTCGCGCACCAGCTTCAGCCGGGCGATGCCGTTGGGATAGACGAACTCGCCGGGGCCGACCGCGGTCAGCTTGGCCGGCGCGCCGCCGCCGACGCGCTGCATGCTCAGGCCGCCGCCGTCCACGCGCAGCGCCCACGAACGCGCGGGCTCGGCCTGCCGGTACACGCCCTCGGCCTGGCGCAGCGTCTGCGCATCCACGGCCACCGGCGCGACCGGCGGATACGCATCGCCGAGCGCCGCCGCGGCCAGCTTGCGCGCGATCGGCTCCAGCCCCGCGCTGCCCGGCGCGCCGCTGTCGCTGTTGCTCAGCACCGCCACGCTGATCTCGCGCTCGGGCAGGTACAGCAGGTACGAAGCGAAGCCGAAGATCCCGCCGCTGTGCGCGTAGCCGCTGCGCCCGCGCACCGCCATGCGGCCGATGCCGTAGCCATAGCCGTACGCGCCCTGCCTGGCCTTGCCGTGCGCGGTGATCATCTCGCGATAGTGCGCCGCACTCAGCACCCGGCCGCCGTGCAGGGCGCGGTTCCAGCGCAGCAGGTCGTCGAGCGTGGACACCAGCGCGCCGGCCGCGTGCGGCTGGCTCATGTCGAGGAAGTCCATCGGCGCGACCGCGCCGTCGCGGCGGGTATAGCCCTCGACCATGCCGGGAATCAGCGCATGCACGTCGCCGTAGCGGGTGTGTTCGAGCTGGAGCGGCTGCAGCAGACTCTGGCGCACGTATTCGTGCCAGGGCCGGCCGCTGGCGGCTTCGATCACCGCGCCGAGCAGCACGTAGCCGGAATTGTTGTAGCGGAAGTCCTGACCCGGGGCGAAGTCGGCCGGCAGGTCCTTGAACACCGCGATCAGTTCCTGCGTGCTCAGTTCGCGCTTGATCGACTCGCGCATGTAGCCGTCGATGCCGGTGTAGCTCTTCACCCCGGAGGTGTGATCGAGCAGGTGCCGCACCTTGATCGCGTCGCCGTTGGGATAGCCCGGCACGTATTTCGACAGCGGGTCGTCGAGCCCGACCTTGCCGGCTTCGACCAGCTTGAGCAGGGCGGCGGCGGAGAATTGCTTGGTTACCGAACCGATGCGGAAGGTCTGCTCCGGGGTCAGCGGCACGCCGAGTTCGACATCGGCCAGGCCGCGCGCGCCGCGGAACAGCACGCGGTCGCCGCGCGCGACCAGCACGGCGATGCCGGGCGCGTCGGCGGGGACGTTTTCGGCCAGCAGGCGTTCGGCCAGGCCGCGCAGTTCGGCGTCCTCGGCGGCTTGCGTCGCTGGTGCGACGGCGGCGGTGGCGGCGAATGCCGGCGCCAGGCTCGAGCCGGACAGGGCGAGCGCGCAGGCGGCGGCGAGAAGGACGCGGCGGGCGGCCGGCATGACGACTCCATTCGTGGGCAAGATCGGCCGACCTTAGCCGCGCGCCCGCGGCGGCGAACACGGCCGGAAGTCCTGGCGACTTTCGGCGACTTCAGGCCACTTCAGGCGAGGTCCGCCAGCCGCCGCGCGCGGCCGCGCCGCTCAGGCCGCGCGGCCGCTCCCGCCGAGCAGGCTCATCGCCACCGCCTCGGCCGCCTTGATGCCGTCGACCGCCGCCGACAGGATGCCCCCGGCGTAACCGGCGCCCTCGCCCGCCGGAAACAGGCCGCGCGTGTTGAGGCTGTGGCCGTCGACGCCGCGGGTGATGCGCAGCGGCGAGGAGGTGCGCGTCTCCACCCCGGTCAGCATCGCATCGGCCATGGCGAAGCCCTTGATCTGCTTGTCGAACGCCGGCAAGGCTTCGCGGATCGCGGCGATCGCGTAATCGGGCAGCGACGCGCTCAGATCGCTCAAGCGCACGCCCGGGGTGTACGAGGGCTGCACCGCGCCGAGCGCGGTGGAGGCGCGGCCGGCGAGGAAATCGCCGACGCGCTGCCCCGGCGCTTCGTACTCGCCGCCGCCGAGCGCGAACGCCTGCGCTTCCCAATGCCGCTGCAGGGCGATGCCGGCCAGCGGCGAGCCGCTGTCGTCGTAGGGCCTGTAGTCCTCGGGCGAAATGCCGACCACGATCGCGGCGTTGGCGTTGCGTTCGTTGCGCGAATACTGGCTCATGCCGTTGGTGACCACGCGGCCGGGCTCGCTGGCCGCGGCCACCACCGTGCCGCCCGGACACATGCAGAAGCTGTAGACCGAGCGGCTGTTGCGGCAGTGGTGCACCAGCTTGTAGTCGGCCGCGCCGAGGATCGGATGGCCGGCCTGCGGGCCGAAGCGCGCGGCGTCGATCAGCGATTGCGGATGTTCGATGCGAAAACCGATCGAGAACGGCTTGGCCTCCATGTACACGCCGCGCTCGTGCAGCATCTTGAAGGTGTCGCGCGCGCTGTGGCCGAGCGCGCAGATCACGTGATCGGCACGCAGCTGCTGGCCGTCGGCCGTGACCACGCCGCGCAACCGGCCGTTCTCGATCAACACGTCGTCGACCCGCTGCGAGAAGCGGATTTCCCCGCCCAGCGCTTCGATGGTCGCGCGCATGTTCTCGACCATCGCGACGAGGCGGAAGGTGCCGATGTGCGGCTTGCTGACGTAGAGGATCTCTTCCGGCGCGCCGGCCTGGACGAATTCGGTCAGCACCTTGCGGCCGTGATGCAGCTTGTCGCTGATCTGGCTGTAGAGCTTGCCGTCGGAAAAGGTGCCCGCGCCGCCTTCGCCGAACTGCACGTTGGATTCGGGATTGAGCACGCGCTTGCGCCACAGGCCGAAGGTGTCGACGGTGCGTTCGCGCACCGCCTTGCCGCGCTCCAGCACGATCGGGCGAAAGCCCATCTGCGCCAGGATCAACGCCGCGAACAGGCCGCAGGGGCCCATGCCGATCACGATCGGCCGCAGCGGCAGCGACGCCGGCGCGCGGCCGACGAACTTGTACGCGGTGTCGGGCGTGGGCAGCACCTTGCCGGTGCTGGCCGGCGCCGGCGATGGGCCGGCCGGTTTGCGCGCAGCGGACGTCCCGGTAACCGGCGTATCGGCGACGGCCTCGGCCGCACCCAGGCGCGCAAGAATCTCGGCCTCGCGCGGCGTGTCGATGTCCAGCGAATAGATCAGCTCGATGCCGCCGCGCTTGCGCGCGTCGTAGCTGCGCTTGGCGATGGTATGGCCGGCGATGTCGGCCGCGGCGATGCCCAGGCGGGCGGCGATGGCGTCGGTGAGCGCTTGCTCGCTGTGATCCAGCGGCAGGCGAAGGTCGGTGAGTCGAAGCATGGCGATATTCTAAGACCTCGCAAGCGCGTTTCCGATGCGCTCCAGGGCCCGGGCCGAGCGCCGCACGCCCTTGCCTCGCGTCCCATCGCCAACAACGCAGGCCTTGGTTCGGCCAGCGCCGGAGCGCCGCCGCGCCCGGCTCGCAACGCGCCCCCGGACGAGGGACGAAACCCGCCACAAGCGTGACCCACCGCCGGGCTCGACATCGGCCTAACCACCGCCCCGGCCGGATTGGCTAGCATGCTCGTCTCCCCCGCCACGACGTCGCCTGCCCGATGATCCGACGCCAGTTCCTCCAATCCGCGGCCGCCGCCCTGGCCTCGTTCGGCCTGCCCCTGCCCGCGCTGGCCCTGGCCGGCCCGGCCACGCCGAAAAAGCTCGGCGCGCCGCAACCGTTCGACTACGCCACCCTCAAGGGTCAGGCGCGCGCGCTGGCGCAAAAGGCCTACGTGCCGCGCAGCACCACCCTGCCCCCCTCGCTGGCCGCGCTCAACTGGGACCAGTACCAGTCGATCCGCTTCCGTCGCGACCACGCGCTGTGGGGCGACGGCGACGGCAAGTTCCTCGCCCAGTTCTTCCACCTGGGCCTGTTCTTCAAATCGCCGGTGCGCATGTTCGAACTGGCCGACGGCCAGGCGCGCGAACTGGCCTACGACCCGGAAATGTTCGACCGCGCCGCCAGCGGCCTCAAGCCCGGCACGCCGCTGCCGCCGGACCTGGGCTTCGCCGGCTTCCGCCTCAACACCCGCAAGGATCCCGAGCGCGACTTCGCCGCGTTCCTCGGCGCCAGCTACTTCCGCGCGGTCGGCAAGGAAGGCCAGTACGGCCAGTCCGCGCGCGGCCTGGCGATCGACACCGGCAGCGGCCACGCCGAGGAGTTCCCCGACTTCGTCGCCTACTGGCTGGAGCGCCCGGCCAAGGGCTCGGACACCGTCGTGGTCTACGGCCTGCTCGACTCGCCCAGCATCGCCGGCGCCTACCGCTTCGCCATCACCCCCGGCGAGGTGCTGCTGATGGACATCGACTGCGCGCTGTACCCGCGCAAGACCATCGAACGCCTCGGCCTGGGCCCGTGCACCAGCATGTACCAGGTCGGCGAGAACGACCGCCGCATGGACTGGGACTGGCGCCCGGAGATCCACGACACCGACGGACTGTCGATGTGGACCGGCAGCGGCGAATGGATCTGGCGCCCGCTGTGCAACCCCGAATACCTGCGCTTCAACATGTTCGCCGACGACAACCCGCGCGGCTTCGGCCTGCTCCAGCGCGACCGCAACTTCGACCACTACCAGGACGACGGCGTGTTCTACGACAAGCGCCCGTGCCTGTGGATCGAGCCGAAACAAGGCTGGGGCGCGGGCTCGGTGCAGTTGGTGGAAATCCCGACCCTGGACGAAACCTTCGACAACATCGTCGCGTTCTGGAACCCGCGCGATAAACCGCAGGCCGGCCAGGAACTGCTGTACGGCTACCGCCTGTACTGGGGCGCGCAACCGCCGGCGGTGCCCAAGCTCGCCCACTGCGTGGCCACCCGCACCGGCCTGGGCGGACGCATCGGCTTCAAGCGCGACTATTTCTCCTGGCGCTTCGCCGTCGACTTCGCCGGCGGCGACCTGGCCGCGCTGTCCAGGCGCGACGCCACCGTCGAGCCGGTGGTGCAGATCTCCAAGGGCAAGCTGGAAACCGTCTCCTGCCGCCCGCTGCACGAAATCGACGGCTACCGGGTCATGTTCGACGCGGTCCCCCCGGGCGACGGCACCGAACAACTCGACCTGCGCCTGTTCCTGCGCGACGCCAGCGGCGCGCTCAGCGAAACCTGGCTATACCAGTGGTCGCCGCCGCCGAAGAGCGAACGCAAACTGTACTGACCCGCCCCACCCTCGCCGCCGCCCCCTGTAGGAGCGGCGCGAGCCGCGACCGCGACAACGCAACTACGCCGAACCTTGCGACGCAGCCGCAATGCCGCGGTCGCGACTCGCGTCGCTCCTACAGCCGGAATCGCAAGATCGACTCGTCCGCGAGAACGCCGTACGCGCCAACTGCATCAGCAACAGCCGAACCAAGTCGCACCGCCCTCACGGAGGCTACCTGTAGGAGCGGCGCAAGCCGCGACCGCGACAACACAACTACGCCGAACCTTGCGGCGCAGCCGTATTGCCGCGGTCGCGACTCGCGTCGCTCCTACA
>NZ_LXSD01000412.1:20761-20982 GCF_017168095.1 Lysobacter enzymogenes | reverse complement strand
AACTACGCCGAACCTTGCGGCGCAGCCGTATTGCCGCGGTCGCGACTCGCGTCGCTCCTACAGCCGGAATCGCAAGATCGACTCGTCCGGCGAGAACGCCGTACGCGCCAACTGCATCGGCAACAGCCGAACCAAGTCGCACCGCCCTCACGGCGGCCACCTGTAGGAGCGGCGCAAGCCGCGACCGCGACAACGCAACTACGCCGAACCTTGCGGCGCAG
>NZ_LXSD01000412.1:20478-20711 GCF_017168095.1 Lysobacter enzymogenes | reverse complement strand
CCGCGACCGCGACAACGCAACTACGCCGAACCTTGCGGCGCAGCCGTATTGCCGCGGTCGCGATTCGCGTCGCTCCTACAGCCGGAATCGCAAGATCGATTCGTCCGGCGAGAACGCCGTACGCGCGAACTGCATCGGCAACATCCGAACCAAGTCGCACCACCCTCGCCGCGGCTACCTGTAGGAGCGGCGCAAGCCGCGACCGCGACAACGCAACTACGCCGAACCTTGCG
>NZ_LXSD01000412.1:0-20428 GCF_017168095.1 Lysobacter enzymogenes | reverse complement strand
AACTACGCCGAACCTTGCGGCGCAGCCGTATTGCCGCGGTCGCGACTCGCGTCGCTCCTACAGTCGGAATCGCAAGATCGACTCGTCTGGCGAGAACGCCGTACGCGCCAACTGCATCGGCAACAGCCGAACCAGGTCGCACCGCCCTAGCGGCGGCTACCTGTAGGAGCGGCGCAAGCCGCGACCGCGACAACGCAACTACGCCGAACCTTGCGACGCAGCCGCAATGCCGCGGTCGCGACTCGCGTCGCTCCTACAGTCGGAATCGCAGCATCGATTCGTCCGACGATTGCACCTCAGCGCAGCGGCCCGCTCGCGCTCACGCTACCCGCGAGCGCCGCGCGCGCGTGAGGTGCACCAGCAGCAGCGAGATCGCCGCCGGCGTCATGCCGGGAATGCGCTGCGCCTGCCCCACCGTCTGCGGCCGCACGCGTTCGAGCTTCTGCTGCGCCTCGGCCGACAGGCCGCGCACCGCGGCGTAGTCGAACGCTTCGGGAATCGGCGTGTTCTCGTTGCGCTGCTGGCGCTCGATCTCTTCGCGCTGGCGATCCAGATAACCGGCGTACTTCACCCCGATCTCGACCTGCTCGGCCACCTCGGCATCGCTCGCGCCCGGGCCCAGCGACGCCACCTGCATCAGCCGGGCGTAATCCAGTTCCGGCCGCTTGAGCAGGTCGCGCGCGCTGCTCTCGCGGCTGACCTCGATGCCCAGCGTCTGCGCCAGCTCGCGCCCCAGCGCGTTGTTCGGCGCCGCCCACACCGCGCCCAGCCGCGCGGTTTCGCGCTCCACCGCCTCGAGCTTGCGTTCGAACCGGCCCCAGCGCGCGTCGTCCACCAGCCCCATCTCGCGCGCCATCGGCGTCAGCCGCTGGTCGGCGTTGTCCTCGCGCAGCTGCAGGCGGTACTCGGCGCGCGAGGTGAACATGCGATAGGGCTCGCTGGTGCCGTGGGTGATCAGGTCGTCGACGAGCACGCCCAGGTAGGCCTGGTCGCGGCGCGGGCTCCAGCCCTCGACGCCGCGCACGAACCGCGCCGCGTTGAGCCCGGCCAGCAGCCCCTGCGCGGCCGCCTCTTCGTAGCCGGTGGTGCCGTTGATCTGGCCGGCGAAGAACAACCCGGCCACGGACTTGGTCTCCAGCGTGCTCTTGAGCCCGCGCGGGTCGAAGAAATCGTATTCGATGGCATAGCCCGGCCGGGTCAGGTGGGCGTGCTCGAAACCGCGGATCGAACGCACCAGCGCCAGCTGCACGTCGAACGGCAGCGAGGTCGAGATGCCGTTGGGATAGATCTCGAACGTCTCCAGCCCTTCGGGCTCGACGAAGATCTGGTGGCTGGCCTTCTCGGCGAAGCGCACCACCTTGTCCTCGATCGAGGGGCAGTAGCGCGGGCCGATGCCCTCGATCTGGCCGGTGTACAGCGGCGAGCGGTCGAGCGCGCCGCGGATGATCTCGTGGGTCTGCTCGCGGGTGTGGGTGATCCAGCACGAAACCTGACGCGGATGGTCGGCGGCGCTGCCGATGAAGGACATGACCGGACGCGGATCGTCGCCCGGCTGCTCCTCCATCACCGAGTAGTCCAGGCTGCGCCCATCGATGCGCGGCGGCGTGCCGGTCTTGAGCCGGTCGACCACGAACGGCCCTTCGCGCAGGCGCGCGGCCAGCGCGGTCGCCGGCGGGTCGCCGGCGCGGCCGGCGGCGTAGGTGGTCTGGCCGACGTGGACCTTGCCGGCGAGGAAGGTGCCGGCGGTCAGCACCACCGCCGGCGCGCGGAAACGCAGGCCGGTTTGGGTAAGCACGCCGGCGACGCGGCCGGCATCGAATTCGATGTCGTCGACCGCGGCCTGGAACAGGCTCAGCCCCGGCTGCGCCTCGACCGCGCGGCGGATGAAGGCGCGGTACAGCGCGCGGTCGGCCTGGCAGCGGGTGGCGCGCACCGCCGGGCCCTTGCTGGCGTTGAGCCGGCGCCACTGGATGCCGGCGGCATCGGCGGCGCGGCCCATGATCCCGCCCATCGCATCGATTTCCTTGACCAGATGGCCCTTGCCGATGCCGCCGATGGCCGGGTTGCAGCTCATCGCGCCGACGGTTTCGATCGAATGGGTCAGCAGCAGGGTGCGCGCGCCGGCGCGCGCGGCGGTCAGCGCGGCCTCGGTCCCGGCATGGCCGCCGCCCACCACGATGACGTCGAATTGGTAGAAGGAGTCGGACACGGCAGCGGGATTCGGAAGGAGGAAGTCGGGCGCGGGGCTCGGCAATCGCCAGCCGCGCGGCAGGCGCTATTTTCGCACGCTCCGGCCGAGCAGGCCGTCAGGCCGGTTTCGCGGGCCGCCGCGCCGCCCTCGCCCGGCATCCACCGCGCCCGAAGTTGGCATAGTTCATGCTTGAGTTATCCATGCACCTTGCGGGGCAGGCGCTAGACGCCGGCTGGAATTGGAACAGGGGCTGGCCAAGCGCTCGCGGGGGAAGCCGGGGGCCGAATGTCGGGGGACATTCGGCCCCTTTTTATTGTCTGCGTTCCGGCCCTCGCCGGCCTGTCCCGCGCCCACGCGGCGACCGCGGCGCCCGTTCCGGGCATTCGCCGCAACCCTTTGAAGCAAAAAGAAAAGCGCGCGTAGATACGCGCGCTTTTCGGTCGCGTCCGCGATGCGGAGCGGAATGGGCGCCGACGCCTGACGGGGACGGAACAGGGGGGATCCGTGATTCCTCGCCAGGCGCCGACATAGAAGCCTGTGCTTACCGAAAACGTCCAAATGCGACGTAAGCGGTCAGTAGCGGTAGATTGCTGTCACTCCGTCAGGAACGCAAGTGCGCACCGTTCCAGTTCCGACGAAAAAGGGGCCCGCAGGCCCCTTGTGGTGTCTCGAGCGGTCGCAAACGACCGATGGCCGGTGTCCGGCTCAGCCTGTTCAGCCGGATCAGCGCTCCACGTCGCGCCAGGCGCGGCCACCGTCGCGGCGCGCGGAGGGCATCGCCGGGGCACGCGGCGTCATCATTTGCGGCTGCGGCGTGGCACGCGGCTGGGGCAGGCTGCTGCCCGGATTGCGCGGGCCCCAGGCGCCGCCGCCGACCGGGCGGGTGTCGCGCCACGGCAGGCCGCCGTCGCTGCGCGGCGGCGGGTTGTGGTTCGACGGCGGGTTCGGCTGGTGCGGCCGGCCCGGACGGTTGGGGTAGTAGTAGCGCGGATAGCCGTAGTAATACGGATAGCCGCCGTAACCGCCGTAATACGGATTGCCGTAATAGCCGCCGTAACGGTAGCGGTACGACTCGCCGTACGGGTAATAGCCGTAGCCCGGCCCGTAGTAGTTGCCGTAGTAGTTGTAGTCGACGCTCGGCCGGCCGTAGTAGTACGAGCCCGGCCCACCGCCGCCGCGGACGGTGTAGTCGGAGACGCAGCCGGCCAGCAGGCCGGCTGCGAGAAGCGGAATTGTCAGTTTGCGGATCATGGCAGACCCCCCGGATAGGGTTTCAGAGTCTGCCTGAAGCATTGAACTCGGGCTTAACTCGGCCGACCCGCAAATGTCAGTTTCAGGCCGGTTCGGCCTGGGCCGCGTTGTCGCTCAGATCGATGTGGGGAGCCGCCTGCCTGGCCGTGGGGATCACGTCCGGCGGCTCGCAGCCGGTGAGCAGGACCAGGCTCAGAGCCAGACAGACCAAGAGTTTGCGCATGGGAGTTTCCCCTGTGATGGAGCGTCGTGGTGGGCCGGGCGCGGCTGCGTCCGGGTGGCGGGCGGCTGTCGTGGCCGATCGATCCGAGGGTCCAACCGCAACGCGGGCCGGCCGGGCCGGATACCGCCGTGCGGCGCGCATCCGATGCGCCTGCGCCCGTTCCGCGACCGAAACACCTGGCGGGTCGATCCATAAACTATCGATGAAGACCTGCGCGATTGCGGTACGGGTTCACATTCCTGGTTCATGAATCGTTGCCTGCGGCCGCGCGCGGACAGGCCCTTACCCCGCGCCGCGGGACGAACCCGGCGCGGCGCCGGCACAATTTCTGACAAATAGGGGATTGCGCCGACCCGCGTCGGCGCGGGAACCTTCAGCGGGCGCGCCGGGTCGCAACGACACGGCGGCGCCCGCGCGTCGGACGTCCGCGCGCCGCTCTTCTCTCTTCTCCCGGCCCGGTTATCGATGATCGAATTGGATGCGGTCCATCGTCGCTACGAAATGAACGGCCAGGCGGTGAATGCATTGGCCGGGGTGGACCTGAAGATCGGTGCGGGCGAGTTCGTCGCCATCACCGGCGCCTCCGGTTCGGGCAAGTCGAGCCTGCTCAACATCCTGGGCTGCCTGGACCGCCCGACCCGCGGCCGCTACCTGATCGAAGGCCGCGACGTCGCCGAGTTCGACGACGAGGCCGCCAGCGACATCCGCAACCGCCGCATCGGCTTCGTGTTCCAGAGCTTCCATCTGCTGCCGCGGCTGACCTTGCTGGAGAACGTGCTGCTGCCGCTGCGCTTCCACCGCCAGCCGCCGGCCGACGCGCCGCAGCGCGCGCGCGAGCTGCTGGCGCGGGTCGGCCTGGGCGAGCGCAGCGGCCACCGGCCCAGCGAGCTGTCCGGCGGCCAGCAGCAACGCGCCGCGATCGCCCGCGCGCTGCTGCTGCAGCCGGCGCTGCTGCTGGCCGACGAACCCACCGGCAACCTCGATTCCAAGAGCGCGGCCGACGTGCTCGACCTGATCGGCGAGGTCCACGCCGGCGGCCAGACCGTGGTGCTTGTGACCCACGACCGCGACCTGGCCGCGCGCGCGCCGCGCGAGGTGCGCCTGCACGACGGCAAGGTCGAACTGGACAGCGCGCATGACCGGGCGGCCTGAGCGCGTGGCCGCCGCCGTCGCCACGCTCGCCCTGGCCGCCGCGCTGGCGGCGCCGGCCGCGGGCGCGGTGGTGTTGACCGGTGAAGTGCGCTCGGTCGGCGCGCAGCAGATCTACACGCCGCAGGCCAACACCGCGCCGGTGTCGATCCGTTACTTCGTGCCGGAAGGGCAGGCGGTGAAGGCCGGCGAGGTGGTGCTGCGCATCGATCCGGGTCAGGCCGGCACCCAGATTCCCGAACTCGACGCCAAGATCGAGCAGGCCCGGGCCAAGTCGGCCAAGGAGCTGGCCGAGCTGGAAGTCAAGGCGGTCGACGCCGAAGTCGCGCTGGCCGAAGCCGATGCGGCGCTGGCCACGGCCAAGATCGAGGCGGCGATTCCGCGCGGACTGATCTCGCAGCTCGACTACGACCGCCACCAGGGCGAGCTGGACAAGACCACGCGCGAGCAGCGGCTCAAGCGCGAGCAGCTCGACGCCGCGCGCGCCGCGGTCGCGCGCCGGCGCCAGGACGGCGAGCTGGAAACGCGCAAGCTCGGCGTGCAGCGCGATTACTACGCCGCGCTGCTGCGCCAGTCGGAAGTGCGCGCCGAACGCGACGGCGTGGTCCTGCACGGCTTCAACAACAACTGGATCGGCGGGCGCATCGACGAAGGCAGCTCGACCATGCCCGGCAGCAAGGCCGGCGAAGTGGTCGGCAGCGGCGGCGCGATGCAGGTGCGCGCCTGGGCGCTGGAACCCGACCGCCCCGGCCTGCGCGTCG
Source organism: Lysobacter enzymogenes (assembly GCF_017168095.1). Classification (GTDB taxonomy): domain Bacteria; phylum Pseudomonadota; class Gammaproteobacteria; order Xanthomonadales; family Xanthomonadaceae; genus Lysobacter; species Lysobacter enzymogenes_D. Next base: position 14,853 of record NZ_LXSD01000412.1, on the reverse strand, counting down.
GCCAGGACGTGCAGCTGAGTTTCGACGCGCTGCCCAGGCGCGAACTGCGCGGGCGCATCAGCGCGATCGCCGGCGCGCCCGACCGCAAACCCGAATGGGGCGACGGGCGCTATTTCACCGTCGACATCGATCTGCCGAATAACCATGGCCTGGCCTTGCTGCCGGGCATGAGCGTGCGGGTGACCGCGGCCGGAGCGCGCCGATGAGCCGCGCCCTCGCCGTCGCCGCCGCGCTGGCACTGGCCTGCGCGAGCGCCGCCGCCGGCGCCGCCGCGCCGCTGCGCGTGGACGGCGAGGTGTATGCGCGCCGCTCCTCGGCGCTGATGCCGCCGAACATCGAGCGCATGTGGCAGTTCAGCATCACCCAGCTCGCGCCCGACGGCGCGCCGGTCAAGCGCGGCCAGGCGGTGATCAGCTTCGACAGCAGCGACGTGATCAAGCAGCTCACCGAAAAGCGCAGCCAGCTCAAGGAAAAACAGAGCGAGCTGCAGAAGCTCGACCTGGAGCTGGCCGACCGCGAACGCACCGAACGCCTGGCCACGGCCGAGGCGCAGGCCGCGCTGGAGAAAGCCAGGCGCAAGACCGAGCAGCCGGCCGAACTGATCGCCGGGGTCGAGTACCGCAAGCTGGTGGTCGCGCGCCAGCAGGCCGAACGCAAGTTCGAACTGGCGCGCAAGCGCGAGACGCTCTCGGCCGAGCAGCGCCGGCAGGAACGGCGCCTGCTGGCGTCCGAGCGCGACCAGCTGCAGGCCGATGTCGATCGCCTGCAGCGTTCGCAGCAGGCGCTGGAAGTGACCGCGCCGCGCGACGGGCTGATGATGCACCGGAGCAATTTCGAGGGCGAGAAATTCGATGTCGGCTCGCAGGTGTGGGTCGGCCAGACCGTGGCCGAGATTCCCGACATGAGCACGCTGGCGGTGCGCGCCGAACTGGCCGAGCGCGACCTGGGCCAGGTCAAGGTCGGCGCGCCGGTGCGGATCGTGGTCGAGGGCGGCGCCGGCAGCGTGGTGCGCGGCAAGGTCGCCTCGGTCGGGCGCGCGGTGCGCAGCAAATCGCAGGTGCAGCCGGTGCCGGTGCTGGACCTGGACGTGCAGCTCGACGATCCGCGCGCGCCGCTGCGGCCGGGGCAGGCGGTGCGGGTGGAGATCGCGGCTTCGGGGGCTGGCAAATGAAAAGCGGCGCTCGTGCTACGCGGTTTCTGCTGCGGTGCGGAGGCTGGGTTGTCCTGCCTCTTTGGTTGGCCGCCTGCTCGGGCGAAATCGCGCCGGCGGCGACCGAAACCGTCACGCCGGCGCCGCTGCGCCTGAGCGTGCGCGGCGAGGGCGAGCTCAAATCGGCCAAGGCCACGCCGCTCAACGTGCCGGGCCGCAACTGGGCCGCGCGCCAGGTCGAATGGATGCTGCCGGAAGGCAGCGCGGTCAAGAAGGGCGACCTGATCGCGCGCTTCTCCGCCGACCAGGGCAAGCAGGAGCTCGCCCAGACCTTGATCGACCTGCAGCGCAACCAGCTGGCCCGCGCGGCCAAGCAGGGCGACCTGGACACCGCGCAGAGCAAGGTCGCGGTCGACCTGGCCCAGGTCGCGGTGCAGTTGGCCATCGCCGAGCGCTACGCCAGCGCCGACCTCAGCACGATGGCGCGCAACGAAGTGCTCGACGCGGTGCAGGACCGCAGCTTCCTCACCGCCAAGCAGGACATCCTGCAATGGCAGCGCGGCCAGTCCGGCGTGCGCGGCGGCGCCGAGCTGGCGGTGCTCGACGCCCAGCGCGCGACCTTCGACATCGCCGCCAAGGCGCGCCAGTCCGACCTGGACGCGCTGGAACTGCGCGCGCCCAACGACGGCGTGCTGATGCTGGCGAGCAACTGGCAGGGCGACAAGGCCAACGTCGGCGCGACCCTGCGCGCCGGCTTCGACTACGGCAGCCTGCCCGACGCCTCGGCGATGGAGCTGGAACTGAGCCTGCCGCAGATCGAAGCGCAGGGCGTGCGGGTCGGCAATGCGGTGGAGATGTTCCCGGTCGGCCGGCCGCAGCAGAAGATCGTCAGCAAACTGTCCTGGGTCGCCAGCGCGGCCAAGGTGCGCAACCAGCAAAGCCCGGTGAAGTATCTGAGCATGAAGGCGCCGATTCCGGCCGAGGCGATCGCGCGCTACCAGCTGGTGCCGGGCCAGCAGCTGCAAGCGCGGGTGGTGCTGCTGGACGCGCCGCGCGCGCTCAGCGTGGCCAACGTCGCGGTCGACAGCGACGACGGCCGCGACTATGTGCGCGTGCGCGACGGCGCGGGTTTCCAGCGCCGCGCGGTCAAGCTCGGCGTGCGCGGGCCGGCGCGCTCGCAGGTGCTCTCGGGTTTGAAAGAAGGCGAGCAGGTGCTGCTGGCCGAGGCCGGCGCGATCGACGCGCCCACCGCCAAGGCCGAAGACGCGGCCAAGGACGCCGCCGAACAGGACAAGAACGCAGCGGCCAAGCCGCAGCCGGCGCGGGCGGTGGCGCGGTGAGCCGCGCGCTGGGCTGGCTGCCGCCGATCTGGCGCGAAGCGGTCGAGGAACTGTGGCGGCGCCGGCTGCGCACGCTGCTGACCTTGCTCGGCCTGATCTTCGGCGTCGGCGCGATCGTGGCGATGCAGGCGGTGGGCGAGGGCAGCCGGCGCGAGGCGTTGCGCCTGGTCGAAAGCCTCGGCCTGAACAACCTCATCGCCGAAGCCAAGCTGCAGCAGGACGAGAACAGCCTGCGCGAGATCCGCGCGCGCAGCCTCGGCCTGAGTCTGGCCGACGCCGACGCGGCGCTGGCGGTGGTCCCCGGCGCGCAGCGCTACGCCGCCGAAAAACCCATCCGCACCCACTCGGTGTTCAGCGACAGCGGCCACAGCGATGCCCAGGCCAGCGGCGTGAGCCCGGACTACTTCGAACTGTCGTCGCTGCGCGTGGCCAAGGGCCGCGCGCTGAACGCCGACGACGACCGCGCGCTGGCCGCGGTGGCGGTGCTCGGCCATCAGGCCGCGGCCGATCTGTTTCCCGGGGTCGATCCGCTCGGCCGCGATCTCAAGGTCAACCACGTGTGGCTGCAGGTCGTCGGCGTGCTCGCCGATCGCGACCTGAGCAAGGACCAGTTCGAAGGCGTGCAACTGGGGCTGGAGAGCAACCGCGTGTACGTGCCGCTGGCCAGCGCGCGCGCGCGGTTCAAGTTCAATCCGCAGGAAGACGAGATCGACCGCTTCCTGCTGCGCCTGGCCGATCCCTCGCAGCTGGCGGCCGGCGCGCGGGTGCTGTCGACGGTGCTCGGCCAGCGCCACGCCGGCAGCGCCGACTTCCGCCTGGTGGTGCCGCAGCAGCTGTTCCAGCAGCACCAGAAGACCCAGCGCATCTTCCGCGTGGTCATGGGCGCGATCGCCGGCGTCAGCCTGCTGGTCGGCGGCATCGGCATCATGAACATCATGCTCGCCAACGTGCTCGAACGGCGGCGCGAGATCGGCCTGCTGCGCGCGCTGGGCGCGCGCCGGCGCGACGTGGTCGCGCAGTTCCTGCGCGAGGCCACGGTGATCTGCGTGAGCGGCGCGGCGCTGGGCCTGCTGTTCGGCGTGCTGCTGGCCTACCTGATCGCCGCGTTCGCCGGCTGGCAGGTGGCCTGGGCGCCGATCCCGGTGCTGCTGTCGGCGACCTTCTGCGCCGCGGTCGGGCTGGCGTTCGGCGTGTATCCGGCGCGGCAGGCGGCGCGGCTGGATCCGATCGCGGCGTTGAGGCATGACTGAGGGGGAGCAAAAGCGGGATTGGGGATTGGGGAGGTGGAGTTGCGCCGGCTGGCGGGCGAGGTCGCCGTGAAGTTGTTGTAACGCGGGACTGAATCTACGCTCGCCGCGCAACCGCGGTTCCCCAATCCCTATTCCCTGATCCCGCTTTTGCGCTCCACACGCTACGCTTCGGCCATGAACGCCCAAAACTCCCCGACGCTCGACACCGCCGCCCCCACCTACACCGACATCCTCGCCGCCGCCGCGCGCATCGCGCCGCACGCGCACGCCACCCCGGTGCTGACCTCGCGCGCGCTGGACGAACTGGCCGGCTGCCGGCTGCACTTCAAATGCGAGAACCTGCAGCGCGGCGGCGCGTTCAAGTTCCGCGGCGCCTGCAATGCGGTGTTCTCGCTCAGCGACGAGCAGGCCGCGCGCGGCATCGTCACCCAGAGCTCGGGCAACCACGGCGGCGCCATCGCCCTGGCCGCGCGCCTGCGCGGCGCACGCGCCACCGTGGTCGCGCCGCACAACACGCCCAAGGTCAAGCTCGCCGCGATCCGCGCCTACGGCGCCGACGTCGTGTTCTGCGAACCGGCGCAGTCCGCGCGCGACGAAACGACCGCGCAGGTGCTGGCCGACACCGGCGGCGTGCTGGTGCATCCGTTCAACGACCCGCGGGTGATCGCGGGGCAGGGCACCGCGACCCTGGAACTGATGGCCGCCGCGCCCGGCCTGGACGCGGTGATCGCGCCGGTCAGTGGCGGCGGCCTGCTCTCGGGCACCGCCATCGCCGCGCTCGGCGGCGACCCGGCCATCGCGGTCTACGGCGCCGAACCGCAGGGCGCGCGCGACGCCCACGACTCGCTGGCCGAAGGCCGGCGCATCACCGGCCGCGCCACCGACACCGTCTGCGACGGACTGCGCGCGGAACTGGGCACGCTCACCTTTCCTATCCTTCGCTCACATGTGCGCGAGGTGCTGCTGGTCGACGACGCCCAGGCGATCGCGGCGATGCGGCTGATCTGGGAACGCATGAAGCTGGTGGTCGAACCCTCCGGCGCGGTGCCGCTGGCGGCGGTGCTCGCGCATCGCGAGGTTTTCGCCGGACGCAGCGTCGGCCTGATCGTCTCCGGCGGCAATGTGGACCTCGATCAGGCGGCGCATTGGTTCGCCGCGCAGGCGTCGTGACCGGTTCCCGATTCGCTTTGCGTTTGTTATGCGGCGCACGTTGAGAGCAAGTACACGCGCCGCATAAAAAGCCTCAAAACCAGGGCTTTTCTGTGATCTGCGTTAGTGTTTTTTGTTAACGCAACTGGCACGCTGCGCCATCGCGCGCCAGTCCCTGTCATGCCGCGCGGACCGCCCCATCCGGGCGATGCCGACCCGTGCACAGGCCAGGGGAGTTCTGCATGGTGGATGTCGAGTTTCGCGTGGTTTCCGAGCGCCGCGACGGCCTGCTGCTGGCCCTGGGCCAGGTCGTCATCGCCAACGGATTCACCCTGCTGCGCCAGCGCATGCTCAACAGCGACGAAGGCGTGGTGTTGGTGATGGTGGTGCGCGGGCCGGCCGACCAATTGCTGGTGCTGGAAGAGAAGCTGGGCACCCATCACCTGGTGCAGAGCTTCGAAGCCTCGCCCTACGAAGGCGCGCCGAGCGCGCCGCCGCCGGTCGCGCGCGCCAACGGCCACAACGGCCACGGCGACGGCCATGCGCCGCCCGTCGCGACACCGGCGCCCGCGCAGGCCGCGCCGGCGCCCGCGGGAGCCGCGCCGATCGACCTGCAGCGGGTGGAAACGCTGCTGCCGCAGCTCGCCCGCAACTACCCCAACATCCTGCTGCAGCTGGTCGCGCTGGAGCGCGAGCTGCCGCCGGCCCAGCGCGAGGCGACCTTGCGCTACATCGGCCAGCGCGTCGGCGCCTGGGTCTACAAGCGCGACTTCGCGCTCGGCGGACAGCTGCCGCTGGGCGACTCGGTGCGCCGCATCGCCCTGCCGGCGATGCGTCAGCTGGTCCAGGCCGAGCTGCAGGACGACGTCTTGCGCGTGCGCAACAGCCCCTTCTGCCATCGCGGCGAACATGGCGAGTGCTGCCATTTCCTGCGCGGCATGCTCGGCGGCCTGCTCGAAGGCCAGCACGGCGGCAACGTGCGGGTGGTCGAAAGCCAGTGCCGCAACACCGGCGCGGAGACCTGCCGGTTCGAATTCGAAACCTGACCGGACAGACCGGTCGACCGCCGCGGCCGGGATCGCCGCGGCCCACGCGCCGACGCACGCGCCGGCGTGGGATGTCGCCTTGGCGCGGGACAGCGCCCGGGCGGCCGATTGCTGTTCATCCCTGCCTTACCACCCATCCACCAGGGGGTTCGCCATGCCGCTCGACCAAGCCATCCAATGCGTCCACGATCCGTTGCTCGTGATCCTGTCCTATGTGGTGTCGGTGCTGGGATCGTTCACCGCCCTGCAGTTGGCCATCGCCATCCCCGGCTCGACCGGCGCGGCGCGCTGGCGCGCGATCACCGCCGCCGGCATCGCCATGGGCGGCGGCGCGATCTGGGCGATGCACTTCATCGCCATGCTCGCCTGCCGCATGAACGTGGAAGTCACCTACGACCTGCCCGTGACCCTGGGCTCGGCGGCGATCGCGGTGGTGTCGTGCATGGCCGGCCTGGCCATCGCCGGCAGCGGCGTCTTCAACTGGGGCAAGCTGATCGTCGGCGGCGTGCTGATGGGCCTGGGCGTCACCGGCATGCACTACGCCGGCATGGCCGCGATGGTGATGCCGGCCGACACCGTCTACAACAGCTCGCTGCTGGTGGCCTCCGGCGCGATCGCCGTGGTCGCCTCGATCGTCGCGCTGTGGCTGGCGTTCAACCTGCGCGGCTGGGGCCAGATGCTCGGCAGCGCGCTGGTGATGGGCGTGGCGGTGTGCGGCATGCACTACACCGGCATGCTCGCGGCCAGCTTCATCCCGGACAAGAGCGCGGCCGCCGCCGGCGGCGTCAGCGGCGGCTACCTGGGCGTGGGCATCTTCGTGGTCACCACCGCGCTGCTGGCGGCGGTGCTGACGATCAGCCTGCTGCGCCAGCGGCAGCGCGCGATGGTGCGGATTTGACGTCGCGGGTTTGACGATGCGGATTTGAAGCCGGCGATCCGATGAGCAAGGGGCCGGCGGCGCCCGTCTTCGACATCGCTCGCTTGCGGGCGCAACACGGCCCGGCGCTCGCAGCGCCGGGCCGTACGCGTTGGGGGGAGGGCCTTCAGGCCCGATGCGCTTGGCTCGGGTCGCTTCGCAGGCCCGGAGCGAAAAGCATCGGGCCTGAAGGCCCTCCCACAAAAGCTGGGTTTGCAGGCCCTCCCAGAAAGCTGGGTTTGCAGGCCCTGCTACAAACGCCGCGAATGCGCGGCCGTCTCGTCGCGCCGGCGCGAATGCGCGATCATTCGCCTGCCCCGCAACGCAGGACGATCGACGATGACCGAAAGCCTCCGCCGCCACGATCTGGCCACCGAACTGGTGTTGTCCTACTACGCCGCCTTCAACCGCGGCGACTGGGACGGCATGCTCGCCACGCTCGGCGACGGGGTGATCCACGACCTCAACCAGGGCGCGCGCGAAACCGGCCGCGATGCGTTCGCGGCGTTTCTGCAGCGGATGTCGCGGCACTATCGCGAGCAATTGCGCGACATCGTCGCGATGGCCTCGCCGGACGGGACGCGCGCGGCGGCGGAGTATGTGGTGCACGGCGAATACACGGTCACCGATCCGGGCCTGCCGGACGCGCGCGGGCAGAAGTACGTGCTGCCGGGCGGGGCATTCTTCGAGATCCGCGAGGGCAAGATCCAGCGCGTGACCAATTACTACAACCTCGATCACTGGGTGGCGCAGGTCGGCGGCTAAGCTCGCGCACTGCGCTCAAGGATCGATCACGCTCGCGCTGATCGAGCTGAAGTAGCGCACCGCGTAACCCTCGCCCAGTTCCTGCCGCAGGCACCGCCAAAGCACGCGGCCTTCCTCGTCGAAGGCGTGCAGGTCGCGCTCGCTGGCAAAACCCGAACGGGCGGGATCGTCGCGATCGAGCGTGGCGTCGTAGGCGTCCTCCCAACGGTGGATTCGCGCCTTCAGCTGCGCCGATATCGGCAGCGCGTCGGCATCCAGGTTGGCGACGGCGTTCTCGTCCCAGAGCGCGAAGCACTCGTAGTCCGGCATCAGCTTGATGCGCTGCATCGGGTCTCCCGCCAGAACGGCGAACCCGGCCGGGTCCGGCGACACGATAACCCGCCGGGCCCGCTGCGATGCCTGCGAAAAAGCCGACGAGTCGGCCGCAGCGGCTGCGGCGCGGGCGCGCTACCAGTCGCGCCTGCGCGCTGCGCGGGGGCCGGAACCCGTGGCCGTGCGCGCATTGCCGCCGCGACCGGCCCGTCGGACCGAGGAAAGCGGCGTCGCGGCCTGCGCGGCCGCGACTTGGGCCAGGCACCGACCGCCCGGGACGCGCTGGGCGAACCCCACCGCGAGGAGCGCGCAGCGCGTCCCGGGCGAATCGATTCCGGTGGGCCGGCGCGACGCAACGGTCGCGCCGGCGGCGATCAAAAAGACCGACGAGCGGCCTGCGGCGGAGAGAGGGGGAGGGGCCGGCCGCAGGCCGGGGTCGTCGGTCGGGAAAGCGGAGAAGGCAGGAGCGGGGTTGGGGGTTGGGGCACTGTGGGTGCGCCGGTGGTTGAGCGATCGCGGGGCACCCGGCGGCCGCATCGGCGCTGCCCAGGCGCACCGCGTGCGACCCGCCGCAACGCCTCCACAGTTCCCTGACCCCTAGTCCCTGATCCCGCTCCTCAATTCCGCGCCACCCCCTCGCGCACCGGCTCGCGCGCCGGCCAGCCGCCCGCCATCGCCTTGTACAGCGCGATGGCGCCGGTGACCGAGCGGGTGCGGCCGTCGGCGAAGGCGTCCTGCGCCTGCAGCTGGGTGCGTTCGGCGTCGAGCACTTCGAACAGGTCGGCGGCGCCGGCCTCGTAGCGCACGCGCGCGAGCTTGGCGGCCTTGAGGCTGTCCTGCGCGGCGCGCTCCAGGTGCTGGTCCTCGACCCGCGCGCGGGCATAGCGCACCAGCGCGTTCTCGGTGTCTTCCAGCGCCAGCAGCACGCTTTGCTGGTAGCGCGCCAGCTCGCCTTCGGCGCTGGCGTCGGCGGCCTTGATCCGCGAACGCACCCGGCCGATGTCGAGGAACGACCAGTCGATGCCGAGCGCGACCAGGCGGGTTTCGCTGGCGCGTTCGAACAGCGCGCTGGTGTCGATGGCCTGCGAACCGATCAGCCCCGACAGGGTGAAGCGCGGGAACAGATCGGCGGTGGCCACGCCGATGCGCGCAGTGGCCGCGTGCAGGCGGTGCTCGGCGGCGGCGACGTCGGGACGGCGGCGCAGCAGTTCGCCCGGCGTGCCGGCATCCAGCCGCGCCGGCAGCGCCGGCAGCGGCGTCGCCTGGTCGAGCTCGGCGATCAGCGCGTCGGGCGTCTGCCCGGTCAGCACCGCGAGGCGGTGCTGGGTGACCGCGACCTGGGCTTCCAGGTTCGGCACCCGCGCCAAGGTCGCTTCGAGCTGGGCGCGCGCGCGCGCGGTGTCGAACTCGGTGCCGCGGCCGGCGTCGAAGCGCGCCTGCACCAGGCGCAGGGTCTCGGTCTGGTTCTCGGCGTTCTCGCGCGCGACCCGCAGGCGTTCCTGCAGGCCGCGCAGCTCGACGTAGCTGCGCGCCACTTCGCCGACGATGGACACCTGCATCGCCTGCAGGTCGGCCGCGCTGGCCCAGGTGTCGGCGCGCTGCGACTCGATGTTGCGGCGCACCCGGCCGAACACGTCCAGCTCCCAGCTCACGTTGGCCTGGGCGCTGTAGCTCTCGTTGTCGCGGCCGCGGTTGTCCACGCCCGGCATCTGGTCGCTGCTGGAGCGGGTGTCGCTGCCGCTGGCGCTGCCGGTGATGGTCGGGAAACGGTCGAACTTGGCGCCGCGCAGCAAGGCGTTGGCGCGGTCGTAGTTGGCCAGGGCGATGCGCAGGTCGTGGTTGGCGCTGAGCGACTCCTCGACCAGGTGGGTGAGCACCGGGTCGTTGAAGTTCTGCCAGAACTCGGCGGCCGGATCCGGCGCGGCGGCGCCGTCGGTGGCCGCTTGCGCGTCGGCGCGGGCGAACGCCTCCGGCGTGGCCAGGGTCGGCCGGACATAGTCCGGACCGACCGCGCAGGCGGCCAACGCGAGCGTCAGCAACGCGACCGCGGGGAGTTTCAAATTACGCATGGACGGTCTCCGAAACATTGTGGTGGTCGCCGTGCGAGACCAGCTTGTTGCCGACCATCTTGCGCAGCGCCACGTAGAACACCGGGGTCAGGAACAGACCGAACAGGGTCACGCCGAGCATGCCGGCGAACACGGTGATGCCGGTGACCGAGCGGACCTCGGCGCCGGCGCCGTGCGACAGCACCAGCGGCACGGTGCCGGCGATGAAGGCGATCGAGGTCATCACGATCGGACGCAGGCGCAGGCGGCAGGCTTCCAGCGCGGACTCGACGATGCCCTTGCCCTGCAGTTCCAGCTCGCGGGCGAACTCGACGATCAGGATCGCGTTCTTGCACGCCAGGCCCATCAGCACCACCAGGCCGACCTGCACGAACACGTTGTTGTCGCCGCCGGTCAGCTTGACGCCGAGCAGGGCCGAGAGCATGCACATCGGCACGATCAGGATCACCGCCAGCGGCAGGGTCCAGCTTTCGTACAGCGCGGCCAGCACCAGGAACGCCAGCAGGATCGCGAGCGGGAACACGATCATCGCCGCGTTGCCCTGGCTGGCCTGCTGGTAGCTCAGGTCGGTCCACTCGATCTCCATGCCGTTGGGCAGGACCTTGGCGGCCACGTCCTTGACCACGTCCATCGCCTGCGCCGAGGACATCACGCGCGGGTCGACGTCGCCGGCGATGTCGGCGGCCGGGTAGCCGTTGTAGCGCAGCACCGGGTCGGGGCCGAAGGTCTGCTTGATGGTGACCATCGAACCGATCGGCACCATCTCGCCGCGGTCGTTGCGGGTACGCAGGTTGGCGATGTCCTCGACGCTGTCGCGGAAGTTGCCGTCGGCCTGGGCGATGACCTGCCAGGTGCGGCCGAACTGGTTGAAGTCGTTGACGTAGGCCGAGCCCAGGTAGGTCTGCAACGTGTCGAACAGCTCGGTTAGCGGCACGCCTTGCGCCTTGGCCTTGACGCGGTCGACTTCGGCGTCGAGCTGCGGCACGTTGGCCTGGTAGGTGCTGTTGGCGTAGCCCATGCCCGGGGTCTGCATGATCGTGCCCTGGAACGCGCTGACCGCGTTCTGCAGCGCGCCGTAGCCGAGGTTGTTGCGGTCCTGGATGAACATCTGGTAGCCCGCGCCGTTGCCCAGGCCGAGGATCGGCGGCGGCATCAGCGCGAAGGTGAAGCCTTCCTGGAAGCCGGCGATCTTCTGGTTCAGCTCGGCGGTGATCTCCACCGCGCTGCGGTGACGCTCGCTGAAGGGCTTGAGCGGCAGGAACGCCACGCCGGTGTTGGGCGTGTTGGTGAACTGCACCGCGTTGAGGCCCGGGAAGGCGATCGAGTGCTGCACGCCTTCGGTCTTCATCGCAACGTCGGTCACCTTGCTCAGCAGGGCGTCGGTGCGCGCGATGGAGGAGCCTTCGGGCAGCTTGACCGCGGCGATCAGGTACAGCTTGTCCTGCAGCGGGATGAAGCCGGCCGGCACGATCTTGAACATGAAGCCGGTGGCCACCAGCAGCACCGCGTAGACCACGAACACCGCGCCGCGCTTGCCCAGGGTGCGCGAGACCGCGCCCTGGTACTTCTCCGAGCTGGAGGCGAAGAAGCGGTTGAACGGACGGAACAGCCAGCCGAACAGACGGTCGATCAAACGCGTCGGCGCGTCCTTGGGCGCGTCGTGCGGCTTGAGCAGGCGCGCGGCCAGGGCCGGCGACAGGGTCAGCGAGTTAATCGCCGAGATCACCGTGGAGATGGCGATGGTCACCGCGAACTGCTTGTAGAACTGGCCGGTCACGCCCGACAAGAACGCCATCGGCACGAACACCGCGCACAGCACCAGCGCGATCGCCACGATCGGGCCGGACACTTCCTTCATCGCCTGGTGCGCCGCGTCGAGCGGGCTCAGGCCTTCCTCGATGTTGCGCTCGACGTTCTCCACCACCACGATCGCGTCGTCGACGACGATGCCGATCGCCAGCACCAATCCGAACAGGCTCAGGGTGTTGATCGAGAAGCCCAGCAGGTACAGCGCGGAGAACGTGCCCACCACCGACACCGGCACCGCGATCAACGGAATGATCGAGGCGCGCCAGGTCTGCAGGAACAGGATCACCACCAGCACCACCAGCAGCACCGCTTCCAGCAGGGTCGAGACCACCGCCTTGATCGAGTCGCGCACGAAGATGGTGGTGTCGTACACCGCTTCGTACTTGATGCCTTCCGGGAACGACTTGGAGAGCTGGTTCATCGTCGCGATGACCTGCTCCTGGATCTGCAGCGCGTTCGCGCCCGGCGCCTGGAAGATGCCGATGCCGACCGCGTTCTTGCCGTCGAGCTGCGAGCGCAGGCTGTAGTCGCCGGCGCCCAGTTCCAGGCGGGCGACGTCGGACAGCCGCACCACTTCGCCGTCGTCGCCGCGCTTGATCACGATCTCGCCGAATTCCTTCTGGTCGCGCAGGCGGCCCTGGGCGTTGATCAGGGTCAGGAAGTCGCTGCTGTTGGGCATCGGCTCGGCGCCGAGCTGGCCGGCGGAGACCTGCACGTTCTGCTCGCGCATGGCGCGGACCACGTCGCCGGCGGTGAGGCCGCGCGAGGCGATCTTGTCCGGGTCGAGCCAGGCGCGCATGGCGTAGTCGCCGCCGCCGAAGATCTGCGCGTCGCCGACGCCCGACAGGCGCGCCAGGCTGTCCTTGACGTGCAGGCGGGCGTAGTTGCGCAGGTACAGGGTGTCGTACTTGCCGTTGGGCGAGGTCAGGTGCACCACCATCAGGAACACCGGCGACTGCTTCTGCGTGGTCACGCCCTGGCGGCGCACGTCCTCGGGCAGTCGCGCCAGCGCCTGGCTGACCCGGTTCTGCACGCGCACGGCGGCGTCGTCGGCGTTGGTGCCGGGGCGGAAGGTCACGGTGGTGACCAGCACGCCGTCGGAGCCGGCGACCGACTTGATGTACATCATGTCTTCGACGCCGTTGATCGCTTCTTCGAGCGGCGTGGCGACGGTTTCGGCGATGACCTTGGGGTTGGCGCCCGGATAGACCGTGCGCACCACCACCGAGGGCGGCACCACTTCGGGATATTCGCTGATCGGCAGGATCGGAATCGCGATCAGGCCGGCGGCGAAGATCACGATCGACAGCACCGCGGCGAAGATCGGCCGGTCGATGAAAAACTTGGAAAAGTCCATGACGGATTCCTTGGTGCGGCGATGAGCCGCATGGGTCCCCGGCCGGGCCCGTGGGTTTGGGCCGGCCTTCGATTGCTTTTCGCGCCGGTCGGGCGAGCCGCTTTTTGCTCGTCATTCCCGCGAACGCAGGAATCCAGAGACATCAAGCGTTCTCGCCCGAAGAGCCCTGGGTCCCCGCCTTCGCGGGGACGACGGTAGGTGGGCCCGACCGGCGCTGGAAGGTGTCGCTAGCCCGACCTCACAAGGCCCCGGCCGCCGCGCCCGGCGCCGCGGGCGCCGGCGCCGGCGCGCCCATGGCGATGGTCTTGGGCTGCACCGGCATACCCGGGAAGAACACCTTCTGCACGCCGTGGACGATGACCTTGTCGCCCGGCGCCAGGCCCGACTGGACCACGCGCAGGCCGTCGATCATGCGGCCGAGCACCACGTCCTTGCGCACCGCCTCGTTCTTCGGGCCGAGCACGTAGACGTACTTGCGGTCCTGATCGGTCAGCACGGCCTTGTCGTCGACCAGCATCGCCTTGAACTGGCCGCTGCCTTCCAGCTGCACGCGCGCGAACAGGCCCGGGGTCAGCACGCGCTCTTCGTTCGGGACCACCGCGCGGGCGCGGATGGTGCCGGTGTTGGAGTCGAGCTGGTTGTCGGTGAAGTCGACGGTGCCGGCGTGCGGATAGCCGCTCTCGCCGGCCAGGCCGATCTTGACCGGGTTCTTGTCGCCGGAACGCTCGCCCTTGCGGGCCAGGTCGTTGTAGCGCAGGTAGGTCTGCTCGTCGGCCTCGAAGTACACGTACATCGGGTTCTGCGAGACCACCGTGGTCAGCACGGTCTGATCGGCCGAGGCGAGGTTGCCGGCGGTGATCAGGGCGCGGCCGGCGCGGCCGTCGATCGGCGAGCGCACTTCGGTGAAGGTCAGGTCGAGCTGGGCCGAGGCGACCGCGGCTTCGGCCGCGCGCACCGCGGCGTCGCCCTGGGTGCTGGCGGCGCGGCGGGTCTCGAACTCTTCGCGCGAGATCGCCTTGGCCTCGACCAGGGTCTGGGCGCGTTTGTCCTGGGTCTGGGCCAGGCGCGCTTCGGCGCGCGCGCGTTCCAGTTCGGCCTGGGCGCGGGCGAGCTCGGCGCGGTAGCGGCGCTGGTCGATCACGAACAGCAGGTCGCCTTTCTTGACGTCCTGGCCTTCCTTGTAGGCGACGCGATCCACGTAACCGCTGACGCGGGCGCGCAGTTCGACCGATTCGGGCGCGCTGACCCGGCCGGTGAACTCGTCCCACTGCCGGACCTGCTTGCTCAGGACCTGGGCGACGCTGACTTCCGGCGGCGGCGGCGCGCCGCCTTCGTGCGGAGCGGCCTGGCTGCCGCAACCGACGGCGGCCAGGGCGATGACGAGGCTCGCGGTCAACGCGAGCACGGAAAGCCCGACGCCGGGCTTGCCGGAGCGGACGGAGAAGTGATGGGTGCTCATCGTGGGGTGGGTTCCTGTTTGGGATTCGGTGCGGTCAGCGACTTCAGCAGGGCGCGCGCGTCGAGCAGACATCGTTGGCTCTTGTCGTCGGACGCACAGTCCGGTTCTTGCGCGGTTGCGGCGGCCGGGGTCTGAAGCGGGACCGTCTTGGGTAAGCAGTGCTGGCTGGCGGAAAGCGGGCTGGTAGGAGGGGAAGCGGCGGAACTCGGGGCGGGACTGGCGGGCGTTGCG
>NZ_LXSD01000411.1:25904-40330 GCF_017168095.1 Lysobacter enzymogenes | reverse complement strand
CTGGCCGGCGCCCGCGCCTGGCTCGACGAGGCGCCGATCGCGCAGGCCCGCCTGTACTGGCGCGGCCCGCTGGTCCGCCTGGAATTCCGCGGCGCCGACGGCCGCCGCGGCCGCCTGCTGTGGTGGCCCGACAGCCTCGGCGCTCACGGCCGGCGTGAACTCCGGCTGGCCGCCGCGGTCGCAGTCGATGCGTCCGCACCGCGTTCGATGGCACCATGAGCGCGGATTCGGGATACGGGATGCGGGATTCGGACAGCGGCCAGGCCGCGCCGAGCCTGGATTTCCGCCCAATCCCCAATCCCCAACCCCGATCATGGCTACATGTTCAAACCCATCTCAGTCGCCATCGGCCTGCGTTATCTGCGCGCCAAGCGCCGCAACGGCTTCATCTCCTTCATCTCGCTCGCCTCGATCGCCGGCATCGCCCTGGGCGTGACCGCGCTGATCACCACCCTGGCGGTGATGAGCGGCTTCCAGCGCGAGATCCGCGACCGCATGCTGCAGATGGCCGCGCACGCCACGGTCAGCGCCTACGGCGAGCCGTTGGCGGACTGGCGCCACGCGGTGGAAATGGCCACCGCCGACAAGCGCGTCGCCGGCGCCGCGCCGTATGTCGAGAAGGAAGCGCTGCTCTCGGCCACGCGCCAGCAGCCGGCGATCGTGCGCGGCGTCGATCCGGCGCTGGAAGGCCGGGTTTCGGTGCTGGCCGACAAGATGGTGCAGGGCAAGCTCGATTCGCTCGAACCGGGCAGCTTCAACATCGTGCTCGGCAAGGAGCTCGCGCTGTGGATGGGCGCCCAGGTCGGCGACAGCGTGGTGATGATGACCGCCGACGGCCGCAGCACGCCGATGGGCGCGATGCCGCAGCTCAAGCGCTTCACCGTCAGCGGCATCTTCGAGGCCGGCTACAACGAATACGACAAGGGCATGGCGGTCGCCAACATGCAGGACATGCAGCGGGTGCTGCGCATGGGCGACGGCGTCACCGGCGTGCGCCTGAAATTGCACGACATGGACCAGGCCTGGGACGTGGCGCGCGACCTGGCGGTCAACCTCGGCGGCCCGTACCGGGTCACCGACTGGAGCAGCGACAACGCCAACATGTTCCGCGCGCTGAAGATGGAGAAGACGGTGATGGCGATCCTGCTGTCGCTGATCATCGCCATGGGCGCGTTCAACCTGGTGTCCTCGCAGGTGATGCTGGTCACCGACAAGCAGGCCGACATCGCGATCCAGCGCACCCTCGGCCTCACCCCGATGAGCGTGATGCGCATCTTCGTGGTCCAGGGCACCCTGATCGGCATCATCGGCACCGTGCTCGGCGTGATCGGCGGCATCGTGCTGACCCTGAACCTGGAGCACATCCTCAAGGCCATCGAGAGCGTGCTCGGCGTGCAGCTGCTGCCCGAGGACGTCTACTACATCACCGGCCTGCCGACCGACCTGCAGACCAGCGACGTGACCATCATCGCCTGCGTCGCCCTGGCCATGGCGTTCCTGGCCACCATCTATCCCGCCTGGCGCGCCGCGCGCACGGCCCCGGCCGAGGCGCTGCGCTATGAGTAACTCCGCCGCGCACAGCGCGAACCCGTCCGACGCCGCGCAGACCGTGCTCAGCTGCCAGGGCCTGGCGATGACCTATTCGGAAGGCAAGCTGCACACGCCGGTGTTCAACGGCCTGGACTTCGAGGTGAGCCGTGGCGAAACGGTCGCCATCCTCGGTGCATCCGGCGCCGGCAAGAGCACGCTGCTGCACCTGCTCGGCGGCCTGGACACACCGACCGCGGGCGAGGTGTACGTCGCCGGCCAGCGCATGAGCTCGCTGTCCGACCGCGCCCGCGGCCTGCTGCGCAACCGCGCGCTGGGCTTCGTCTACCAGTTCCACCATCTGCTGCCGGAATTCACCGCGCTGGAGAACGTGATGCTGCCGGTGCTGCTCGGCGGCCGCGATTCGCCGTCGGTCAAGGACGCCACCGCGCGTGCGACCGCGTTGCTGGAATCGGTCGGCCTCGGCCATCGCCTCGGCCACAAGCCCGGCGAACTGTCCGGCGGCGAACGCCAGCGCGCCGCCGTCGCGCGCGCCCTGGTCAACCGCCCGGCCTGCGTGCTCGGCGACGAACCCACCGGCAACCTCGACGAAAAGACCGCGGCCACCGTGTTCGAGCTGATGCTGTCGCTCAATCGCGACCAGGGCACCAGCCTGGTGATGGTGACCCACGACCGCCGCCTGGCGCGGCGGCTGGACCGGGTGATGGAACTACACGAGGGCAGGCTGCGCGAGTTGGCCGCGAGCGAGATCTGACCCGCGCCCGCGCCCGCTGCGCGATCCATCTGTAGGAGCGGCGCAAGCCGCGACCGCGACACGCCGATGACGACGAACGCTGCGACGCGAGCGCGGGTCGCCAAGCTTCCGCGTTCAGTCGATACGTGATTTACGCGATCCGACTGCAGGAGCGGCGCAAGCCGCGACCGCGACAATCGAACTACGGCGAACCTTCCGACGCCGGCGCCGACCGTCCGTCGTGCCTGGCCGTCCTGCACAACGCCCATCGCCGTTTTCCGACCCTTCGCCGCGCCGAGGGCCTACGCCGATCCCGGATTCCAGGCGATGCGCCCGTCTTCGTCGCATCGCTAAGGTTGTCCACGCCGACCAGCGCGATCCGCGACCTCGCGGCCCTGATCGCAATGCAACCGCACCCCCGGCGAAGGAGAACGCCATGTTCGCAGCGGCAAGGACGCCGCCGTTCGGAAAGCTCGTCGCGATCGCCTTGCTCGCCGGCATCGCCGCCGCATTGGCAGCGCCGCGATTGCTTCCCTGGCAGGCGATGGCGCCGCTGCTCTCGCTCGCCGCGCTCGGATGGTGGCGACTGCATCGCGCCCGCGCACCGGCCGCATTCGCGTTCGGCTTCGCCCTGGCGAGCCTGCATGCGGCGCATGCGCTGGCCCTGCAACTGCCGCCGGATTGGGAAAGGCGCGATGCGACCCTCAGTGGCCGCATCGTCGATCTGCCCGCGCACGAAGCGCGCCGCAGCCAGTTCCGCTTCCGCGTCGACGACGACGCCTCGCAGCCGGCGCCGCTGCGCGGCCGCTTGCTGCGCCTGGCGTGGTACGACGACGATCCGCAGCCGCGCGCCGCATTGAAAGCCGGCCAGCGCTGGCGCCTGCAGGCTCGGGTGCGCGCACCGCGCGGGCTGCGCAACCCGGGCGGCCCGGACGCCGAGAAGTACGCGCTGGCGCAGCGGCTCAGCGCCAACGGCTATCTGCGCGATCCGCAGCTCAACGCACGCCTGCTCGCGCCGCCCACCGGGCTCGACGCGTGGCGCGAAGCCATGTGCGCGCGCATCGCCGCGGCGGTGCCGACGCCGGCGGCGCGCTTCGTGCGCGCGCTCGCGCTCGGCGACACGCGCGGCCTCGACGATGCCGACTGGGAAGTGCTGCGCGCCAACGGCCTGACCCACCTGATCGCGATTTCCGGTTTCCACGTCGGCCTCGCCGCAGGCTTCTTCGCCCTGTTCGCGCGCGGCCTGTGGTGGCTGCTGCCGGCGCTCGGCCGGCGCGTGCCTGCGGTCGCGGCCGCTTCGGCGGCGGCGATGGCCGGCGGCCTGCTGTACGCCGCGGCCGCCGGTTTCGCCCTGCCGACGGTGCGCACCTGGTTGATGATCGCGGTAGTGGCGGGGTTGCGGCTGCTGCGACGGCCGCAGCGCGGCGCCGATGCGCTGGCGTTGGCGGCGATCGCGGTGATGCTGGCCGATCCGTTGGCCTTGCTCGGCGCCGGTTTCTGGCTGAGCTTCCTCGGCGTGGCCTGGCTGCTGTGGTGCCTGCCGGCGGCGGGCGAGGGCGGTTGGCGCGAGCGCCTGGGCGGTTTCGTCTCGGCCCAGGGCGTGGCCAGCCTGGGCCTGCTGCCTTTGTGCGCGGCGCTGTTCGGCCAGGCCTCGCTGGCCGGACCGCTGGCCAACCTGATCGCGGTGCCGTGGTGGAGCCTGGCGGTGGTGCCGCTGGCCTTGATCGGCACCGGCCTGGAAACGGTGCACGCCGGCGCCGGCGCGTTCGCCTGGCGCTGGGCTGCGGCCTGTTTCGAACCCGGCTGGCCTTGGTTCCAGGCGTTGGCCGGCAGCGGCCTGGCGCTGTGGTGGCTGCCGGAGCCGCGCTGGTTCGCCTTGCCGCTGGCCCTGCTCGGCGCGTTCTGGCTGCTGTTGCCGCGCGGCACGCCCGGCAAGGCGCTGGCGCTGCTGCTGTGGCTGCCGCTGCTGTGGCCGGACCGGCGCCTGCCCGCGCCGGGCGAGGCCGAACTGGTGGTGATCGACGTCGGCCAGGGCCTGTCGGTGCTGGTGCGCACCGCCCATCACAGCCTGCTGTTCGACGCCGGCCCGGCGGTGCGCGACGGCTTCGATGCCGGCGAGCGCGCGGTGGTGCCGGCGCTGCACGCCTTGGGCGTGCGCCGGCTCGATGCGGCGGTCGCCAGCCACGGCGATCAGGACCACGCCGGCGGATTGGCCGCGGTGCTGCGCGCGTTTCCCGCGCCGCTGCGGCTGGGGCCGCCCGATATCGCCGGCGAAGCCGTGCGCGGCCTGGATCTGAAGACCTGCGAGGCCGGCCGCGAATGGCGCTGGGACGGCGTGCGCTTGCGTTTCCTGCATCCGCCCCGGCACTTTCCCTATCTGCGCAACGAGTCCAGTTGCGTGCTGCGCATCGACAGCGCGCACGGCAGCGCGCTGCTGACCGGCGACATCGGCGAGGTGGTCGAGCGCGATCTGGTCCGGCGCGCGGCGCAGGCGCCGGCCGAGGCGGTGCGCGCCGACGTGGTCCTGGTCGCCCACCACGGCAGCGCCGAATCGTCCGATCCGGCCTTCGTGCGCGCGGTCGGCGCCCGCTATGCGCTGGTCTCCAGCGGCTACGGCAACCGTTTCGGCCATCCGCGCGCGGACGTGGTCGAGCGCTGGCGTCGCGCCGGCGCGAAGGTCACCGACACCGCCGCCGGCGGCGCCCTGCGGATCGGCTTGCGCGCGTCGGCGGATGCAGCCGCCGGCAACGCGGGCCTGCGCCTGGAAACGCGACGCCAGGCACACCCAAGGCTGTGGGACGCGAGCCGGCGCGCGCCTGGGCTATCCTATCGGCCGGATTGAAGTCGGCCACGGGCCGGGGGTTCGCGAGTGCTGGAACTGGTGAAGGCCGGCGGTTGGCCGATGATTCCGTTGTTGATCCTGTCGGCCGTGGCCCTGGCGATCATCATCGAGCGGCTGTGGACCCTGCGCCGGCGCGCGGTGCTGCCGCCGAACCTGGGCCAGGAAGTGCGCGCCTGGGCCGCCGGCGGCAAGCTCGATCCGGCCCACATCGAGTCGCTGCGCGCGACCGCGCCGCTGGGCGCGCTGCTGGCCGCCGCGCTCGACGTGCGCGGCCGCCCGCGCGAGGAAATCCGCGAGCGCATCGAGGACGTGGGCCGGCATCTGGTGCACCGCATGGAGCGCTACCTGAACACGCTCGGCACCATCGCCGCGGCCGGTCCGCTGCTGGGCCTGTTCGGCACCGTGGTCGGCATGATCCAGATGTTCCTGGTCATCAACGACCACGGCATCGGCGACGTCAACCAGCTCGCCGGCGGCATCGGCAAGGCGCTGGTGTGCACCGCCACCGGCATGATCGTGGCGATTCCGGCGCTGATGGCGCACCGCTGGTTCCGCGGCCGCATCTCCGAATACATCGTGGCGATGGAGCACGAGGCCATCGCCCTGGTCGACGTGCTGCAGCAGCATCCCGGCGAAGGCCGCGCCAGCGAGCCGCGTCCGGTGCGCCTGGCCGGCGGCCAGGGCTGAGGCGCCGCCCGCATGCGCATTCGCGACCACCGCGCCGACGACGAGCCGGAGATCAACCTGGTCCCGCTGATCGACGTGATCCTGGTGCTGATCATCTTCTTCGTGGTCACCGCCACCTTCGACGCGCGCTCGGTGCTCAAGCTCGAGCTGCCGCGCGCCACCGGCGAGCCGTCCGGCGACGCCAGCCAGGCGCTGGTGGTGCTGGTCAACGCCGAAGGCCGTTATTTCGTCGGCGACCGCGAGGTGCTGCGCGACGACCTGGACTCGCTCAAGACCACCATCGCCGAAGTCGCCGGCGACGACCGCGACCGCACCGTGATGCTGCGCGCCGACGCGCGCACGCCGTACCAGGCCGTGGTCACCGTCTACGACGCGCTCGGCCAGCTCGGCTTCCGCAAGATCATGAGCGCGACCGCGCCGCCGGCGCCGTCCGCGGCGGCGGCCAAGCCCGCTGCCGCCGCCGCGCCCTCGGGAGCCGCACGGTGACGGCGGATCCGAACGCCTCGCCGTGGCAGACCTATCGCCGGCTGCTGCGCTTCGCCCTGCCTTACCGCAACCTGCTGTGGCTGGCGGGGAT
Organism: Lysobacter enzymogenes; assembly: GCF_017168095.1. Lineage (GTDB taxonomy): Bacteria > Pseudomonadota > Gammaproteobacteria > Xanthomonadales > Xanthomonadaceae > Lysobacter > Lysobacter enzymogenes_D. The sequence goes on along the minus strand of NZ_LXSD01000411.1, from coordinate 33,943 downwards.
CGGCATGCTGATCGAAGCCGTCGCCGGCGCGGGCTTCACCAAGTTGATGGACCCGATCATCAACCAGACCTTCATCGCCAAGAACAGCTCGGTGGCGGTGTGGTTGCCGGCGGCGATCGTCGGCCTGTTCGTGCTGCGCGGCATCGCCGGTTATGTCACCGACTACTACATGGCCAAGTCCGGCCGCGGCGTCGCCCGCGACCTGCGCGTGCAGGTGCTGGGCAAGTACCTGCGCCTGCCGGGCTCGCGCTTCGACACCGAGCCGGTGCCGTCGATGCTGGTGCGGCTGGGCTCGGACAGCGATCAGGTCGCGCAGGCCTCGGTCGATGCGATGAAGGTGATGGTGCAGCAGTCGACCCAGGCGCTGGCGCTGCTGGGCGTGATGCTGTGGACCAGCTGGCAGGTCACCGTCGCGGTGTTCCTGATGGCGCCGCCGCTGGCCTGGGTCATGGACAAGGTCGGCCGCCGTTATCGCCGCATCAGCCACCGCATCCAGGAGAGCGGGGCGCAGCTGCTGCTGGCCGCCGATCAGGCCTTGTCGAACCAGCAGGAAGTGAAGGTCTACGGCGCGCAGAAGTCCGAGCTCGACCGCTACGGCGCGATCGCCGACCACTACCTCAAGCTCAGCCTCAAGGTCGAATCTACCCGCTCGATCGCCTCGGGCATGGTCCAGCTGATGGGCTCGGTCGGCCTGGCGCTGCTGCTGTTCGTGGCCGGGCGCGAGGCCTTCGCCGGGCGCCTGGACGCCGGCGGCTTCGTCACGCTGATGGTGTCGATGATGGCGATCATCCCCAATCTGCGCCAGCTGACCAACGTGCAGAACATGCTCCAGCGCGGCGTGGCCTCGGCCGAGCGCCTGTTCGAGGTGCTCGACGCCGCCGAGGAGCCCGACAGCGGCGAGCGCGCGCTCGCGCGCAGCCGCGGGCTGATCGAGTTCCGCGACGTCACCGCGCGCTATCCGGGCCAGGAGCGCCCGGCGCTGAGCGGGATCAGCTTCGTCGCCCGGCCGGGCACGGTCACCGCCATCGTCGGCCGCTCCGGCAGCGGCAAGTCGAGCCTGATCAAGCTGATTCCGCGTTTCTACGATCCCGAGTCCGGACAGATCCTGCTCGACGGCCACGACCTCACCGACTACAAGCTCGCCGACCTGCGCCGCCAGATCGCCCTGGTCGGCCAGCAGGTGATGCTGTTCGACGGCACCGTCGCGGCCAACGTCGCCTACGGCGAGATGCAGGACGTCGATGCGGCCACGCTCGCGCGCGCGATCCAGGGCGCCAACGCCGCCGAGTTCGTCGACAAGCTGCCCGACGGCTTGAACGCGGCGATCGGCGCCAAGGGCGGCAAGCTCTCCGGCGGCCAGCGCCAGCGCCTGGCGATCGCCCGCGCGATGCTCAAGGACGCGCCGATCCTGATCCTCGACGAGGCCACCGCCGCGCTCGACACCGAGTCCGAGCGGCTGGTGCAGGACGCGCTGGAACGGCTGATGCCCGATCGCACCACCCTGGTCATCGCCCATCGCTTGTCGACGATCGAACATGCCGACCAGGTGCTGGTGATGGACCAGGGCCGCATCGTCGAACGCGGCTCGCACAGCGAACTGCTCGCCCACGGCGGCCTGTACGCGCACCTGCACCGCATGCAGTTCCGCGAGGCCGAATGAAAGCGGCGGCCCCTGGCGCGATCGAGCGCGCGAGTTCGGACGCCGCGTGCGTGGCGATGGCTTTCGCCGCCGCCGGCGATATCGCCGACCGTCACGCACGCGCTGCGACGAGCGCCGTTGCGGCGCCTCGCCGCGCATCCGCGCCGCATGCCGCGACCCGGAGCGCGCCGCGATGAGCGCCGAACGCCGCGGCGGCCCGCCGGCCTACTGGTACGACGACAGCGCGGTGCCCGCGCACGCGCGCCTGCTCGCCGGCCTGTACGCCGCGGTCACCGGCCTGCGCCGCAGCCTCTACCGCCGCGGGCTCAAGCGCCGCCGCCATCCCGGCGTGCCGGTGCTGGTGGTCGGCAACATCACCGCCGGCGGCGCCGGCAAGACGCCGCTGACCATCGCCCTGGTCCAGCGCCTGAAGCAGGAAGGCTGGAACCCGGGCGTGGCCACCCGCGGCTACGGCCGCGACGACGCGGCCACGCCGTTGTGGGTCGAACGCACTACCGACCCGCGCAGCGGCGGCGACGAGCCGGTGCTGATCGCGCGCCGCACCGGCGTCAAGGTCCGCGCCGACCGCGACCGCGCCAGCGCCGCGCGCGCGCTGGCCGAGGCCGGCTGCGACCTGGTGATCTGCGACGACGGCCTGCAGCACTACCGGCTGGCGCGCGACATCGAGATCGAAGTGGTCGACGGCCGCCGCCGCTACGGCAACGGCCAGCTGCTGCCCGCCGGCCCCTTGCGCGAACCGCCCGAACGCGGCGCGCAGTGCGACTTCCGCGTGGTCAATCTGCCCCAGCCCGCCGCCGGCGAAGCGCCGCTCGGCGCCGGCTTCGGCGAATGGCCGATGCGCCTGATCGCCGACCAGGCCCAGCCGCTGCTTGGCGCGCGCCCGTTGCGGCTCGACGGCTTCGCCGGCAAGCGCGTGCACGCGGTCGCCGGCATCGGCGACCCGGAGCGTTACTTCGCCATGCTGCGCGGCGTCGGCATCGCCGTGGTTCCGCACGCCTTTCCCGATCACCACCGCTACGCCGCCGCCGATTTCGCCTTCGGCAGCAAACTGCCGGTGCTGATGACCGAGAAGGACGCGGTCAAGATCCCGCTGGACGGGCAGGGCGGTTTCGATCCGGAGTCGTACTACAGCGTGCCGGTGCGGGCGGAGTTGCCGGAAGCGTTCTGGGTGTCGCTGCTGGACAAGCTGCAGACGCTCAAGCGCAAGTGACGCTGCAATCGGTTTTGCGCGGTCGCAGCTCGCGCAGCCCCTACATAGGCTACCTGTAGGAGCGGCGCAAGCCGCGACCGCGAAACCGCGCCAACCGCGTCACCCACTCCCGCGCCGCGCACCCTCACGCCGCATTCGCGATACTCGGCACCACGCACCACGCACCACGCACCACGCACCACGCACCACGCCTTCCGCCGCACCGCTCCGGAGCCGAACATGAGCCAGGACTTCGTCGTCGCCATCCCCGCCCGCTACGCCGCCTCGCGCCTGCCGGGCAAGCCGCTGCGCGAACTCGCCGGCGAACCGCTGGTGCTGCACGTCGCCCGCCGCGTGCTCGCCGCCGGCGCGCGCGAGGTGTGGATCGCCACCGACGACCAGCGCATCGCCGATGCGCTCAAGGGCAGCGGCGTGCAAGTGGCGATGACCTCGCCCGACCACGCCTCCGGCACCGACCGCCTGGCCGAATGCGCCGACCTCGCCGGCTGGCGCGACGACACCGTGGTGGTCAACCTGCAGGGCGACGAACCCTTCGCCCCGGTCGCCGGCATCGTCGCCGTCGCCGACGCGCTGCGCGACAGCGGTGCCGAAATGTCGACCCTGGCGGTCGCGGTGACCGAAGTCGAAACCCTGTTCGATCCCAACGCGGTCAAGCTGGTGCGCGCGGCCAACGGCGACGCCCTGTACTTCAGCCGCGCGCCGATCCCGTGGCCGCGCGACGCCTTCGCCAAGGACCGCGAGCGCATGCCCGGCGGCGGCGAATGGCTGCGCCACATCGGCATCTACGGCTACCGCGCCGGCTTCCTGCGCAAGTTCGCCAAGATGCGCCCGGGCCGGCTGGAGCAGATCGAATCGCTGGAACAGCTGCGCGCGCTGGAAGCCGGCTACCGCATCGCGGTCGGGATCAGCCCCGAAGCGTTCCCGCCGGGCGTCGACACGCCCGAAGACCTGGCCCGCGCCGAGGCGTTCCTGGCGGCGCAGGGCGCGGCGGGCGAGGGCGCGGCCAAGCAGGATCCGGCCGGCCAGGGCCGGTAAGCCATGCGGCTGCTGGTGGTCTGCCTGGGCAACATCTGCCGCTCGCCGGTGGCCGAGGGCGTGCTGCGCGCGCGCATCGAGGCGTCGTCGCTGCGCGGCTTGATCGAACTGGATTCGGCCGGCACCGGCGACTGGCACGTCGGCGAACCGCCGGACCGGCGCTCGATCGCCAACGCCGCGCAGCACGGCATCGACATCTCCGGTTTGCGCGCGCGCCAGCTGGCCGCCGCCGACTACCGCGAATGCGACTGGCTGCTGTGCGCCGACCGCGCCAACCTACGCGACGTGCGCGCCCGCGCGCCCAGGGACGCGACCGCGCAAAGCGCGCTGCTGCTGGACTGGTGCGGCACCGTCACCGACGGCGAGATTCCCGACCCGTACACCGGCGGCCCGGCCCAGTTCGAGCATGTCTTCCAACTGCTCGACCGCGCGGCCGACGGCGCCATCGCGCGCCTGCGGCGCGAGTTGCAACAGCGCTGAGCTGGGATCGGGCCTGGTTCCGACGCCTCCGAAGCTTTTGTGGGAGGGCCTTCAGGCCCGACGCTTTTCGGCCGGCTCGCCGCGGCCGCTCCAACCGCACCGCCCACGACGCCTTGCGGCGCCAGCGCATTCAGCCGCGCATCCCATCGCCGCCCCTTGCGCTCGCGCATAATCGACCCAATTCAGTTCCCGCCCCGATCCGCCGGCCGCCGCGCCGGCCGCCAGCCGCCGCCGATGCTTCCACCCGCGACGCCCGCCATCGTTCCCGCCGTTTCCCGCCGCGCCTGCGCGGCCGCGTCGCGCTGCGCCCGCACCCCTCGGAGCGCGCGCGCATGAGCGAGCAAACGCCCGTTCCGGCCAAGCCCGCGCCGTTCGACGGCAAGGCCTTCGTCAAGCAGCTGAGCACCGCGCCCGGCGTCTACCGCATGCTCGGCGCCGACGACAAGGCGCTCTACGTCGGCAAGGCCGGCGCGCTCAAGAACCGCGTCTCCAGCTATTTCAACGCCACGCCCAAATCAGCGCGGATCATGTCGATGCTGGCCCAGACCGTGCGCATGGAAGTCACGGTGACCCGCACCGAGGCCGAAGCGCTGATCCTGGAAAACCAGCTGATCAAGTCGCTCAAGCCGCGCTACAACGTGCTGCTGCGCGACGACAAGAGCTATCCCTACGTGCTGATGACCAGCGAGGCGTGGCCGCGCATCGCCATGCACCGCGGCCCGCGCGCGGTCGCCGGGCGTTATTTCGGCCCCTACGCCAGCGTCGGCGCGGTGCGCGACACGCTCAACCTGATGCACAAGCTGTTCCGCCTGCGCAGCTGCGAGGACAGCGTGTTCCGCAACCGCTCGCGGCCGTGCCTGCAGCACCAGATCGGCCGCTGCAGCGCGCCCTGCGTCGGCCTGGTGCCGGCGCGCGATTATTCCGAAAGCGTGCGCCGCGCCGGCCTGTTCCTGGAAGGGCGCAGCGACGAGCTCACCGACGAGCTCGGCCGCGACATGGAGGCGGCGAGCTCGCGCCTGGATTTCGAAGACGCCGCGCGCCTGCGCGACCTCATCGCCAGCATCCGCAGCCTGCAGGCGCGCCAATACGTCGACGGCCGCGCCGCCGACCTGGACGTGCTGGCGCTGGCGATGTCCGGCGCAGCCGCGTGCGTGCTGCTGCTGGCCTTCCGCGACGGCCGCAACCTCGGCACTCGCGCGTTCTTCCCGAAGACCAACGGCAGCGACAACCCCGAGGAAGTGCTGACCGCCTTCATCTCGCAGTACTACGGCGAACAGACCCCGCCGCGCGAGATCGTGCTCGACCGCGACCTGCCCGACCGCGAACTGTTCGAGCAGGCCTTCTCCGCCGCCGGCGAGCGCCGCGTGCAGATCAAGAGCAACGTGCGCGGCGAACGCGCCGGCTACCTCGATCTGGCCCGACGCAACGCCGAGATGGCGCTGGCCACCGAAATGACCAGCCACGCCGCCCAGCAGCTGCGCGCCGAGGCGCTGCGCGACCTGCTGAAGATGCCGGCGCTGCCGCAACGCATCGAATGCTTCGACATCAGCCACACCATGGGCGAAGCCACCGTCGCCTCGTGCGTGGTGTTCGACGCACAGGGCCCGGTGCGCAGCCAGTACCGCCGCTACAACATCGCCGGCATCACCGAGGGCGACGACTACGCGGCGATGAATCAGGCCATCGCCCGGCGTTTCCGCCGCGCGGTGGAAGAGGGTGAGGCGGCGCGTTTGCGAACCACTGGTTCGCGCGCCGACGAACGCCCTCGCGCCGAGCGCGAGGGCGGGAGCGGGGTCATGCCGGACGTGCTGCTGATCGACGGCGGCGCCGGCCAGGTCGCGCAGGCGCGCGCCGCGCTGGACGAACTGGGCGTCGACGGGGTGATCCTGGTCGGCGTGGCCAAGGGCCCGGCGCGGCGCCCTGGCGACGAGGAACTGCTGCTGCCGGATGGGCGCACCGTCCGTCCCGGCGCCGAGTCGCCGGCGCTGCAACTGGTCCAGCAGGTCCGCGACGAGGCGCACCGTTTCGCCATCACCGGCCACCGCGGGCGCCGGCAGAAGGCCCGCAACAGCAGTAGGCTGGAAGACATTCCCGGCATCGGGCCGCGCCGACGCGCTAATCTGTTGCGGCATTTCGGCGGCCTGGGCGGGCTCAAGGCGGCCGGGATCGAAGAGATTTCCCGGGTCGAGGGCGTCAACGAAGCCTTGGCCGAGCGCATCTACGCCGCCCTGCACGGGCTGGACGCGCCGGACGAGGCCGCCGCCCCGGGCCCGGCAACGCCGGCGGCCGCCCCCAAGGCGGCCAAGGGCGGCAAGCAGCGCACGACCGCCGGGCCGGCGGAACCCAAGCGGAGCGAAGGATGAAGTTGACCGTACCCACCATGCTGACTCTGGCCCGGATCGTCCTGATCCCGGTGCTGGTGGTGGTGTTCTTCCTCGATTACCCGTGGACCAACCTCGCGGCCGCGTTCATCTTCGCCTTCGCCTCGGTCACCGACTGGCTCGACGGCTGGATCGCCCGCCGCTACGACCAGTATTCGGCGTTCGGCGCCTTCCTCGACCCGGTCGCCGACAAGCTCATGGTCGCGGTGGCCCTGCTGCTGATCGTGCAGAAGCACCCGACGGTGTGGATGACGCTGTGGGCCGCGGTCATCGTCGGCCGCGAGATCGCGGTGTCGGCGCTGCGCGAGTGGATGGCCGAGCTCGGCCAGCGCGCCGCGGTCAAGGTCGCCGCGATCGGCAAGATCAAGACCATCGTGCAGATGGTCGCGCTGGTGTGCCTGCTGTACCAGGAGCGCTTCCTCGGCCTGCCGGTGTTCCAGATCGGCGAATGGCTGCTGGCCGCCGCGGCGCTGCTGACGCTGTGGTCGGGCCTGGCCTACCTGCGCGCGGCCTGGCCGATCATGCGCGCCGACAACGGCGGGCCGCGCTGAGCGCGGCCGGGCCGATGAAACCGCGCATCGCGCGGCATCGGGCCGGCAGGGCGGGGAAAACCGCCGCCGTCGCGGGCGCCGGGGCGCATTAAGGAAACAGTTGACAGTTTTCTTTCGATGCCTAAAATATCGCTTCCTCCGCGGGAATAGCTCAGTTGGTAGAGCACTACCTTGCCAAGGTAGATGTCGCGAGTTCGAGTCTCGTTTCCCGCTCCAGATTCAAAGACGCTCGGTAATGCGAATGTCTTGAAATCAAACCCCCTCGCGGGGGTTTGTTTTTTTAGACGAGGGTTGCGATCCGGTACGATTCGGGATTGCCAGCCGTCGTAGTGTTAAGGCAACATGTGTCGACGTCACCGGCCGGGTGGCAGAGTGGTTATGCAGCGGACTGCAAATCCGCGTACGCCGGTTCAATTCCGACCTCGGCCTCCAAATTCGCAACGCTGGCAGCGGCATCGCCAGGGTTGAAAAAATCAGCGGGAATAGCTCAGTTGGTAGAGCACTACCTTGCCAAGGTAGATGTCGCGAGTTCGAGTCTCGTTTCCCGCTCCAAACCGATGCGACGCGACAGCGGCGCATCCGCGGCACCCAAGGCGCCCGGCCGAGCCGGACGCCTTTTGTTTCCCCGGCCCGGCCTTCGCCCGGCCGCGGCGAAAGCGAAAAATCAGCGGGAATAGCTCAGTTGGTAGAGCACTACCTTGCCAAGGTAGATGTCGCGAGTT
>NZ_LXSD01000411.1:0-25854 GCF_017168095.1 Lysobacter enzymogenes | reverse complement strand
GTTGGTAGAGCACTACCTTGCCAAGGTAGATGTCGCGAGTTCGAGTCTCGTTTCCCGCTCCAATCCGATGCGACGCGACGGCGGCGCAGATGTTGCAGACGAAGCGGTCGGCGCAAGCCGGCCGCTTTTTCTTTGCGCGTGCGCCGCGCGTAGCGGCGGGGATCTCGGAGCGTTCGCGCCGGCGCGCGACGCATCGCGCCGCGCCGGCGACGCTCAACTCTCAATGCGCCCAGCTCGTAGACGATCTCTCGCCAGGCCCGATCAGCGCGAACCAGGGCGCGCCTGCGCTGCGCAGTCCTGCATGAAGCTCCGATAGCGCCGGCGCGAACGGCGGGCGGGACGCCAATGCCGGAAGGTGAACCGCGCCCTCCCGCCCTCGCCGAGGCCGGCGAGCGTCAAGGGCCGCGAGTGCGCGCCGGACGCGTCTGTCCACTGCGGCGCGCGCGGTTCCGGCGCCGCATGATGGGCGCCGGCTGGCTGCATCCTTACCCTCCCTCGGATCCGGACCGGGCCGGAGCCGGTCGCTAGGATCCGCTACGACGCGCGAGCACCCAGCCGGGCCGCGGGAAATGGCAGGTATAGCCGTTGGGAATCCGCTGCAGATAATCCTGGTGCTCGGGTTCGGCCTGCCAGAACTCGCCGACCGGCACGACCTCGGTCACCACCTTGCCGGGCCACAGCCCGGAGGCGTCGACGTCGGCGATGGTGTCCAGGGCGATGCGCCGCTGTTCCTCGTCGACGTAGTAGATGCCGGATCGATAGCTCGTCCCGCGGTCGTTGCCTTGCCGGTCGCGCGTGCTGGGATCGTGGATCTGGAAGAAGAACTCCAGCAGTTGCCGATAGCCGATCCGCTCGGGATCGTATTGGATCTCGATGGCTTCGGCGTGGTTGCCGTGATTGCGGTAAGTGGCGTTCGCCACATCGCCGCCGGTGTAGCCCACACGCGTGGCGACCACGCCGGGCAGCTTGCGGATCAGATCCTGCATGCCCCAGAAGCACCCGCCGGCCAAAACTGCGCGCTCAATCATTTGGCGTAACCTCCACTTGGTCCAGGAACGCTCCGTACCCCTGCGCCTGCATTTCCTCGCGCGGGATGAAACGCAGAGCGGCCGAGTTGATGCAATACCTCAGTCCCCCGGATTCGGCGGGACCGTCGTCGAACACATGGCCGAGATGGCTGTCCCCGTGAGCCGAGCGGACCTCGGTGCGGACCATGCCGTGGCTCTCGTCGCGAAGTTCGGTGACGTTCGCCGCCACGATCGGCTTGGTGAAGGAAGGCCAGCCGCAGAAGCTGTCGTACTTGGCCGAACTGGCGAAAAGCGGCTCGCCGGAAACGATGTCGACGTAGATTCCGGGCGACTTGTTCTTGTAGTACTCGCCGCTGTACGGACGCTCGGTGCCGTTTTCCTGGGTGACTCGGCGTTGCTCGGGGGTCAGGCGATCGATGGCGTCCTGGGTCTTTTCGTAAGTCATGGGAGCCCCTTGGGTTGCTGCTGTGGCGAGTAAGCCGTGAGCGCGGCGCGGCGGCCGTGCCGTCGCCGCGAGCGGCCGTATCGCTGTCGATCGAAATGGCCATGGCCAGTAGGCGGAACGAGCGCTCGGTAGGCACAAAGTAGGATCCGTCTACGACGTTTTCAAGTCGGCGGGCAACGGGTCGCGGCAATTGTGACTATTCGTTATTTGCGGCGCCGCGGGCGGCAGAGCGGGGCGAGGGCGAAGCGGCGTCTCATCGGCTCGCCAGCGCCAGCGCCAGCGTCAGCGCCCGCGAGCGCCTCGCAGTTGCCGCGATCGCTTGCGGCGCAGTCGGACGTTTGCCGATCTTTCGCGCAAAACCCGCCTGGAGTCGGGCGCATGACGACCGCGGGGCGAATGCAGCGCGACGCGTACTTCCGCCGCATCTAGCGGAATGGGCGGCAGATCCTGATCCGGCCGTGCGAGGCCATCGAGGCCGGCCGCAATCGGATGCGCTGTATGTGCTGAGCCACGCCGCGACCGAGGAATTCAATCGGGTTGGCCGAGGAGTTCTACCGGCACGACAGCGAGATCGAGATCGCGGCGCGCAAGAACATCGGTGCGGATTTCGAGGTGGTGGAGGTTCATGCCTCGGTAAAGCCCTGGATGCCCGCCTTCGCGGGCATGACGATAGGTGGGTTTCGCGGCGAACCGCCTCCGTCATGCTGCGTCGTGCCGCGCCGCTCCAAGCCGTCATCCCCGCGCAGGCGGGGATCCAGAGACTTCAGAGCTATGCCGCGATGAAGCCCTGGATGCCCGCCTTCGCGGGCATGACGATAGGTGGCATTCGCGGCGAACCGCCTTCGCGATACGGCGTCGTGTCGCGCCGCTCCGAGCCGTCATCCCCGCGAACGCGGGGATCCAGAGACTTCAGAGCCATGCCGCGATAAAGCCCTGGATGCCCGCCTTCGCGGGGATGACGATAAGCGGGCTGCGCAACGCCTCCCTCATTCCATCGTTCCCGCAAAGCCCGCGTCACCCGCGCACTCGCGCCCCTTCGACCCGGCGCTGCAACGCCTGCCAATCCACCGCCAGCTCGCAGCCGCGCGCGCCGGCGTTGCGGCCCCAGTCGCGCAACAGCTCCAGGCAGGCCTGGTCGAGATGGTGCAGGCGCTCGTGCTGCAGCTCCACGCGCGTATTCGGCGGCACCCGCTCCAGCGCGCGCGCCATCGCCGGCACCTTGAGGAAGGTCGCCGAACCTTCCAGGCGCAGGCAAGCGCGGCCGTCGGCGCCGTGGTCCAGCCGCACCTGCAGGCGCGAGGCCTGCAGCGCCAGCCGCAGCAGCGACAGGGCGAAGCCGATCAGCACGCCGATCAGCAAGTCGGTGGTGACGATCGCCGCGACCGTGGCCAGGTAGATGAAGGCCCAGCCCTTGCCGAACGCGGCGAAGCTGCGCGCCTGCCGCAGATTGACCATCTTCGCGCCGGTATAGACCAGGATGCCGGCCAGGCAGGCCACCGGCGTCATCCGCACCAGCCACGGCAGCAGCGCGGCGAACAGCAGGATCAGCAGGCCGTGGAAGATCGTCGCCATGCGCGTGGCCGAGCCGGCCTGCACATTGGTCGCGCTGCGCACGATCACCCCCGTCATCGGCAAGGCGCCTAGCGCGCCGCAGATCATGTTGCCCACGCCCTGCGCGCGGAGTTCGCGGTCGTAGTGCGTGCGCGGCCCGTCGTGCATGCGGTCCACCGCCGCCGCCGACAGCAGCGTTTCGGCGCTGGCGATCAGGGCGAAGGTGAAGGCGGCGGCGAGCATCGCCGGCTCGGCCAGGCGCGACAGGCTGTCGGCGCTGGGCAGCGCGATCGCGGCGAGCAGGTTCGACGGCATCTCCACGCGCTTGACGTCCAGCGCCAGCCATTGGCTCAGCGCGGTCAGCGCGACCACCGCCAGCAAGGCGCCGGGCAGGAAGCGCAACCGCGCTGGACGCAGCCTGTCCCACAGCAGCAGCACGGCGATGGTGGCGATGCCGACCGCCATCGCGCCGGCGCTGGCGCCGCCGCTGCCGGCCAGCGCGGCGCCGAGCGCGGCCGGGAACGCGGCGAAGTTCTCCAGCCCGCGCGCCTTGGGCACTGCGTCGATCAGCACGTGCAACTGCGAAGCGACGATGAGGATGCCGATGCCCGAGAGCATCCCCGCCACCACCGCCGGCGAGGTCATGCGGAACCACACGCCGGCGCGGCACAGGCCGGCGATCAGCTGGATCGCGCCGGCCAGCAGGATCACCGGCCCCAACGCGGCGGCGCCGTGTTCGCGCACCAGTTCGAACACCAGCACCGCCAGGCCCGCGGCCGGGCCGCTGACCTGCAACGGCGAGCCGGCGATGGCACCGACGACGACTCCGCCGACGATGCCGGTGATCAATCCCGCCGCCGGCGGCATGTCCGAGGCGATGGCGATGCCCATGCACAGCGGCAGCGCGACCAGGAACACCACCAGCGAACCGAGCAGGTCGCGGCCGAACAGGCCTTGCGAGAAATACGAGGTCAGCATGGCCGGGCCCTCATGCGTCGGTGCCGGTCGCGGCGAAGCGCGCCAGCGGCGTGGCGTCGGGCGCGGACTCGCCGCCGGGCGGCACCGCGACGAAGCGGCCGCGGGCCGGATCGAACGCGCGCAGATCGGCGTGGGCGATGTCGTAGATCCAGCCGTGGATGGCCAGGCTGCCGTTGGCGATGGCGGCGGCGACTGCCGGCAGCGTGCGCAGGTGTTCGAGCTGGCCGACCACGTTTTCCTCGGTCAGGCAGCGCAGGCCGATTTCGCCGTGCAGGGTGGGGCCGTTCTCGGCGACGACGTGGCGGGCGACGTCGGCATGGCGCAGCCACGCCGCCAGCGACGGCATCGAGGCGATGCGTTCGGGTTCCTGCAGCGCCTTCATCGCGCCGCAGTCGGAATGGCCGCAGATGACGATGTGGCGGACCTTGAGCACGCGCACCGCGTATTCGATCGCCGCCACCACGCTGCTGACGTGCTGGGCGTAGGGCGGCACGATGTTGCCGACGTTGCGGTAGACGAACAGTTCGCCGGGCTGCGCGCACAGGATCAGCTCGGGCATCACCCGCGAATCGGCGCAGGTGATGAACATGGTGTGCGGCTGCTGGCCCTGGGCGAGCTTGTGGAACACCTCGCGCTGGTGCGGGAACACTTCGCGGCGGAACTTGTTGAAGCCTTGGATCAGACGGTCCATGGGGATTTTCTCTTGCAGTGGGGGAGGGAGACAGCAATGCGCAGCCCGTTGCGGCAACGCACGACCGGCGCGACAAGGCTGCGCCCGGCGCGAGCCGGACGGTGGCGAGGGCGAGGAAGTCCACGCGTTCGCGGGCGCGCACGGACGTGCGTGCGCGAGCGGGCGCGGCGCAGGCGTGGAGGCGAGCGCAGGCCCGGCGCGTCGGCGCCGCAATGGGTCAGGGCGGAAGGATCAGGCCGGAGAGATCAAGCCGGAAAGATCAGGCCGGAAAGATCAGGCCCGCAGGCGCTCAGGCCAGGGGCGGGCGCGGATCGGGCCCGTGCGGCCGCGCCGGCGCGGCGCGGGCGATCTCGGGCAACGCGGCGCCGCGGATACGGCGGCCGCTGGAGGCGGGAAGCTGCGGCAGCACGCCGTGTTCGCCGTCGGCGTAGTCGGCGCACAGCGCGGTGTCGTCGGCGTCGGGCGCTGGCGGCGAAGGGTCGGTGTCGCCGTCGGATGCGTAGAGCGCGGCGAGTGTCGTTGCGTTCGCCGCGTGTTCCGTCTCCAACATCGCCGGCCACGCGATCAGTTCGGCCAGCAACGCCAGCGCGATCAGCAGGCGCAACGCCGCCTGCCGCAACGCGCGCAGCGAAGGCATCGGCGCGCGGCGCGCGCGGATCGCATTGGAGGCAGCGCGATCGGCTCCGCGCAGGGCGCAGGGTGTCGCGTCGGCAATCGTGTTCACGGCGTATCGGATCAGGGTGCGGGGGAATGCGGCAGACGCGGTCTGCGCGTGCGCTCATGCGTGGCGTGCATGGCGAGGGACTACGCGAACGATGCTAGCGAGCGCGCCGCGAGATGTCAGTGGATGCAGCATGAACGAGCGCGGGTTTTTTCCGAACTGGAGCGGGCCGCACATTGGCGATGCGCAGCGACGTTGGTCGCGTTGGGAAAGTTCAGCAGCGCACGGCGCGACAGGCATGCGGTCGCAAGTTTCGTTGCGTGGTGTGCGGATGTTGGCTGCGCGCGCGTTGTGCTGCGTCGATCACGCTGTCGCTGCGCTGTCGTGCGGTTTGCGTTCGCGATCGGTTCGAACGCACAGTCGGACTGTTCAGAGTCCGCGCGAAGGGCCGAGTGCAAAGCGGCGAAAGACAATGCGCGGATCCAGGCCGCGCGAGCCGACGCGGCGCGCGCGGTCTATGCGAGCCCGCGTGCGTCGGGCGCGCGCCGGCGCAAGCGCGAGCGTCGGTGGTCGAGGGATCGGAACGGGATCGAGAGGAGGTGCGCAAGTGCGCAAGCGTCGCGCTGCGGCCGCATCGCCGCCGAAGCGGCCGGAACCCGTGGTGCCCGGAGCCGGACTCGAACCGGCACGGCCGCGAGGCCGGCGGATTTTAAGTCCGCTGCGTCTACCGATTTCGCCATCCGGGCAGGATGCGGTGACCGCGCCAGTTTAGCCGATCCGTCCGCGCGCAGCGCCGCGGGCGTGCCGCCGACGCGGCGGCGACGGCACGCGACGCCTCAACCGGGTTCAGCCACCCGCGCCGCCGCAGCCGGCGCTCTTTCCGCGCTCGTGGAACTCGATCCACAGCCCCAGGTCGTCCTGGGTCGGCGCCAGGAACGAGGCGCCGGCGAGGCCGGCGTAGCGGGTCAGCGCGCGCTCGTAGCCGCGTTCGACCCGGCGCTGGGCGCGGGCGAGATCGCCGACGCCGATGCTGAGGCCGGCGATCTGCGCGCCGCCGCGGCGCAGCGCCTCTGCGGCGGGACCGTCGCCGTCGGGCTGCAGGGCGAGCAGGCGGGTCGGGCCGACCGCGACGCAGTAACCGCGCGCGCCGATCTGCGCCAGGCGCACCGGCACCGCGTGCGGGTAGCCGAGCCGGGCCAGTTGCGCGCGGTCGGCCTCGGCGTCGGCCGACAGCAGCCACAGCGCCGACAGTTCGCGCGCGCCGTTGGGGTGCTCGCGGGCGATGCGGCGGTCGGCGGCGATGTCGGCGCGCGCCGGCGGGTAGTGGATGAAGAACAATCGGCCGGACAGCGGCGAGGGATCCAGCGCGAACAGGCTCCAGCGCGGCGCGGTGCCGGGGCCGGTGCCGTCGGGGTCGTCGGCCGCGGCGGAGAACACCGGCGTGGCGCTCAGGCCCTGGGTCAGCAGCGCGGCCCGCGCGGCGTCGAGCGCCTCGGTGCGCAGGCCGAAGTTGCGCGCGCCGGCGCCGCCGTGCAGCGCGGCCTGGTCGGCCTGGGCGCCGGGATCGAGCGCGCCGTCGCGGCCGCCGAGCGCCAGCAGTTCGATGAAGCGCTCGTCGTCCAGGCGCACGTAGCGGTTGCTCAGGCCGTCCTGGGCGCGGCCGGGCGCGACCTGGAAGCCGAGCTTGACGCTCATCGCGGCGCTGATCTGGTCGAGGCTGCGGCCCCACAGCAAGGCGTGGTCGAGGCGTTCGCCGGCGACCGGCCGCGGCGCGGGGGCGGGCGCGGCGAGGGCAAAGGCGGACAGCGACAGGGCCAGGACGGCGGCGGCGAGGGAAGTAAGCGATCGCACGGTGGTCGGACTCGTTGGGGGAGAGGGAAGGGCGCAGCCCGGGCGTCGCATCGCGAACGCAGCGCTGATCCGGCGATCCGGCGCTGCAACGCGGCCTGGGAGACAGGCGCCCAGCCTCGCGTGCGCGCCGCCGCGGCGCGCGCAGGAACGGCCGGCCGTCAGTACGAACGGATGACTTTCGCCTCTGTCGGCGGTGGCCGGCGGCGCCGAGCATCGGCGCATGGCCGACCGTCCCTCGTGCTATCCCGAACCCTCGCTGCCGGCGCGCGAGTACGCCGTCGCCGGCCCGGCGCGGCTGGACGTGCTGACCGTGCCGGTGCCGCAGGGCCTGTTCGACACCCCGTTCGACCCGCGCCACGTGCTGTGCCTGCACCAGGGCGGCCCGGTGCCGGTCAGTTATCGCGAAGGCCGCCACGAGCGCAGCGGCGTGCGCCTGCAGGGCCAGTACTGCGTGTCGCCGGCCAACGCCAGCACCCGCTGGACGATGTCGGCGCCGGCGACCTCGCTGCTGCTGCGGCTGACGCCCGAGCTGATCGACGAGACCGCGCAGGCGATGGGCTCCGGCGGCGGCCATATCGAACTGGCCCCGGCCGCGCACCTGCGCGACGCGCAGATCGAACGGATCGGCTGGATGATGCAGGCCGAGGACCGCGACCGCTATCCGAGCGGGCGTTTGTTCGTCGATGCCCTGGCCGATGCGCTGGCCGCGCGCCTGCTCGCGCTGCACCGCTTCGCCGCCGCGCCCGCGGCCGCGGCGCGGGCGCTGCCGGTGTGGCGGCTGCGGCGGGTGATCGACTACATCGAAGCGCATCTGGACGCCGACCTGAGCCTGGCCGAACTCGCCGCGGTCGCCGGTTTCAGCGTGTCGCACTTCAAGCCGTTGTTCAAACGCGCCACCGGGTTGCCGCCGCACCGCTTCGTGCTGGAACGGCGGGTCGAACGCGCGCGCCAACGCGTGCTCGACGGCGCGGCGGGGCTGAGCCAGATCGCGCTGGAAACCGGCTTCGCCGATGCCAGCCACATGGCGCGCTGCATGCGCCGGGTGATCGGGATCGGCCCGATGGCGTTGCGGCAGGCGCGCGAGTGAGCGGCGCGGGCGGGTAGTCCGGACGTGGGTTGCGCGTCGCCGCGGGCGTGCGCCGCGCTCGCTCGGCCGGGTTCGCCCGGCTCGGCTCCATCGACCGGGATCGATCGCTTCTGCTCAATCGCTCCGGCTCGATCGCTCCGGCTCAATCGATCGCGCTGTCGGCGCCGCCGGCGCGCGCGCGACGCAAGCGCTTGAGCTTGCGCTCCAGCGCCGCCTCGCGCCGCTCCAGTTCGGCCACCCGTTTGCGCAGCGCCTCGGCCTGGGCGTCGTGGCGCTCGCGCACCGCGTCGCTGGCAAGGTCCAGCGCCTGCAGCCACAGCTGCCGCAGCGGCGCCGGCACTTCGTCGGCCAGCGGCGCCAGTTGCAGGCGCGTGGCCAGGCCCGCGTAGAAGCGCCGCAGCATCGGGTGCAGGCGATTGGGCGAGCCGCTGCCGTAGATCGCGCGGATGCCTTCGACCGTCGGCTGCACGCCGGCGCGCAGCATGCGCCAGGCGATTTCGTCGAGCTGGGCCTGGTCCAGCGGCATGCGTTCGGAGGCGATGCGTTCGGAGCCGGCGCGCTGCGAGCCCCCCGCATCCGACCCGGCGCGCGGCGACGGCGCGCGCCCGCCCGGCAGGCGGCCTTCCTCGGCCAGGGCCTGGCGGATCGTCCACAGCGCGTCGTGATCGGTCGCCATCGCCGCGTCTAGGCCAGCTCGAACGCCGCGGCGGCGTCGAATTTTTCCTTGAGGAAGCGCTCGCTCAGCAGCAGCGATTCGGCGTCGCCGGCGAAGGCCTCGCGCGAGATGCGCTGCAGCGACTGGTCGAGCACCTCCAATTGCTGCGACAGCGTCTGCGCCGCGGTGCGGCCGTCCTTGAGCGGCTGGGTGCGGGCGAACACCGGCGGCAGCTTGAGGTAGCCGCCGAGCATGTCGGGCAGGTAGCGGCGCAGGGTTTCGTGCACGGCGAACGCGGCCGAGGCCGACAGCGCGCCGGAGCCGCGCAGCTCGCGCAGCCGCGGCAGCAGTTCGGCGAGCGTCTGCTGGATGCTGCGCAGGCTCGCCAGCGCGTCGGCCGGCACGCGCTTGGCGACCTCGCCGATCAATCGGTCGAGGTGTTCGATCAAGGCTTCGGCCGGCAGTTCGGCCTCGGCCACGCGCGCGCCGAGGCGGTCGCGCGGCCACGCCAGCGCGCCGACCGCGTACAGGCCGAGCACGATCAACGGCCAACCGCGCTCGATCACCCCGGCGAACAGCAGCGCCAGCCCCGCCAGCGCGAGCGCGCAACCGGCGAGGTGGCGGTTGCTGTAGAGATACAGCCGCAGGCGCTGACCTGCGCTCGGGGCGGTGGGCGGGGCGACCGGCAGGTTCATCACTGGTATCCGCGGATGTCCTTGAACACCAGGGTCAGCGGCTTGTTCTTGGCGTCGAACACCTGGCCGCCGGTGGCCTGGGCCAGGGCTTTCATCTCGTCCGGATCGGCGTCGCCGAACAGGATCGGGAACACCCGGATCGAGCGCAGCGCCTCGTCCTGCGCCGCGTACCAGCCCAGGAACGCGCGCAGGTCGCTGCCTTCGGTGTTCTCGCCGTCGCTCATCAGCACCACGGTGTAGTAGCGCGGCTCGCGCGCGGCGCGCTTGTCCGCGGCCAGTTCGGTCAGCGCCTGGCGCACGCTGTCGAAGATCGCGGTGCCGCCGTCGGGGCGCAGCGGCGCGATGTCGGCGCGGATCGCGGACAGGGCCGCGGCGTTGCTGGCGGCGTCGGCGCCCATGTCGAACACGCGGGTGCGGCCCGGCAGCGAGGAGAAGGTCAGCACGCCGATGCGCTCGCGGTTCTGGAAGCGCGCGTAGCGGTCGGTCAGCGAATCGGCGCGGCCGCCGGCGAGGGTGTCCATCGCCGCCTTCATCGCCTCGATGCGGCCGTCGTGGCCCATCGAGCCGGACAGGTCGAGCACATAGCGCGAGCTGGCCGGAATGCGCAGGTCGGCGAGGAAGCCCTGCAGCAGGCTTTCGATCACCTGCGGCTGGCCGGGAAAGGGCAGTTCGATCAGGGTGCGCTGCGGGATCGCCGCGGCGGCCTGCGCCTCGGGATTGACCGGGCGGCGCAGGGTCGCGGCGGACAAACGGGTCTGGAACGCGGGCGAGCGCAGGAACCCGACCAGCTTGTCGTACTGCGCGCGCTTGCCGGCTTCCAGCAGCATCAGCGGATAGTCGGCGGTGACGATGCCTTCCTTGGGATACACCAGGGTCAGCGGCTCGCCCAGACGGCCGTCGCGGTTGAGGCTCAGCAGCACCGATTCGTAATTGATCAGGCCGTCGACCTTGCCCTGTTCGCGCGCATACGCCTCGGCCAGCCAGCCCGAGGAACCGGCGGTCATGCGCTGGCCCTGGAAGAAGGCCTTGAGCGCGGGATTGGCGACGTCGGCTTCGGTCAGCGCGTCGGGGTTGGCGGCCAGCGCGGCGGCGATGCCGATCAGCGCGGTGAAGCCGGTGTTGCTCGAAGCCGGGTTGGTCATGCCGAAGCTGAAGCGGCCCGCGCGCGAGGCTTCGGCGATGTCCTTCCAGGTCGGGTCGGTCTTGTCCCAGCCCAGCTCGCGCGCCTTGGAGGCTTTCACCCCCAGCACCACCGGCGAGAGCATGATCTTTTCTTGCGCCAGCAGCCGTTGCTTGAGCGCGGGATTCATCGCCAGGTACTTGCCGTGGCTGACCCAGACCGCGTCGAACGTCTCGCCCGCGGCGAGGCGGTCGATGGCGTCGAGGGTGCCGGCGTAGGCGAAGCGCGGACGCACGCCAGTGGCGCGGGCGATCTCGTCGCCGAGCTGGGTGTCGATATCCTTGAGTTCGGAGCCGGCGAGGATGGTGAAGGTTTGTGCATCGTCGGTGCCGGCGGCGGAGCCGGAGCCGGAGCCGCCATCACCGCCGCAGGACGCCAGCAGCAGCGCGGCGAAGACGAGCAGGGCGCGGCGCAGGAATCGGATCATGGGTGGGCCTTCCTGTGGCGGTGCGTTTCTGGTGATCGAACGATGGAACGCGAGCCGGCGCACTTCCCGGTCCCGTCGTTCCGGCGAAAGCCGGAATCCATTTTGACGTTGCTCTTTTTCGGGTCGGCGCTGGTGGGATCGACGGCAAGATCAAAATGGATTCCGGCTTTCGCCGGAATGACGGGGCAGGGGCGGCAATGTTGGTCCATCGAGGCGAGCGGCGGCCGGGTCAGAGCGAAACCGGCCCCGACGGCGCCGCGATGCTGCGCTGCACCGCCGCCACCGCCTCGCGCTCGCGGTTCATGCGCGCCTCGCCCTTGGCGATCAGGCCGCGCAACTGTTCGATGTTGCTGCCCATCGCGCCGATCGCCTTGCCGCGGAACTCGTCCATGCGGTCGAGCGCGGCGAAGGTGGTGTCGAAGGCGTTCTGCAGGGTCTGCACGCCGATCAGCGGGTTGCTCTGGAACTCGGCAACGCGGTCGACGTGCTGGCCGAACAGCGCCGAGGTCGAGGCGATCAGGCCCTCGATCGCGCGCGAGGACGACTTCAGCGCATCCATCACCTGCAACTGATAGCCCTGCGCGCGCGCCAGGGTCGCGGCGATCGACAGGCTGGACATGCCGATGGTGGCCATGCGGTCGCAGCCGTTGCGCAGCTCGCGCCCGGTCTTGCGCAGGCCTTCGAGCATCTTGTAGCCGTTGATGCAGACCAGGATCTGGGTCTTGATGTCGACGCTGGCCTGGCGCACGTAGAACAGCACCTCCTGCTCCACCGCCTTGGCCCGCGCCGGGTCGGAGGCCTTGAGCGAATCCAGCGCCGCGCTGAGCTTGCCGTCGAGCTGTTCGGCGAACACGTCGGCGGCCTTGAGCCGGGTCAGCGCTTCCAGCAGCTTCTGCATGGTCGCGTACAGCGCCTGGTCGTCGCGCGCCAGTTCGTCCTGCACCGCGTAGAGGCTGTCGATGGTCTTGCGGATCGAGTCGCCGGCCGAGTCGAAGCGCTGCAGGTAGGCGCGCAGCTTGTTGCCGAACGGGATCAGCCCGAGCAGCTTGTGCGCGGCCAGCAGGTCGCCTTGCCTGGACGGATTGAGGTCCTCGAACAGGATGCGCATCTCGCTCATCACCTTGAACGCCGGGCTGTCGGCGTCGGCGACGAAGTTGCGGTCGAGGAACTTGTTGGTCAGCAAGGTGCTGTCGCCGATCTCCTTGCGGCCGAGGCGGAACGCGCTGTCGACGCGGCTGCGGAAGTCTTCCGAGTGCGGGTCCAGCGCCAGCAGGTCGGCGATGAACTGGTCGGCCTGGCTGAGCACCTGGGCGCGGGTGTCGTCCTTGAACGGGATCATCGCCGCGGCCTGGTCCGGCGCGGCGATGGTCATCGCCGGCTCGGGCATTTCCAGGGTCAGCGGGGCGACGGGTTCGGCGAGGGTGGTGGGCGTGGCGGAGTCTTGGTTCGGCGTCGTGCTCATGGCGGCGTTCCTTCAATGGCCCAGCCGCGATTCGATGCGGCCGATCATGCGTTCGAGGAGGTCGTAGGTCGGCGGATCGACCACATCGACCAGTTGTTGCGGCATGCCGATGCCGCGCTTGGCGGCGTCGGCGAACAGCGCCGCGTTGTCGGGCCCGCGCAGGCCGTAGCGCGCGGCGATCGCGCGCACCTTGGGATTGCGCTCGAAGGCCTCGGCGAAGCGCGCGCCCTTGTCGTTGAGCGCGACGATGGTGTGCTTGGTCAGCACGGTCGGCTGCGGGTACAGCAGCACCATGTCCGCGTCCACGCGCGGATGCTTGAAGGCGTACTCCAGGAACTGCTGCTCGTAGATCATCACCAGCGGCGACTTGCCCATCTTCATGGTGACGTAGTCCTCGAACGGCCCCGAGGAACTGGATTCCTGGTAGCCCTGCTTGGAGAACAGATGCACCAGCCGGTCGGCGACCTGATCGGCCGCGGCCTCGCTGGCGACCACGTCGTCGCCGTTGGCCAGGTAGCTGGCCAGGGCCAGGTACATCGCCGCCGAGTTGCTGGTGCGCACATCCGTGCTGGTGATCAGCACCGACTTGCTCACCGCGTAGTTCGGATTGGGCTGCAAGTCCTTCCAGCGCGCGCCGCTTTCCATCAGCGCCACCAGCTTGCGCATGTCGACGATGAAGTAGGCCTCGCCGCGCTTGCCGACGATGCCGTTGGCCTCCAGCGTCGGCAGCAGCGGCTTCCAGCTGGCCACCGTCATCGGCGTGTAGAAGCCGTTGTAGATGCGGCGCGAGCCGGTGGCGTCGGCGATCTTGCGCGCCGCGGCGGTGCCGGCGGGGTAGGCGGCGTCGAAGCTCTTGAGGTCCGGGCGGGTGGCGATCTCGCGCGAACCGGCCTTCTGCACGTCCAGGACGATGCGGTCGGCGAGCAGGGCCTGGGCGAGTTCGGGGTCGCGCAGAAAGTCCAGTTTCTCCGAGCCGGTCAGCACGCGCACGGTGACCAGCGCGGCCGCGTCGGCCTGCTGCTTCTGCGCCGCGGCGGCGGCGCGGTCGTCGGCGCGCTTGCCGTTGAAGGACATCACGATGCCGGCGATCACGCCGGCCAACAACAGCGCCGCGAACGCGGGGCCGAGGATCTTCCTCATGCGCGAACCTCCTTATTCGCGGGCAGCGTATGGGCTATGTATGACCTATGTTTGACAGCGCGCGGCGGCGGCGATGGACGGCGGCTGCGACGGATCGGGCCGGTCCGCGGGGCTTGCGCGCCCCCTCGCGCGGGCGCGGCGGGAGGGGCAAGCGCCTGTGCGCCCGCGGATCGGCGCGGCCGCCACCGCGTTGTCATCGGCCGCCGCGACACTGAATCCGGCGGCCGCCGGGGTTCCGACATTCGTCCAACATCCGCGCGCGCAGCATGGCCGGCAGCCCCAGGCCGCCCGCCACCCGCACCAGGACGCCGCGCATGAACCAGCCGCAGGACCCGCGCCATTACGACCGCTTGGCCGTGGACCTGTCGCGCCTGCGCGACCCGCAGGAGCTGGCCCGGGCCATCGTGGCCGCCGCGCGCGATCCGCAGCCGGCCCCGCCGCCGGTATGGCGCCAGGGCGAGCGGGCCTGGATCGAGGCCTGAGGCGCGCGGCGCGGTCCGCGACTGCGCCGAGGCGGCAGGCCTCGCCCAAACGGCCCACAGGCCTGCGCACGACCCGACCGGAACAGCGCTGCATCGACGCCGCCGCAGGCGAAAGCGATCGCCCGGGCCTGCGCCTGGCGCCGGATTCGAGTTTCGAGCGCAGCGCCGCCGACGGCGGCCAACGCCTCGCGCGCAGCGCGGTGTGACAGTTGTCGGTGGCCGCCGCGCCGGCGCGACGCTAGGCTAAGCCGATTCGACACCGCACGCGCCGACGCCGTCCGCAACGCCGGCGCGGCGGCGTTCGAACCGTCCCGATCAAGAGTTCATCGCATGACGCTCATCGTCACCGGCAGCGCCGGCCACCTCGGCGAAGGCCTGATGCGGCTGCTGCGCGCGCAAGGCAGGCAGGCGCGCGGCATCGACATCAAGCCTTCGGCCTTCACCGATCATGTCGGTTCGATCGCCGAGCGCGAATTCGTCGCCGAGGCGCTGCGCGGCGCCAGCGGCGTGATCCACGCCGCGACCCTGCACAAGCCGCATGTGGCCACGCACCGCTACCAGGATTTCGTCGACACCAACATCACCGGCACGCTCAACCTGCTGCAGGCCGCGCACGAGCAGGGCGTGGAATCGTTCGTGTTCACCAGCACCACCAGCGCGTTCGGCGCGGCGCTGACGCCGGGGCCGGGCGAGCCGGCGACCTGGATCGACGAGAGCGTGGCGCCGATTCCGAAGAACATCTACGGCACGACCAAGGTCGCCGCCGAGGGCCTGTGCGAGCTGTTCCATCGCCGCCACCAGTTGCCGGTGCTGGTGCTGCGCACTTCGCGCTTCTTCCCCGAGGACGACGACGACGCGGCCCGGCGCAGCGAGTACGACACCGCCAACAGCCAGGCCAACGAACTGCTGTACCGCCGCGCCGATATCGACGATGTGGCCCAGGCCCACCTGTGCGCGATCGCGCGCGCGCCGGCGCTCGGCTTCGGCCGCTACATCGTGTCGGCGACCGCGCCGTTCGCGCGCGAGGACCTGGCCGCGCTGAGCCGCGACGCAGTGGCGGTGGTGGAGCGCCTGTTCCCGCGCTGCCGCGAGCTGTACGCGGCGCGCGGCTGGAAGCTGTTCCCGCATCTGGACCGGGTCTACATCAACGCCGCCGCGCGCCGCGACCTGGGCTGGGAGCCGCGCTACGGCTTCGGCTACGTGCTCGACTGCCTGGAGCGCGGGCTGGATTTCCGCAGCGCGCTGGCGCACGAGGTCGGGGTCAAGGGCTATCACGCGCAGCGTTTCGACGATATGCCGTATCCGGTGGTCTGATCGCAGCGGCGTGCGCCCGTCGACGGCGCCATCGGCGCCGCCGGCTACAATGGCCCATCGCGCGCCGCCGTTCCCCGCGGCGCAGGAGCCGCCGAATGCCAGGGAGCGCCGCCATGCCCATTTCGATCCCGCCGTCCGCGCGAGCGCTGCGCGCATGAGCTGGACCGCGCTGATCTGCCTGGGCGCCAGCGACGGCCCGCGCGCGGAGAATCTGCTCGAAGCCTCGGCGCAATTGCTGGCCGAACCCGAGGTCGCGCTGGCGGCGGCGTCCGGGCTGTACGGCGACCGCCACTACCTGCACACCGGCGAGGCCACCTTGAATCTGGTGCTGGCGCTGCAATGGCCCAGCGCACCGCCGGCGGAGGCCTTGGAGCGCCGCTTCAAGCGCATCGAAGCCGGATTCGGCCGCCAGCGCGATCCGCGCCGGCGCATGCCGGTGCCGCTGGACATCGACCTGCTCGGCGCGCTCGACGCCGCCGGCCCGCGCTGGCAGGCGCGTTACGATCCCGGCCGCGGCTATCTGTTCCACGGCCTGAGCCAACTGCCGCTGCCGCCGCTGCAGGCCGCGCTGGACGCGCTGCAACGCCAGCGCGGGTTCCGCGGCGAAGACAACGCGCGCGGCTTCTATGCCTATGCCGGCGCCGGCTTCGTGCGCCGCTATCTGCTCGAACGCGCCGCGCAACTGGGCGAGGCCGGACAGCGGGAGACGGGCTGATGAGCGCGACGACCACGACCTTGGTCACCGGCGCCTCGCGCCGGATCGGCCGTGCCCTGGCCGAAGCTTGCCTCGCGCGCGGCGAGCGCGTGGTCGCGCACCGGCGCCGCGAGGACGCCGCGCCCGAACCGTATCCGGCGCCGGTCGACGCGTGGTGCTGGGACATGCAGGAGCCGCTGGCCGAACTGCCGCCGCAGCCGATCGATCACCTGATCCTCAGCGCCTCGCTGTTCGAGCGCGGCCACGCCTGGAACGCGCTGTCGGCCGACGCCGGCGCGGGCAGCGCCAGCGCCGACGAGCGCGAACGCTTCGCCCGCCAGTTGCAGGTCAACCTGCTGGCGCCGTGGGAGCTGGCGGTGCGCCTGCACGCGCGGCGGCCGCTGCGCTCGGTGGTGATGCTGCTGGACACCTACCTGGACCGCTCGTTCCCCGGCCACGCCGCCTACCAGGTCAGCCGCGCCGCCGGCGCCGGGCTGGTGCGCGCGCTGGCCGCGGAACTGGCGCCGTGCCGGGTCAACGCGGTGGCGCCAGGCACGGTGCTGCCGTCGGTGCGCGACCCGGCCCAGCGCGCCGAACAGGAGGACGCGATCAAGGCGCGCACCCTGCTGGGCCGCATCGGCGCGGTCGAGGACGTGGTCGACGCGGCGATGTACCTGCGCGATGCGCCCTACGTCACCGGCGAAATCCTGCGCGTCGACGGCGGCCGCTTCAAACTGTGAAGCCGCGCATGGGCCGCTTGCAGGAGCGGCGCGAGCCGCGCCCGCCATCGCCCAAGCTCGCACCGTAACCCCGCCATCCCCCGATCAAGGACGGCCATGAACATCCTCCAGGGCGACCTGCTGCAACTCGCCGCCGACGGCCGCTTCGACGTCATCGTCCACGGCTGCAATTGCCAATGCCGCATGGGCCGCGGCATCGCGCTGAGCATCCGCGAACGTTTTCCCGCCGCCTGGGCGGCCGATCGGCGCACCGTGCCCGCCGACCGCGGCAAACTCGGCACTTACAGCCAGGCCGAAGTGGAAGAGAACGGCCACCGCTTCGTCGTGGTCAACGCCTACACCCAGTTCCACTGGAAAGGCGAGGGCGTGCTGGCCGACTACGACGCCATCGGCCGGGCGATGCGCGCGGTCGCGCGCGAGTTCCACGGCCAGCGCATCGGCTACCCGCTGATCGGCGCGGGCCTGGCCCAGGGCGATTGGTCGGCGATCGCGCCGATCATCGACGAGGCGCTGGCCGGCGAGGACCACACGCTGGTGGAATTCACCGGCTGAGGTCGCGTCTTCAAGGCCGTCGTTGCCCAAGACCGTCATCCCCGCGACGGCGGTGATTCAGAGACTTCAGAGTGATGCTGCGATAAAGCCCTGGATTCCCGCGTTCGCGGGAATGACGATAGGTGGGTTGAATTTCAAAGTCCGGCACGCTTGCCGCTGCGCTCGCGCCCGACCGAAGCCGCAAACGCAAACATCCCGCATCGCCGAGCGCCGCGGGATGCTGCGACCCGTCGATCTCGCCTCAAGCCTGCGCCGCCAGCTCCGCCATGCGTTGGGCGATGCGCCGGCGCGCGTCTTCCGAATTGCTGCGCGCGCGCTGCCAGGCCTGGCGCGCCGCGCCTTGCGCCTGTTCCCAGCTCAACGCCGAGCCCAGGCGGATGCGTTGGTAGCGTCCGCGCAAGTCCAGCCCGGGATCGTCGAAGTCGCGGTCCGGGTGCTCCAGTTGCACCGAGATGCCGACGTAGAACGCCGGCGCGTAATCGCTGAAATGCAGTCCTTCGCGATAGAACTCCGCCTCGCGATAGTGGCTGGCCCAATAGCTCAGCCCGGGCGTGGTCGGAGTGGGGCGGCCTTGCAGGGTGGTCGTCATCGCTCTGGCTCCGCTTCGGGAACCCCCTGTGCGGCTAAAGCTAGCCCAGAGCGATGTTAGTTGTCCGTTAGGAATGATTCGCGTTGCGTGAATTGTGAATAGGGCAGCGATTTGCTGCACGCAATCGCCCGTAGCGGACAAGTGCGGGCGGTCGCCGGGGCCGGCGCGGGTCCGGCGCGGGTCCGGCGCGGGTCCGGCGCGACCGTACGCGGGGCAGGCCGCAAACCCGCGGCGTCTTGCGCCTCCAACCGCGCCGGCGCAGGGTATGCGGTACGCGCCGCATCCACGCCGCGCGGGACCGACCGCCGTGGGAGCGCGCGTGACGGCAAACAACGACAGCGCTTACGACCCCGGCCGCGCCAGCGAGCATCTGCGCTTCGTCCGGCGCATCTACCGGATGCGTACCCTCGGCCTGGGCTTCGGCTTCTTCGCCGTCGGCGGCGTGCTCTACGAGCAGGGCGCGCCGTGGTGGGCCTGGGCGGCGCTGTTCGGCAACGGTTTCGTGTGGCCGCCGGCGGCGTACCTGATCGCCTCGCGCAGCCGCGATCCGGAATTCAGCGAGTACCGCAACCTGGTGATCGATTCGGTCCTCGGCGGGGTGTGGATCGCGGCGATGCAGTTCAACGTGGTGCCCAGCGCGCTGCTGGCGGTGATGCTGTCGGCCGACAAGATCGGCGTCGGCGGCTGGCGTTTCCTGTTGCGCACCGCCAGCGCCCAGGCGCTGGCCTGCCTGGCGGCGTGGGCCGCGTTCGGCTTCGGTTTCGCCCCGCACAGCTCGATGCTGGTGGTCCTGGCCTGCCTGCCTTTCATGTTCGTCTATCCGATGGCGATCAGCAGCGCCGCCTACGGACTGGCGCGCAAGGTGGTGCGGCAGAACCGCCAGCTCGCCCTGCTCAGCCGCACCGATCCGCTGACCGGCCTGCAGAACCGCCTGCACTGGGACGACGCGGCCAGCGCGACCATGACCCACTGCGCGCGCGGCAACAAGCGCGCGGCGCTGGTGCTGATCGACGTGGACCGGTTCAAGGACATCAACGATTACCACGGCCACCAGATCGGCGATGCGGTGCTGCGCCGGGTCGCCGACGTGCTGCAGCGCGCCGCGCGCATGACCGACACCGCCAGCCGCATCGGCGGCGACGAATTCGCGCTGATCCTGATGGACACCGACGCCGACGGCGCGCGCGCCATCGCCGAGCGCCTGCGCCGCGCGATCGAGGATGCGCGCTTCGACGACACGCCGGAGCTGCGTTGTACGGTCAGCATCGGCGTCGCCGGCACCGGACCGAAGGCCTGTACCGCGGCGATGTGGATGCGCCACGCCGATGCCGCGCTGTACCGGGCCAAGCAACTGGGCCGCAACGCGGTCGCGGTGGCCGAGGAATGAGCGCGCCGGCCTGGAGCGACTGGGCGCCGGCGCAGGGCTGGGATGCGTTCGCCGCGCACCAGGCGCTGTCGGACGCGCTGTGGGCGGGCCTGGGCGAAGGCGAGGGCGGCTGGCATTACCTCAACCCGACCCGCGAGCTGTCGATCTGGGAGTGCCAGGCCGACGGCAGCGCGCTGCTGATCGAATATCGCGACGACGAGCGCATCGCGCGCCTGCAATGCGACGGCGGCCGCGCGCAGGCCTATCTGGCGCCGATCGCGGCGGCGTTCGGGCTGCGCCGTGGCGGCGCGCCGGCCGCGGCGCCGGCCGACTCTCCGCCAGTCGGCTGAGACATCGTCGACGCAAACGCGCGGCGGGGCCTGCGCCGCGCGCCGCCGGCGCTTGGAGTTCATTAGAATTGCGCCGACGTATTCAACGCGGACCCCGGGCGGACCATGGCACAGCACCTCGATTCAATCGCGCGCTCGCGCATCGGCGTGGTCGGCCTGGGCTATGTCGGCCTGCCGCTGGCGCTGGAGTTCGGCAAGGTCTACGACACCGTCGGCTACGACATCGACCCGGTGCGCGTGGCCCAGCTCAGCACCGGCGAGGACCGCCACCACGAGCACGACGCCGCCGAGATCCGCTCCGCCACGCGCCTGCGCTTCAGCGCCGCGCTGGAAGACCTGGACGACCGCGACGTGTTCGTGGTCACCGTGCCCACGCCGGTGGACGAGCACAAGCGCCCGGACTTCACCCCGCTGATCCTGGCCAGCCGCGCGCTTGCCGGCGTGCTCAAGCGCGGCGACACGGTGATCTACGAATCCACCGTCTATCCCGGCGCGACCGAGGAGATCTGCATTCCCGAACTCGAGAGCGTCTCCGGGCTGCGCTGCAACCAGGATTTCTTCGTCGGCTACAGCCCGGAGCGGATCAATCCCGGCGACCGCCAGCGCAAGCTGGTCGACATTCCCAAGGTGACTTCGGGCTCCACGCCCGACACCGCCGAGCGCGTCGACGCGCTCTACCGCAGCATCATTCCCGCCGGCACCCACCGCGCCTCCAGCTTGCGCGTGGCCGAGGCCTCCAAGGTCATCGAGAACACCCAGCGCGACGCCAACATCGCCTTGATCAACGAGTTCGCGCTGATCTTCCAGCGCCTGGGCATCGACACCACCGAAGTGCTGGAAGCGGCCGGGACCAAGTGGAACTTCCTGCCGTTCCGGCCGGGCCTGGTCGGCGGCCACTGCATCGGCGTGGACCCGTATTACCTGATCCAGAAGGCGCAGAGCGCGGGCTACTACCCCGACATCCTGCTCGCCTGCCGGCGCATCAACGACGCGATGGGCGGGCACGTGGCGGCGGAGGTGATCAAGCGCATGATCCAGCGCGGCATCGCCATCGCCGGGTCGCGCATCCTGATCCTCGGCCTGACCTTCAAGGAAAACTGCGCCGACCTGCGCAACACCCGGGTCATCGACCTGGCGCGCGAGTTCGGCGAGTACCGCGCGCGGGTCGAGATCTGCGACCCCTGGGCCAACGCCGAGGAAGCGCGGCGCGA
Organism: Lysobacter enzymogenes; assembly: GCF_017168095.1. Classification (GTDB taxonomy): domain Bacteria; phylum Pseudomonadota; class Gammaproteobacteria; order Xanthomonadales; family Xanthomonadaceae; genus Lysobacter; species Lysobacter enzymogenes_D. The sequence continues at coordinate 4,705 of NZ_LXSD01000411.1, read as the reverse complement.
ATACGGCCTGGACATGGTCGAGACGCCCGAGCCGGGCGCCTACGATGCGATCGTGATCGCGGTGGCGCACGAGCAGTTCCGCGCCCTCGGCGCGGCCGGCGCGCGCGCCTACGGCAAGCCCGGGGCGCTGCTGTACGACATCAAGAGCCTGTACCCGCGCGACGAGGTCGACGGGCGCTTGTGAGCCTGGGGTTGTAGGTGCGCGGAATACCAGCGAAGGCTGGGATCCGAAGCCGCGGCGCGCCCGCCGGCGATGCGACTGTGGGAGGAGCTTCAGCCCCGACGCTCTTGGCCCAGGCGCTGCGGTCTGAGCGAAAAGCGTCGGGCCTGAAGGCCCTCCCACAAAAAGCCGATGCATCTCTGCCAGAACGTCATCCCCGCGAAGGCGGGGATCCACAGCCGCGACGCGCCTGCCAGCAATGCGACTGTGGGAGGGGCTTCAGCCCCGACGCTCTTGGCCCAGGTGCTGCGATCTGAGCGAAAGGCGTCGGGCCTGAAGGCCCTCCCACAAGAAGTCCCCCACAAGCGTCAACGCTGCGATCAGCCCGGAACGCACCAGGGTCCGAAAACCCAGCCCAAGCGCATCCCGCCCGGCCCCGTACAAATCCTGCACCCCGCGGCGGTTATGCTCGGCCCCAGCCCGTGAACTCTCCGAACGCCATGATGCGCTATGCCGTCTACGTCGCCAGCCTGGTCCTGACCCTGGTCTGCGCGGTTCTGGTTGTCCTGCATCACCCGTACTGGCTGTGGGGCCTGGCCGGTTTCGGCGCGGTCGCCGCGCTCGGTACCGCCGATCTGCTGCAGACCCGCAGCACCCTGCGCCGCAACTACCCGGTGCTCGCGCATTTCCGCTACGGCCTGGAGTCGATCGGCCCGGAAATGCGCCAGTACTTCATCGAGGCCGATACCGCCGAGGTGCCGTTCTCGCGCCAGCAGCGCGCGCTGGTCTACCAGCGCTCCAAGTCGGTCAACGACGTGCGCCCGTTCGGCAGCCAGGTCGACGTCTACGGCCTGGATTACGAATGGATCAACCATTCGCTGGCGCCGACCGCGCACGTCGCCCACGACTTCCGCATCACCATCGGCGAGAACACCGCGCAGCCGTACGCGGCCAGCGTGTTCAACATCTCGGCGATGAGCTTCGGCTCGCTCTCGGCCAACGCCATCCGCGCGCTCAACAAGGGCGCCAGGCTCGGCGGCTTCTATCACGACACCGGCGAAGGCTCGATCTCGCCGTACCACCGCGAGAACGGCGGCGACCTGGTCTGGGAAATCGGCTCGGGCTATTTCGGCTGCCGCGACGAGCGCGGCTTGTTCAGCGAGGAGCGCTTCGTCGCCAACGCCCGCGACGCCCAGGTCAAGATGATCGAGATCAAGCTCTCGCAAGGCGCCAAGCCCGGCCACGGCGGCGTGCTGCCGGCGGCCAAGGTCAGCGCCGAGATCTCGGCCACGCGCGGCGTACCGATGGGCCAGGACTGCGTTTCGCCGGCCGCGCACACCGCGTTCGATTCGCCGCTGGGACTGCTGCAATTCGTGGCGCGGCTGCGCGAGCTGTCCGGCGGCAAGCCGGTCGGCTTCAAGCTCGCCATCGGCCATCCCTGGGAATGGTTCGGCATCGCCAAGGCCATGCACGAAAGCGGGTTGCTGCCGGACTTCATCGTTGTCGACGGCGCCGAGGGCGGCACCGGCGCGGCGCCGGCGGAGTTCATCGACCACGTCGGCGTGCCGATGCACGAGGCGCTGATGCTGGTGCACAACACCCTGGTCGGGCTGGAATTGCGCGACAAGATCCGCATCGGCGCGGCCGGGCGCATCACCAGCGCCTTCGACATCGCCCGCACCCTGGCGATGGGCGCGGACTGGTGCAACGCCGCGCGCGGCTACATGTTCGCGCTGGGCTGCATCCAGGCGCAGAGCTGCCATACCGACCGCTGCCCGACCGGCATCGCCACCCAGGATCCGAGCCGCTGGAACAAGCTCGACGTGCCGGACAAGTCCGCGCGCGTGTTCCACTTCCACGAGAACACGCTCAAGGCGCTGCGCGACCTGCTGTGCGCGGCCGGCCTGCGGCATACCTCGGAGATCGGCCCCGAGCACATCCTGCGCCGGGTCACCCCGACCGAGGTGCGTTCGCTCGGCGCGCTGTACAACTTCCTCGCCCCGGGCGATTTGCTCGGCAAGATTCCGGCGCACGCGGTGTTCCAGTCGTTCTGGGCGGGGGCGCGCAGCGATTCGTTCGCCGCGCCCGAGCGGGTGCTGGCGATGCGGGCGAGCAAGTCGTTTTGAGCGCGTGGGCCGCGGCGCGCGATTGCGGCGCGATGGCGATGGGGGAGCGCGGCGGGCAGGCGGCGCAGGGCAACGTCAAAATGGACTCCGGCTTTCGCCGGAATGACGGGCTTTATGGATTCCGGCTGTCGCTGGAATGACAGGCTTTATGGATTCCGGCTTTCGCTGGAATGACGGGCTTTATGGACTCCGGCTTTCGCTGGAATGACGGGCTTTATGGACTCCGGCTTTCGCCGGAATGACGGGATGTGAGGCTGCGTAACTTCACGATCCGTCATTCCGGCGAAAGCCGGAACCCACTTTGATCTTGCCGTTGCCTCGAATCCGGCTCCGCCCGCGGCTTACAACAGCTCCAGCACCCGCTCCGGCGGCCGCCCGATCACCGCGCGGCCGCCGTGCACGAACACCGGCCGCTCGATCAGGCGCGGATGCGCGGCCATCGCCGCGATCAGCGCGCCTTCGCCGAGCGAAGCATCGCCGAGCCCGAGTCGCTGGTACTCGTCCTCGCCGCTGCGCAGCAGCTCGCGCGCGCCCACGCCGAGCAGACCCAGCAATTCGCGCAGCTCGTCCGCGTCCGGCGGCGTTTCCAGGTACGCGATCACTTCCGGCTCGATGCCGCGCTCGCGCAACAGCTCCAGCGCGCCGCGCGATTTGGAACAGCGCGGGTTGTGATAGAGGCGGGTAGGGGCGCGAGGGTCGGGCATGGCAGGACTCCTGTACGGAAAGGCGCGCCGCGGTGCGCACGCGCGGCGTTGAGCGCGCCGCAGCGGACGCGCCACCGCCGCAAGCTTGCGCGGGCCGGACGCGGCGCAACGAAAAAAGCCGGCTTTCGCCGGCTTGTTTCTTGCAACTGGTGGGCGGTGCAGGGTTCGAACCTGCGACCCTCGCCGTGTGAAGGCGATGCTCTACCGCTGAGCTAACCGCCCGATGTAATCGGGTCGCAAATTGTAATCGGGCCTTCGCGAACTGACAAGCCTTTTGGCCGTCGAGGTTAGGATGCTCCGTTCGGCCGGATTGCGTCTGCGAAAACGGGGCCGGAACGGGGCCGCCCTTGCCGCGAATCGCCCAAAAACCGGGCAAAACGGGCCGAAGCGGCCGATTCCCGCGCGGCGGGCGTGGACCCGGACCGGCCGCCCCTGCGAGCGGGGCGGTTGCCGGCGCTGGAATCTGAAGGCTGCGCCGCGCGGCCGCGCATCCTAGCCGAACTCGCGCGCCGACTCCAGCGCGCGCGCCGGCGAACCGCTCACTCCAGCTGTTCCTTCGCATACGCCGCATCCAACGCCTCCATCGCGTCGAGCGGCTTGAGCTTGGCGGCCTTCTCGTAGGCCGCCGCGGCCGCGGCTTCCTGCTTGTCGCCGTGAAGCAGCATCAGCACGTTGCCGTGCTCGATGTGGGCGATCGGCGAATCCGGGGTCAGCTTCAGCGCGGTCTTGATGTGCTTCTCCGACTCGCTGGCCTTGGCGCCGTAGGTGAGCCCGCCGATCATGCCGCCGATCTTGTCGATGATCTCGGCGTGGTACAGCGCCATCGCGGTATGCGCTTCGGCGTGCTTGGCTTCCAGCTCCAGCGTCGCGTCCAGCGCGGCGCGGACCTTGCCGGCGATGCCGTCCTTGAGCGCCTTGGCGATGCTCAGCCCCTGGCTGTAGCGGCCCAGGGCGAAGGCGTAGCGATAGTGGCTGTTGGCCTCGTCCGGCAGCGCGGCGACCGCGGCCTCGGCGATCTTGGCCGCCTGCTGATAGCGCTTGAGCTGCTCGGCCTCGTCCTCGACCAGATAGGTCGCGTGGATGCCCAAGGCTTTCACCGCCACCGACGCGCCGACCGGGCCGAGCTTCTCGCCGGCGTCGAAGGCCGCCTTGAAGTCGCCGCGATGGAACGCGCGCCAGGCCTCCTGCAGCGCTTCGGCCAGCGCGTCCGCATCCAGGCCCTTGGGCGCGGCCTTGCCGGCGGCCTTGATCAGCGCGCCCGCGCGCTTGGCGTCCGGGAACGGCTCGGCATCGCCGGCGTGCAGCTTGGGCCAGGCTTTCTTGAGGGCGTCGCCGGCGTAGGCATAGGCCTTGGCGTCGTGCGGAAAAGCGGCCCAGGCGGTCTTGGCGGCCATGTACTGTCCTTGTTCGAACGGATCGGACCGGCAGCATCCCGCCGCGGCGGGGGGGCTGGCAAGAGGGGCCGCGCGCCTGTGCGCCGGCTGAAAGGGCTAGTGCCATTGCTCGATGCGCGCTGGCGATAGTGCGCGGGCGAAACCGTCCATTCCGGGCGGTCGACGGAGTGCGACGATGGCAGTGGGCAAGCGCAAGAAGCAGGCGGCGGCCAAGCCGGCCGCGAACCAAACCACCACGCTGCGGCACCTGTGGCTGGCCGGCCTGGGCCTGGCCGCGCTCGCGCGCCGCGAAGCGCTGGCCGGCGCCGGCCGCGCGGCCGG
>NZ_LXSD01000410.1:7837-46155 GCF_017168095.1 Lysobacter enzymogenes | reverse complement strand
CGGCGCCTGCTCCAGCAGCGCCGCCGCGCGCGCGCAGGCGCCGCGCGCGCGCTCCAGGTTTTCCTGGGCCTTGGCCACCGCGCCGCCGGCCAGCACCGCCTCCGCCGCGGCGCAGGCCATGTTGGCGGTGTTGAGTTCGTTGCGCAGGCGATGCAGCCAGCGCGCCGGGTCTGTCGCCGCCGCGGGCGACTGCGCGGGCGATGGACCGGCGGGCGGATCGGGCAGGTCGGGCAGGTCGGGCAGCTTCGCGTTCATCGGTTCAGTCCACCTCGCGGCCGCTTTCGCGCAGGCGCGCGATCTGGTTGTGCACGGTGCGCACGCTCACGCCGAGGGCGCGCGCGGTGCGGGTGCGGTCCTGGCCGAAGTGGGCCAGGGTCTTGAGCAGCATTTCGCGCTCGATCTCCGCATAGCTCATGCCGACGCTGAAGCACACGCTGCCGGGATCCTCGGCGGCGACCTGCAGCCGTCGCGCGCCGGGCACGATGCGCACGTCGTCGCCGGGCGCGGTCAGGTACGCGCGCCGCACCGCGCTGCGCAGCTCGCGCACGTTGCCGGGCCAGGGATGCGCGGCCAGCGCGCGCTCGCTGCCGGCGGCCAAGCGCTTGCGGGTGCCGTGCTCGGCGTTGAGTTCGTCGAGGGCGGCGCGCGCGATCAGCGCCGCGTCGCCGCCGCGGCTGCGCAGCGGCGGCAACTCCAGATGCACGTCGGCGAGCCGATAGTAAAGGTCTTCGCGCAGCGCGCCGTCCTCGATCGCGCGCAACGGATCGCGGTTGCAGGCCGCGACCACGCGCACGTCGATCGCGATCTCGCCGGCGCCGCCGACCCGGGTCAAGCCGCCGGATTCCAGCACCCGCAACAGATAGACCTGCAGCGCCGGCGGCATCTCGGTGATTTCGTCGAGGAACAAGGTGCCGCCATGGGCCTGCTCGAAATAGCCGGCGTGGCGGCCGGCGGCGCCGGTGAAGCTGCCACGTTCGTGGCCGAACAGGTGGCTGGCGAGCAGGTCCGGCGCGATCGCGCCGCAGTTGACCGCGACGAACGCGCCGGCGCGGCCGCTCAGGCGGTGCAGCGCGCGCGCGGCCAGTTCCTTGCCGGTGCCGCTCTCGCCGCTGAGCAGCACCGACAGCGGCGACGGCGCGATCCGGCGCAGGTCCGCGCCCAGCCTTTGCATCGGCGGCGAGCGGCCGATCAGGCCGAGCGGGTCGGCCGCGCGCTCCTCGCGCCCGCGCGCGGCGACGCGGTCGAGCAACTGGCCGAACTGCTCCGGCACCAACGGCTTGACCAGGTATTCCATGATCGGCCGGGCCACCGCCCGCGCCGCGGATTCCACCGACGGATGGCCGGTGACGATGGCGATCTGGCCCTGCTCCGGCAGCGCGGCCTCGTCGAGCAGTTCGAAGCCGCTGCCGTCGGGCAGGTCGAGATCGAGCAGCAGCAGGTCCATCGTCGCCAGTTGCGCGAACCCGCGCGATTGCTCCAGCGAATGCGCCAGATAGGGCGTGTAGCCGCGCGAACGGGCGAAATCGGCGGCTGAACGGGCGAAATCCTGGTCGTCGTCGACGATCAGCACCGTCGGCGCAGCGGCTGCGGGCGCAGCAGACACAGTCGCAGGAGAGTACGGCGCACCGGCGTGCGCAGGATCGTTGGGCACGGGCTGACGTTCCTGTCGTGGGAGGCGACGGTGCGTGCGGCGCACCGTCGATTTCACCGTAGTCCCGGCTCGGTTAAGCCGGTGTTGGCGGAAAATGATTCATGCGTGAGGAAACATTTGCGCCGTCACACTCCGGTGCGGCGCGCACGCCGCGGCGGCGCAGGCCTGTGCGAGGCAAGTTTTACCGCGATGCGGCGCGCACGGGCGGCGTTGGCACGGGAGTTGCGTTGCTTTGCTCAGCGAGCCGCGCATTCCTGCGCCGGCCGCGCAACCTGGGACGTCCAATGCACAGGTCGACGCTGGATCGAAATCGTTTCGCCCCGTTGACGACGGCGACATCGCCGCGATCGGGACTCTTGCAGCGAGCCAGTCGCGTCGCTGTCCATGCGCACGCGCCGGACAATGCGCTGCGCGCCGACGATGTCCGCGCGCCGACGTATCCGATGGCGCCGGAAGTGATCGATATGGACTCCGAGCTGGGCTACTGGCGCAGCCGCTACCGCGGCCTGCCCGGCGGCAGCGCGCTGCGCTACGGCGACTACGAGCCCGCCGTGAAGCTCGGCATGGACGCGTACATGCGCAGCCGCGGCCGCAGCATCGACGAAATGGAGAGCGAGCTGGAGACCTGCTACCGCCGCACCCGCGGCGTCAGCCGCCTGGACTGGCAGCAGGCGCGCGCAGTGGTGCGCCTGGCCTGGAACCATCTGCACCTGCGCGGCGAGATCAAGGAATGAGGGCAGGGCGATGACAGGCGCGGGCGCGGCCTGGATCTTGGCGGCCGTCGCGGCCCCGGCGCCGGCGTCGTTCGACTGGAACGCGCTGCGCGAACGCCTGCTGGCCGAACTTTACCGTTTTCTCGCCGCCGCGCCGCTGTTGGTGCTGGCGCTGCTGTTGACCCTGGCGGCCTGGTGGATCGGCGGCTGGCTCGGGCGACGCGCATTGATCGATCGCCTGGCCGGCGCCAATCCGTTCCTCAAGAACCTGCTGGCGACCACCGTGCGCGGCGGCTGCGCCTTGCTCGGCCTGGCCGTGGGCCTGCAACTGATGAACGCCACCGCGATCGTCGGTGCGCTGCTGGGCACGGCCGGCGTGGTCGGCATCGCCCTGGGATTCGCGTTCAAGGACATCGTCGAGAACTACATCGCCGGCGTGCTGTTGAGCCTGCGCCAGCCGTTTCGCCCGCACGATCACGTGCGCATCGCCGAGCACGAAGGATTGGTGACGGCGATGACCGCGCGCGCGACCGTGCTGATGACCCTGGACGGCAATCAGTTGCGCGTCCCCAACGCGCTGGTGTTCAAGAGCGTGATCCTGAACTTCAGCCAGAATCCCAGCCGGCGCTTCGAGTTCGATCTCAACGCGCCGCTGGGCGACGGCCTGCCGGCGGCGCAGGCGCTGGCGCGGCGCGAGGTCGAGGCCGTGGACGGCGTGCTGCGCGAGCCGGAGGCCGAGGTGTTCGTGGTGTCCAGCGACGGCAGCAAGGCCAGCCTGCGCGTGCGCGGCTGGATCGATCAGCGCCGCAGCGACATCGACCAGGTCCGCGGCGCGGCCCTGCGCGCCGCCAGCGCAGCGCTGCAGTCCCCGGCCGCGAGCGAACCCAGCCGGGCGGAGCCTGGCTTGCGCGCCGCGGCCACCGCGACCCGGCCGGGAACCGCCGAACGCACGCGCCGGCATTTGCTGCGCGCGGGCGAGTCCGGCGCGCATTCGCGCGATCTGCTCGATCCGGCCGCCCCGGCCGAGTGAGGCCGCGGCCGTCGCCGCGGGGTCGCCGGCGCGTTCGTTAGCGCGCCATCAAGGCCGCGCGCCGGCGACGACGACGCGCCGCTAGCGCCGGCGCGCCTAGCGTGGTCCGCGCGGCGGCCGGCCTCGCGCCCACCCGCGGCGCGAACCGATCCCATTCCGAGGCAAGCGACATGCGATCCATCCCGCTCTTCTCCATCGCCGATGCGCGGCGCCCGGACAGCGCATGAGCCTGCACGACTATCGGCGCAAGCGCCGTTTCGACCGCACCCGCGAACCCGAGCCGGGCGCGCCGCCGCGCGGACAGCGCGCGATCTTCGTGGTCCAACTGCATCACGCCAGCCGCCGCCATTACGACTTCCGCCTCCAGGTCGGCGGCGCGCTCAAGAGCTGGGCCGTGCCCAAGGGGCCTTCCTACGATCCGTCGGTCAAGCGCATGGCGGTGGAAGTCGAGGACCATCCGCTCGATTACGCCGGTTTCGAAGGCGAGATTCCGCACGGCGAATACGGAGGCGGCCACGTCGCCCGCTTCGACACCGGCGTGTGGGCCACGCAGGGCGATCCGCAGGCGCAGCTGGCCAAGGGCCATCTGCGCTTCGAGCTGTTCGGACGCAAGCTCAAGGGCGGCTGGCACCTGGTGCGTTCGGGCAAGCCGGCGCGCCAGCCGCAGTGGTTGCTGTTCAAGGATCGCGACGAATACGCCGGCACGCTCGAGGCCGACGATCTGCTCGCCGATGTGGCGCCGCCGCCGGCCGCCGACGCGGCGCGGGCCGGACGCGGCAAGCCGCGCAAGCGACGCCTGGCCGAAGTCGCAGTGCCGCAGGCGCAGCACCGCGACTGGTCCGCGGCCGCGCGCGCGTTGCCCGGCGCGCGCCGCGCCCGTTTCGACGGCGGCGCGTTCGAACTGCAGCTGGCGCGGCTGGCCGAGGGTCCGCCGCCGGGCGAGCAATGGCTGCACGAGATCAAGTGGGACGGCTACCGGATCGCCGCCGGCGTCGCCGCCGGCCGCGTCCGCCTGTGGTCGCGCAACGCGCTCGAATGGACGCGAAAGATTCCCGAAATCGCGGCGGCGGTGGAAGCCTTGGGACTGCGCAGCGCAGCCCTGGACGGCGAGCTGATCGCCGGCCGCGGCGCGCGCGAGGACTTCAACCTGCTGCAGGCGACGCTGTCCGGCGAGAAGCAGGGGGCGCTGGCCCTGGTCCTGTTCGATCTGCTGCATCTGGACGGCTGGGATCTGCGCGCGGCGCCGCTGCTGCAGCGCAAGGCGCTGTTGGCGCAAGTGCTGGAAGGGGCCGGGCCGCACCTGCGCTACAGCTCGCATGCGCTCGGCGACGGCGAGCGCGCGTTCGAGCTGGCGGGCGAGCAGGGCTTCGAAGGGATCGTGTCCAAGCGCGCCGACCGCGCGCATCATCCCGGCCGCAGCGACGAATGGCGCAAGAGCAAGCGCCTGGCCAGCGACGAATTCGCGGTGGTGGGCTACACGCCGCCGAAGGGTTCGCGCAGCGGGTTCGGCTCGCTGCTGCTGGCGCGGCCGGACCCGACCCACGGCTGGCGCTATGCCGGTCGGGTCGGGACGGGATTTTCGGCCGAATCGCTCGCCGATCTGTCCAGGCGCCTGCCCAAGGGCGCGGCCAAACCCAGCGTGCACGTGCCGCCGCACGACACCGACCTGCGCGCGGCGCGCTGGTTCGCGCCGGCCTTCGTGGTCGAGGCCTTCTATCGCGGCATCGGCGGCCATGGCCTGCTGCGGCAGGCGTCGCTGAAGGCGCTGCGCTCCGACAAGACGCTCGCGGACCTCGGCGACGGCGACCGCGTTTCGGCCGCAAGGCGCAACACAACCAGCGAATCCGAACCGATACGGAAGACCGCCATGAAGCGTACTGCCGCCAAGTCCAAAACCGCGAGCGGAAAATCCGTGCGCTCGACATCGGTCGGCTCGACATCGGTCGGCTCAAAATCTGCACCCTCAAAATCTGCACCCTCAAAATCGGCCGATACCGGCCCTGCCGAAACCGCTTCCCGGTCCGCGGATAAAGCCGCACACCAGCGCCGGGGCGCTGCGCCCGCGAGCCTGGACGAGTTTCGCCTGACCAGTCCCGCACGCGTGGTCTATCCGGACATCGGCGCGAGCAAGCGCGACGTCGCGGCTTACTACCTGGCGATGGCCGACTGGCTGCTGCCGGAGATCGTCGACCGGCCGCTGTCGATCGTGCGCTGCACCCAGGGCGCGGCGCGTCCATGTTTCTTCCAGAAGCACCACACCGCGGGCCTGGAGCAAGTGGACAGCGTCAGCCTGGAGGAAGATTCCGGCCAGTTTGCCGATTACCTGGTCGTGCGCGATCTCGACGGCCTGATGAACCTGGTGCAGTTCAACGCGCTGGAGTTCCATCCCTGGGGAGCGAAAGCGCGCAGCCCCGACCGCGCCGACCGCATCGTGTTCGATCTCGATCCGGGCCCCGGCGTCGCGTGGCCTGCGGTGGTCGCCGCGGCGCGCCAGGTTCGTTCGCTGCTGAACTCGCTGCAATTGCAGTCGTTCGTGCGCACCTCCGGCGGCAAGGGGCTGCACGTGGTGGTGCCGGTGAATCCGGGCTGCGACTGGGAGCTGGTCAAGCCGTTCGCGCACAGCTTCGCCGATACGCTGGCGGCGATGGAGCCGCTCAAGTACATCGCCACCGCGACCAAGAAATTCCGCAACAACAAGATCTTCGTCGACTACCTGCGCAACGGCCGCGGCGCCACCAGCGTGGCTTCGTTCTCGCTGCGCGCGCGCGAAGGCGCGCCGGTGGCGATGCCGCTGCGCTGGGAGGAGCTGGGGCGGATCAAGAGCGGCCACGCCTTCGACCTGCACTCGGCGCAGGCGCGGGTCAAGCGTCTGCGCCGGCATCCGTGGGCCGGCATCGACGAGGTCCGGCAGGATCTGGAGCGGGTCGTGGAGCGCTTGCGGCGGTTGCGGCCGGACGAGTGACCCGCGCTTATCGCCGCCGCAGCAAGGCGCCTGCCGCGACGCCAGCGGCCAGCGCAGCGGCCAGGCTCGGCAGCGGCCACGCGCGGATCGCCGCCTCGGCGCGGGCGTGCCAGCTCTGGACCGGCGCGTCGGCCGTCGGCCACTCATCGATCGCCGCAGTCCCGTCGAAAGCCAGCGTCGGCGTCCGTGCGTACAGGCCCGGCGCCGGACTGGCAGAGTCGACCGTTGCCGTGTCGGTGGCGCCGCGGCCGGCGAAATCGGTGGGGGTTGCGGGGACGGAGTAGGGCATGGCGGGCTCCTGAGGCGGGAAGGGTGGCGGCGGTCGCGGCCGCCGCAATCGAACGCGCACGTTAGCCATCGTGCGATTCAGCGCAGGCGATACCCACGTGAACATCGCGCTAAGCGCGGGCCAGGACGGTTGGTCCGCGCGAATCGCGCCGGATCCCGAGCCGAGGCTTTCACTCAGGTTGAACCCGCGGCGGCGCACAGTCGCCTGCCTCCTCAGTCGTGCCTCTCAGTCGTACCTTCTCAATCCGCCCGCAACCCTGGAGTTCGCCCATGGCGCGCCCGATCTGGACCGGAACCATCTCCTTCGGCCTGCTCAACATCCCGGTCAAGCTGATGGCCGGCGAGCGCCGCGTCGATCTGCACTTCCGCATGCTCGACAGCCGCAACAAGGCGCCTGTCCGCTACGAGCGGGTCAACGAGGAAACCGGCGAGGAAGTGCCCTGGAAGGAGATCGTCAAGGCTTTCGAGTACGACAAAGGCAGCTATGTCGTGCTGGAGCCGTCCGATATCCAGGCCGCCGCGCCCGAGCACACCGAGACCGTCGACATCGACGCCTTCGTTCCGGCCGCCGACATCGGCAGCGAGTACTACGACAAGCCCTACATCCTGGAGCCGGGCAAGAAGGCCGAGAAAGGCTATGTGCTGCTGCGCGAGGTGCTGGAGAAGACCGGCATGGTCGGCGTGGGCCGGGTGGTCATCCGCACCCGCGAATACCTGGCCGCGCTCGCGCCCAAGGGCAACGCGCTGGTCCTGCTGATCCTGCGCTACGCCCAGGAACTGGTGGACCCGGAAGAGTACAAGCTGCCCGAGGGCGGCCTGGCAAAATGGAAGATCTCCGCGCGCGAAGTGGAGATGGCGCAGCAACTGATCGAATCGATGAGCGCGGCGTGGAAGCCCGAGTCCTACAAGGACGATTTCCGCGAGCGCCTGCACAAGGTCATCGAGCAGCGGGTCAAGGCCAAGAAGGTGGTGCGCGGCAAGCAGGCCGACGAGTCGAAACTGCCGGAGAACGCCGCGACCAACGTCATCGACTTCGCCGAACTGCTCAAGCGCAGCCTGGCCAGGAAAGGCGCCGCGGCGCCGGCCAAGGCGGCCGGCAAACGCGCGGCCAAGACCGCCAAGGCCGCGAAGAAGAAGCCGGCCAAGCGCGCGGCTCGCTCGCGCGCGACCAAGCGCGCCTGAGCGCTCAGCCGCACACCTTATCGGCGCGGCACGACGGACGACTTGATCGCGCACGGGCCTGCGGCGCCGCGGTTGCCGCTGCCAACGCCGGGTTTTCGTCCTCTTCGCACGGCTCAGGCGCGCCGTTAACGCGGTCGCTGTCAGCGTCTGGACAGCGGCCGCTTCAAACCGATCCCACTCAAACCGATCCCGACCACGCGCCCAAGCCGCGCTGCGCGGCGCAAGGCCGGCAGGCGCCCAACAGGAGAACGACATGACCGATTCGCAAGCGCTCGAACGCAAGCTGTGGAAGCACCTGCACGCCGACCGCACGGTCATGCTGGGCGTGGAAGGCGAAAACGGCCACTGCCGGCCGATGACCGCGCTGGCCGAGGGCGACCGCTCGCCGCTGTGGTTTTTCACCGCGCGCGACAGCGACCTCGTCCGCCGCCTGCAGCAGCCCGCCCGCGCCGTAGCGGCTTTCGCGGCCAAGGACCATTCCGTGTTCGCGAGCATCGAAGGCGAGTTGCATCTGGACATCGACCCGGCCGTGATCGACCGCCTGTGGAACCCGTTCATCGCGGCCTGGTACGAAGGCGGCAAGGACGATCCGAATCTGGCGTTGCTGCGGTTCGATGCGGGCAGCGCGGAGGTCTGGTTGAACGAGAACAGCCTGCTCGCCGGGATCAAGCTGTTGCTCGGCAAGGATCCCAAGCGCGAGTACGCCGACAAGGTCGGCGAAGTGGATCTCAGGGGCTGAGGCGTCCGCGCGTGCTGACGACGCCGGACGGACGCTACATCGTGGTGAAGGGCCGGCTGTGGCGCGCGACGTCTCCGCATCTGTCGGCCGCGCAGAAATCGCAGGCGGTGAACGAACTGATGGCGGCGCGGCGTGCGGTCGCCGCAGCCGCGGGACGGACCGACGCGCTGCGCGAAGCGCGTCGGCGCGTCGACCGGGCCAAACGCGCGCTCGGCGAGCGTGGCCCGGTGTGGTGGACCGACGGGGCGCCCGACTACAACCGGCGCATGGTCCACCACAGCCCTTACGCAGCTTGGTACACGGCAACCATCGCCGATGCCGGCGAGGCCGAAGGCGACTCAGCCCGCCCACCTGCGCAGCGCTGAAACCCGGCCGGCGGCGTTGCTCGCGATACCTGGATCGCAACGCGCTGCGGCGCCGGCCGCGGGCGCCGCAGCGATATCGCCGTACCTGCGCTCACCCGACGCGGCCGCGTCCGCGGAAGAACGAAACCACCGCCAGGATCAGGAACACCACGAACAAGATCCAGGCGATCTGGCTGGCCGCTCCTGCGATTCCGCTGAAACCGAGCACGCCGGCGATCAGCGCGATGACCAGGAATACCACGGCGTAGTGCAGCATGAGAGTTCTCCGAGGATAGGTTGAGCGGATTCGGCGAGCGCCTGCGCGATCGGGCCCGATGGCTCGATTGCGCAGGCGCGGCCTCAGCGGGCGCGCAGGCCCAGGGTCATGCGGCCGACGGGAATCGGCGCCAGCGATTCGATCGTCCGGTTGCGCCGCTGCTCCCAGATTCGAACCCACACCATGGCGACAAGCTCGCGCGCCTGGCTCCAGTCCAGGCGCGATTCGTTGCCGGTGCGCCGATAGCGCGCTTCGAGTTCGTCGACCATTTCGGTCAGATCGCGGCCGTTGGCCTTGAGGCAGGCATCGATGCCCAGCTTCAACGCGGGCTTGACCTCATCCCAGCGCAGCGAGCGGCAATGCGGCAACTCGCGAAAGCCGGACCGCCAATGCGCGAGCTCGGCATCGGCGTCCACCACCAATGCGATTTCCTGCGTGGTCTCGAAAGCGTGCATACCCATCGTAAGCGTTCCTTGGCGTTGAAGAGGATGTCCCCCGGCTGCGCGACCGTAAGCAGCGCACGGTCGCCGCGACGTGAATAAAACGCCGTTCGCGAACGATATTTTCCTGATCGCCGATGCGGCTTAATCGTTCAGCGCCGAAGTAGGTAATCGCTCACGCTGACGGCGCTTCGACGCGAAGCCCTGCGTGCGTTGGCCCCGCCGAAATGCGAACCGCCCGCAAGCGATGCCTGCGGGCGGTTGCGATAAAGCGATGGAACGCGATGCGGAATCGCAGCGGCGACGGCGCTCAGTTCTTCTTCAACATCTGCTCGCGCGCCTGCTCGGCGCGCGATGCGCCGATCGCGGTTTCCACGTGCTTGACCTCTTCCGGCGGCGGCAGCACCGCCTTGAAGCCGAGGCTGGCGATCCACAATTCCCGGCCCCAACCCTTGGTGTGGTAGAGGTGGTGATCCTCTTGCTTTTCCACCTGCTCGTAGGCGTCCATCAGCGTTTGCGCCTGCTTGCCGCTGGTGTTCTTGGCGACGTGGCCGATCAGCTCCCAGTTCTGGTGATCCTTGGTTTCGGCCAGCACGACGCACTCGGCCGCGACCAGTTCGGCGGCCTGGGGGTCGCCGGCTTGCTGGGCCATGCGCATGGCCTTTACCAGCGAAGCGCCGATGTGCGCGACCACGTCGCGCCCGGGGGAAGCGGCCTGCGGATCCAGGCCCATCTCGGTGAGGACCGCTGTCAGTATCTGGTGGTGCCGGCGGGTTTCGTCGAGGTAGCCCTGCCATTCCTCGCGCAGATCGTCGTTGACCGCGCATTCGAGCGCCGTCTGGTAGATCTCGATTCCGCCGCTTTCGGTTTCCAGCGCCTGGTAAAGCAGCTCGTTCAACTGGGCGCGGTCGTGTCGCTTGCTGGCCATCGTCGCTTCTCCTGTTCGATTGCTGGCGTAGGTGCGTTGCTGCGTTACGCAACGTAGAGCCGATGAGGTTCAGCATCGGTGAGGGTCGGCGTGAACATCGCGCTAACGGCGACGGGCGGATGGTTGCGGCTACGATCCACTCACCGGAGCCGACCGCCGCATGCGACGCGAACCGTCTTTCTGGCAACGCAATGGACTGAGCCTGGTGCTGAGCGCGATCTTCGTCGCGTTTCTGCTCGGGCAGGTGCTGACCGGGCAGGCGAGCTGGAACCAGGAACTTGTGCGCGAAGGCAAACCGCCGCTGGATCTGGCGGCCTACTTCAGCAGCGGGCATTTCATCTCCGCGACGTTCGAGAACTGGGAAAGCGAGTTTCTGCAGATGGGCATGTACGTCCTGCTGACCGTATGGCTGCGCCAGCTGGGCTCGGCCGAATCGCGCGGGTTCGAAGAAGAGCCGGACAAGATCGACCCGGGCCCCACGCCGTGGCCGGTGCGCAAGGGCGGGGCCTGGGCGAAGCTTTACGCGAACTCGCTGACCTTGGCCTTCATCGGCCTGTTCCTGGTCTCGTTCGCGCTGCACGGTTACGGCAGCTGGCGGCACGAGAACGAACAGCGGCAGATCCAGGGGCGGGCCGAGGAAAGCCTGGTCGAGCACCTGGAAAGCGCGTCGTTCTGGTTCGAGTCGTTCCAGAACTGGCAGAGCGAGTTCCTCGCGGTGCTGTCGATCGTGGTGCTGTCGATCTTCCTGCGCCAGGACAAGTCGCCCGAGTCCAAGCCGGTGCGGGCGCCGCACCGGCAGACCGGCGCTTAGCGGCAGGGCGGGGCGCCCAAACCGGCGCCCGGCCGATGCGGCGAAGGCGCCGGCTAGCCGTCGGTGTCCGCCGCAGGCGGATACAGCCGCTGGCACAGCGGGCAGAAGAACGCGCGCCGCCTGTAGCGCCCGAGCTGCTTGCGAAAGCTCAGCCGGGCGCCATCGCGCGGACAGTGGGTCTTGGCGTGCACCTGCAAGTGCCGCTTGAGTTCGTAGGCCTTTTTCCAGCGATAGAAATCGAAGCTGTACTCGCGGGCCTGGGCGATCAAATCGGTGAGCTTGCTCGGCGGCAGCGCGCCGACCAGGCTTTCGGGGTGGACGCGTATGCGGTGCAGGACTTCGTTCTTGATGATGTTGCCGACGCCGGAAAACACGTTCTGGTCCAGCAACGCATCGGCGGCCAGCACCTGCGGCATCTGCTTGAGCTTCGCGCGCGCGGACTTCACATCCCAGTGCGGGTTCATGACGTCGGCCGACCAGTCGTAGACCTCGTCCAGCGGCTGCTCGACGAACCTGATCGAACAAGCGTAGAAGTTCAGCTCATCGCCGCCAGCGAACTGCAGGCTCAAGCGCGGCGCGGCCTCGCGCCGTTCGTTGATGCGGTAACTTCCGTACAGCATGAAATGCACGCGCAGGCTGAAGCCGGAGAACTCGAGCAGGAAATGCTTGCCCCAGGAGCGGATCGCCAGGATCTTGCGGCCGCGCATCCGCTGGATGTCCTGCGTGCTGTTGCCGGCCACGCGCTGCACTACGCGACCGGCGAACGCCGCGGCCTCTTCCTTCAACAGGACGATCGTAGGGCCTTCAGGCATCGGCGCAGCGCCAGCGCGCGGGTTCGTGCATAGACCGGCGATGTCGACCGCGCGGACAGGCCATGCGGGTCGGCGTCAGGCCAGGGTTCGCAGCGTGGGCTCGCGGTCCCACTGCCGGTTCTTGGCGAGCTTGACGAAGGCCTGCGTACGCTCCGCGGCGACGACGCCGGCATCGGGCTCTATGCCCGCGGCGCGCAACAGCGCGCGACCGCCGCCATCGACCGCGATCGCCTTGAGGTGGCCGAACGCGTCGCGGACGAAATCCAGCGCCGCCGCTTCGCTGGCCAGGCGCCGCGCCGCCGCATCCGAAAGCACCACGGCGACGGCGTCGAAGATCAGCGACGGCGTTCCCGCAAGCTGTCCGTCGGCCGGCAGCGCGCGGCCGTTGCTGAGCTTGGCTCCCGACAGCTTGGGCGCGACGATCTTGAACTGCGCGCCGGCCGCCTCCACCGCCTCGCGCAACGCCGCGATGGCCGCTGCGTCCGAGCCCTCGTCGACCAGCGCGCCGACGCAGCGCCCGGCAAGGGTGTCCTTGCGCTTGCCGATCAATTGCAGCATCGGCGACAGCGGCAGGTCGACCGGCTCCACCGCGGCCGGCGGCGCGGGCGGCAACCGCTGCAGGCCCAGCCCGTCGGCGACGCGCCGGGCCAGGTCGGGATCGACGTGGCGCAGATGACCGACGATCGCCTCGCGCACGTGCGGTGTCTGCACCTTCGATAGCTCGAACACCAGGGCGGAGGCCAGGTGCGCCTGTTCGGGCGGGGTCTGGCTGCGGAAGAACAGCCGCGCCTGGCTGTAGTGGTCGGCGAAGCTGGCCGCGCGCACCCGCCCCTTGACGCCGTCGTCGGCGGCGATCGCCGCGCTGCGGAAGCCCGCCGGCGTCTCCCGCGGCGAGGTCGGATCCAGCGAACTGGGCTCGTAGTTGACCCGGCCCTTGGGCACGGCCATCTGCATATGGCCGTCGCGCTGCAGGTTCGCGAACGGGCACTTGGGCGCGTTGATCGGCAGTTGATGGAAATTGGGCGAGCCCAGGCGCGAGAGCTGGGTATCCAGATACGAGAACAGACGCCCCTGCAGCAGCGGATCGTTGGAGAAATCGATGCCCGGCACGATGTGCGAGGGGCAGAACGCCACCTGCTCGGTTTCGGCGAAGAAATTGTCGGGCCAGCGGTCCAGCACCATGCGGCCGATCACGGTCAGCGGGATGGTTTCCTCGGGAATCAGCTTGGTCGGGTCGAGGTGATCGAACGGCAGCGCATCGGCCTGTTCCTGGTCGAACAACTGCACCGCCAGCTCCCATTCCGGGTAATCGCCGCGCTCGATCGCTTCGAACAGGTCGCGCCGGTGGAAGTCCGGATCGGCGCCGGCGAGCTTGACCGCTTCGTCCCAAAGCGTGGATTGCAGGCCGAGCTTGGGCCGCCAGTGGAACTTGACGAAGGTGGAGCGGCCCTTCGCGTCGACCAAGCGGAAGCTGTGCACGCCGAAGCCCTCGATCATGCGCAACGACCGCGGAATGGCGCGGTCGGACATCGCCCACATGATCATGTGCATCGCTTCGGGCGTCAGCGAGATGAAGTCCCAGAATGTGTCGTGGGCGCTGGCGGCCTGGGGAAACCCGCGGTCGGGCTCCATCTTGACCGAGTGCACCAGGTCGGGGAATTTCATCGCGTCCTGGACGAAGAACACCGGGATGTTGTTGCCGACCAGATCCCAATTGCCCTGCTGGGTGTAGAACTTGACCGCGAACCCGCGCACGTCGCGCGGCGTGTCGATCGAGCCGGCGCCGCCGGCCACGGTGGAAAAACGTACGAACACCGGCGTGCGTTCGCCGACTTCGGTCAGGATCCGCGCACTGGTGTATTTCTTCAGCGAACGCGTCAGCTCGAAATAGCCGTGCGCGGCCGAACCGCGCGCGTGGACGATGCGCTCGGGAATCCGCTCGTGGTCGAAGTGGGTGATCTTCTCGCGAAGAAGAAAATCTTCCAGCAAGGTCGGACCGCGTTCGCTCGCGCGCAGCGAGTTCTGGTTGTCCGACAGCGCTACACCCTGGTTGCTGGTGAGGGCCGGGTGCTCGCCTGCGACCTGTTGGTGCAGCTCATCGCCCGTGCCGCGCGAGTCCGCGCGTTTGCCGGACGCCGAGCGCTGAGCCGGCGCTTTCGCCGCGCCGGGGGCCGCCGCGGAGGGCGCGGCGTCCTCGCGTGCCGTGGAGGGTTTCGCCGTCTTGCTGGCAGCGCGGCGGTTGTGCGGTGTGGAGCGGGATTTGCTGGCCATGAGAGCGATCCTGTTGCGGCTGGCGACGAGCGGGCCTGGCGGGCCTGCAGAGCCCCGGGCGAAGCGGCGGCTACTGCGCGCGCAAGCTCGGCCCGCGGGAGCAGCGCGGGGGCGGGTAGGGTGGAGATCGAACGTTGCTGAAGACAGTGCGAGGCGATCGGTTAACGACATGTCGGCGATGCCGCGGCGAAAACTCACGGCCACACAACGAATCCGGACCGGGCCGCGCGAGATCGGGAGTTAGGCGCATCGCCCCGGCGCCGCCGGCCGGGTCGGGCACGGTGCGCAAAATGCGCGACGCAACGGCGAAGTTCACCCGATCCGAAGAAATGCGGCGTTACCTTGCCTCATTCCTCTTGGAACGAACCAGGAAGAACCCGCATGACCAAGAAGCCCAACCATCCGCAAAGCAACGCTCGCGCCACCACGGCCAGCGCGAAACGGCGCGTCGCCGAAGTCAGCGCGACCTCGGCGCGGCAGAAGGATATCCAGGCCCAAGTCGAGCGCAAGGACGACAAGGCCGCGCCCGGCAAGAGCAAGAGCCGGAAGCAGCCGGTCCAGGCCGGTTCGCGCCGGCAGCCCGAGAATCCGCTGCCCAAGCAGCATCAGCAAAAGCCCGGCCACGAACATCTGCTGCAGCCCGCGCCCAGGTTCACGGCCCCGGACTATAAAGGCAGCGGCAAACTGGAAGGCAAGGTGGCATTGATCACCGGCGGCGATTCGGGCATCGGCCGCGCGGTAGCGGTGCTGTTCGCGCGCGAGGGCGCCGACGTGGCGTTCGTGTATCTCAGCGAGCACCAGGACGCGCACGACACCCGCGCCAGCATCGAGGACGAAGGGCGCCGAAGCCTGGCGATCAGCGGCGACGTGCGCAATCCGCGTTTCTGCGAAGAGGCCGTCGCGCAAGTGGTCGAAGCCTTCGGCCGGCTCGACGTCCTGGTCAACAACGCCGCGTTCCAGGAGCACAGCGACGCCCTCGAAGACCTGTCCGACGACCATCTGCAGGAAACCTTGCAGACCAACGTCGCGGGCTATTTCCACATGGCCCGCGCCGCGCTGCCGCATCTGCAGCGCGGCGCGTCCATCATCAACACCGGCTCGGAAACCGGGATCTTCGGCAACAAGAAGTTGCTGGACTACTCGGCGACCAAGGGCGCGATCCATGCCTTCACCAAGTCTCTCGCCAGCCAGCTGCTGCCGCGCGGCATCCGCGTCAACGCGGTCGCGCCAGGACCGGTGTGGACGCCGCTCAATCCGGCCGACCGGTCGGCCGACGAGGTGGCCGAGTTCGGCCAGGACAGCGATATGGGCCGGCCCGCGCAGCCCGAGGAGATCTCGCCGGCCTTCGTATTCCTGGCATCGCCGGTGACGGCGTCCTATGTCAACGGAATTGTGCTGCCGGTCATGGGCGGACCGCGCGGTTGAGGCGGACGAAACGCAGACCCGGGCGCGCCGTTCACGGAGGCGCGCACCCGCCGCGATGCCGGCAACGGACGCGGCGGCGCTAGAACGAGATCTCGACCGAAGCCGCGCTGCGCTCCGCCTCGCCGTGGTAGACCGCCTCGATGTTGTTGCCGTCCGGATCGAGAACGAACGCGGCGTAGTAGCCCGGATGGTAGCGGCGCTCGCCGGGCGCCCCGTGGTCGCGTCCGCCGTTGGCGAGCGCGGCGCGGTAGAACGCTTCGACCATGCCGCGGTCGCGCGCCTGGAAGGCCAGATGATGGCGTCCGGTCAAGGCGCCTTGCGCCGCTGCGCTGCCTGCGGTGGAGACGAACAACTCGTCGGCCCAGAAATAATCTTCGCCGCTGCCGCCGATGGATATCCCGAGCGCCTCGAACACCGCGGCATAAAAGCGCCGGCTAGCTTCCAGGTCTCTCACCACCAACTGCAGGTGATCGATCAGGCGGCCACGGTGCATCGTCTGCGTTGCCATGTCGGACTCCGATCAGTGCGGGGGCTCGATCTTACCCCCTGCTGCAGCGACTTGCTCGCCGATCGATCGATGCGCAGCATTCTTTGCGGCGTTCGTCCAAGTCCCTTCAGCCTCAGACCTAGAGTCATTGCCGCGGAACCTCGCCCCCCGCGCGCGAGCACGCCGACCATAAGCGAGATCCCGTACGCGCCCATGTCGAGCACGCCGACGCGCACCTGCGCAGTCGGGTCGCAGAGGCGCGGCAAAACCGCGATTCGCGCTGAACGGTTAAGGTCGAACGCCGTGCGGCCCGCGGGCGGCACACTCGCGTCGCAAGGGGTGAGACCACCGCGGCCTACCGTCGCGGCGTGAACATTCTCGACAAACTCGCTGTCCTCGCCGACGCAGCCAAATACGATGCCTCGTGCGCCTCCAGCGGCGCCGACAAGCGGCATTCGCTGGGCACGGGCGGCATCGGCAGCACCGAAGGCATGGGCATCTGCCACTCGTACACGCCCGATGGGCGCTGCGTGTCGTTGCTGAAGATCCTGCTGACCAACTTCTGCGTGTTCGATTGCGCCTATTGCGTCAATCGCGTGTCGAGCAACGTGCGCCGGGCCCGCTTCAGCGTGCAGGAAGTGGTGACGCTGACCCTGGATTTCTACAAGCGCAACTACATCGAAGGCTTGTTCCTGTCCAGCGGCATCATCCGCGACAGCGACTACACCATGGAGCAACTGGTGGCGGTGGCGCGTTGCCTGCGCGAGGAGCACACCTTCGCCGGTTACATCCACCTGAAGACGATTCCGGATGCGGCGCCGGAGCTGATGGCGGCGGCCGGGCGCTACGCCGATCGCCTGAGCATCAACGTCGAGTTGCCGACGGAAGGCGGACTGGCGCAGCTCGCGCCGGAAAAGAGCCAGCCGCGCATACGCGCGGCGATGGGCGATTTGCGTTGGCGCATCGAAGAGGCCGGCCAAGCGCGCCGGAGCGCGGGGCGCCCGCGGGTGAATCCGCCGAAATTCGCGCCGGCCGGCCAGAGCACGCAGATGATCGTGGGGGCGGACGGCGCCGACGACCGTGCGATTCTCGCCACCACCGACAACCTCTACGGGAACTATCGCCTGCGGCGCGTCTACTATTCCGCGTTCAGCCCGATCCCGGACGCGTCGGCGCGGCTGCCGCTGTACTCGCCGCCGCTGCAGCGCGAGCACCGGCTCTATCAGGCCGACTGGCTGCTGCGTTTCTACGGATTCGGCGTCGACGAAATCGCGCCGCCCGACGCCGGCGGCATGCTCGATCTCGACATCGACCCGAAGCTGGCCTGGGCCCTGCGTCATCCGGAGCGGTTTCCCGTGGATATCAATACCGCGCCGAAGGAGCTGCTGCTGCGCGTGCCGGGGCTGGGCACGCGCAACGTCGCGCGTATCGTGCAAGCGCGGCGCCACGGCGCCCTGCGAGCCGCGGACCTGCAGCGGCTGCGCGTGCCGATGAAGAAAGCGCTGCCGTTCCTGGCCGCGCTCGATCACCACCCGCGCGCGAGCCTGGACGACCCCGCGCGGCTGCGCGCGCACCTGGCGCCGCGCCCGCGCCAGGCCGGCCTCTTCGATTGAGCATGCACACCATCCGCCTGCAGCAGCCTTGGGACCTCGACGAGTGGCGCGTTCGCGCGCGCGCAGCGCTGCGCGCGGGACTGCCCCCGGAGGCGATCGCCTGGGACGAGGGGAACCAAGACGTTCTGGATTTCGGCGCCGCGGCGATGCCTGAGACCGAGCTGGCGTCGCCGCACCGGCCCGGCCCGAGCGTGCCGGGCGAATTCCTGGCCCTGGCCGCCGCGGTGTTGTGCCATCGCGACCGGCTGCGCCACGGCTTGCTGTACCGGCTGCTATGGCGACTCGCCGAAGGCGAGCCGCGGCTGCTGCAACGCGCCACCGATCCGGACGTGCACCGCTTGCGCGAACTCGAAAAATCGGTACGCCGCGACAGCCACAAGATGAAGGCGTTCGTGCGTTTTCGCCAAGTCCCGGGCGAGCCGGACGCGTTCGTCGCCTGGTTCGAGCCGGAGCACTACATCCTCGACAGGGTGGCGCCGTTCTTCGCGCGCCGTTTCGCCGCGATGCGCTGGGCGATCCTGACGCCATACCGAAGCGCCTGCTGGGACGCGCAAACCCTCGCGCTCGGACCCGGCGGCAAGCGCAGCGATGCGCCGGCCGACGACGCCCAGGAAGCGCTGTGGCGAACCTACTATGCGCACATCTTCAATCCCGCGCGCTTGAATCCGCGCATGATGCGCCAGGAAATGCCGCAAAAGTATTGGAAGCACTTGCCGGAAACGCACGCGCTCGGCGCGCTGATCCGCGACGCCGGCGCCGTCGTGCGGGCGATGGCCGAGCGCGCGCCGCAGGCTGCGCGGCGCAAGATACCGGCGTCGTCCGCGCGGCCCGAATCGCCGTACCGCGAAGACCTCGATGCGGCCGTGCGGCAATGCCGCGCCTGTGCGTTGTGGCAGCCAGCCACGCAGGCCGTAGCCGGCGAAGGGCCGGCCGACGCGCGGATCATGCTGGTCGGCGAGCAGCCCGGCGACGAAGAGGACCTGACCGGCCGGCCCTTCGTCGGCCCGGCGGGGCGCCTGCTCGATCGAACCCTGGAGGAACTCGGGATCGAGCGCAACGCGCTCTACCTCACCAACGCGGTCAAGCACTTCCGCTTCCAGCGCCGCGGCAAGCTGCGCATGCACGTCAAGCCGGGGACGGTGCATGTGCGCTCGTGCTATCGCTGGCTCGATGCGGAAATCGAACGGGTGCGGCCGCGGATCGTCGTCTGCCTCGGCGCGACGGCCGCGCAGGCGGTGCTCGGCTCGGCGTCGCGGCTGAGCCGACTGCGCGGCCGCTGGCTGCCGCTGGATGGCGAGCGGCGCGCGTTGGTCACCGTCCACCCCGCCGCGGTGCTGCGCGCGCCAGCCGCCGACCGAGACTCGATGTTGCGCGGCTTTAAACGCGATTTGAGCCTGTTGTCCGCACCGACCGAGTCCGAATATCCGCCAGCCCGGGCGCGAGAGTCCGGCGCGGGCTGAATCGCTGCTGCGGGCTTTGGGCCGTCCCGAGGTGAACGCTTCAGCTTCGATGTGAGACGGCGTCCGTCGAGGTGAGGGAAACCTTCATATCGCAGCGCGCGAGGTTAAAAATCCTTCGCTCCGTCGCGACGCGCGCTACATGAGCGTTCGCCGAATCTTGCGCGGGTGCGGACAGTTCGGATCCGCCAAGGAGAACGCAATGACGAGCAGCAAAGAAGCGCGCGATCTCAATCGCGATCCCATCACCGGCGCCCCCGGGTCTCATCCGGTCGGAGTGGGCGTGGGCGGCGTCGGCGGCGCTGCCGCGGGCATGGTGCTGGGCGCGCTGGGAGGCCCGATCGGCATGTTGATCGGTGGCGGCATCGGTGCGATCGCCGGCGCTTCGGCGGGCAAGGGCGTGGCCGAAAAGCTCGACCCCACCGGCGAGGCCGGCTATTGGCGAGACGAGTACACCCGGCGCCCTTACTACGATCCCAAGTACGATTACGATCGCGACTACGGCCCGGCCTATGCGTATGGCGCAACCGCGCGCGCGAACCTGGGCGATCGCTCCTGGGATTCGTCT
Source organism: Lysobacter enzymogenes (assembly GCF_017168095.1). Lineage (GTDB taxonomy): Bacteria > Pseudomonadota > Gammaproteobacteria > Xanthomonadales > Xanthomonadaceae > Lysobacter > Lysobacter enzymogenes_D. The sequence goes on along the minus strand of NZ_LXSD01000410.1, from coordinate 26,157 downwards.
ACCGACGCCGAGCTCGAGCGCGAATGGGCCAAGGCGCGAGGAGACTCCAGGCTCGAATGGAGCGACGCGCGCGCCGCGGTGCAGGATTCTTGGGGCCGGGCCGACCGCACTTACCGCACTTACGAGGCCACCGATCGCTACCACCAATCGCGCTTCGACCAAGCCCCGTATCGCGACGAAGGCACCCGATACGACGACTACCGCCCGGCCTATCGCCTCGGCACGCAGGCGCGCCACCAGTACGCCGACCGCGAATGGGACGATCGTCTGGAATCCGAACTCGGCGAACGCTGGAACAACGTCAAAGGCGAATCGCGCCTGGGTTGGGACAAGGCCAAATCCGCAGCCAAGGATGCGTGGCACAGCGTCGAGCGCGCTCTTCCCGGCGACGCCGACAAGGACGGTCGCTAAGAGCGCTGTGGGGCGGTTTCCCTGAGCCGGAACAATAGCCATGAGTGGCTGAGCAGGTCCAAGGCGGCCAACCGCGCTTGGGCCTGCTCTGTTTTGCGCACACCAGCGCCTGCGCCGGCGAATTGCTCTACGGCCCGGATATCGCGGCGCTATCCGGCCATCGCCGGGCCGAACCAGGTCGAAAGCGCGTCTGCGAGCCCGTCTTGGCTGCCGTCTCCAGTCCACGCGACATAACCATCCGGACGAACCAACACTGCGCTCGGCGCGGCGACCGAGCCGATCGCCGGCAGTTCCCAAGCGCCGGAGTAAACCGCGTCGACTCGTTGCACCCGATCGGCCCAGGCCGCGATATCGACGGCGTCGGGCCCGCCGAAGTTCAGCAGCACCGGCCGCGCCCGGTGGAGCAGCTTGAAAACGCGCACAGGCTCGCCGTCGACGGACAGGTCCAGATCGGGCATGCGCCGTCCGAGCAGCGGATGGCCTTCGCCGAAGTCGTAGCGGATATCGAGCCCCGACATCATCGCGGCGTAGCGCTTGCGCGGCTCGTCCATGCTCAGCAAATCGGCGACGTTTTCGCGCAACGCGTCGATGCGGTCGTCCACGCGCATCAGCGCGACTTGCGCCATGGTGTTGCGCAGGACCCGCGCACCGACGCGATGGCGCTCGGCGTGATACGTGTCGAGCAGGCTGTCCGGCGAGATCCGCTTGATCACCTGCGCGAGTTTCCAACCCAGATTCACCGCGTCCTGCACGCCGGTATTGAGCCCCTGTCCGCCGACCGGCGAATGGACGTGCGCGGCGTCGCCCGCCAACAGCACCCGTCCTGCACGATAAGTCGCTGCCTGGCGGGTGCCATCGGTAAAACGGGAGATCGACGTCGGGCTGTGCACGCCGAAGTCGGTCCCGTATACGGCGATCAAGCCTTCGCTGATATCGTCCAGCGTCGGCTCATGGGTGGCGATTTTCGGCTCGGTCAGCATGACGCCGACGGTTCCGCCCGGCGAGTAGACGACGCGCCCATCCTCGATCTTGTAGTCGACCTTGCCGATCGCATGCATGCCTGTGGCGGTGCGGCGGATGCCCAACGGCGGTTCTTCGCGCATCTGCACCTGGGCGATCAGGCTGCTGATCGTCGGATCCCAGCCGGGGAAGTCGATGCCGGCGAGCTTGCGGACCAGGCTGCGCCCGCCGTCGCAGCCGATCAGGTACTCGGCGCGAAGGCGGCGGCCGTCGGAGAGCGCGACATCGACGCCGTTCGCGCGCTGGGTGAAGCCGACCAGCTCGCGTTCGCGATAGAACGTCACCGCGAGCTCGCCGACCCAGTCGGCGAGAATGCGCTCGATATGGCTTTGCCACAGCCCGAGGCCGTAGGGATGGCGGGTAGGGAAGTCGCTGATGTCGAGACGCACATTGGCGAACGCAGCGACTTGGGCGATCTGGCCTTCGGCGAGAAAACGCCCGGCGATGCCGCGCTGGTCCATGATCTCGATGGTGCGCGAGTGCAGGCCGCCGGCCCGCGAGCCGATCAGGCTCTGGTTGGCGCGGCGCTCGACGACGGCGACGTCGATTCCGGCCAGCGCCAGTTCAGCGGCCAGCATCAGCCCGGTCGGGCCGCCTCCGATTATCGCCACGGCATGTTCGGTCATCGTCTGCTCCTCGCTGGGTCGCTGAGGCGGCGATTGAACGATACCGGGCAGGGCTTGCGGCAAGCCCGTATTGGTTTAGCATATTGAAACGGGAGGCAGCGCTTTTTCGGGCGAAGCGGCGAAGCGAGATCCGCCGGTGCCGCCCGATCCTTCCGCCAGCCGCGCCGGCGCGCCCCGACCGCGATACGGTCCCAGCGGGTCGCCGCTGCAATCAGCGCTTCCTTGTACGGCGCGGGTGCCCGGCCGCTCACCAATGGCTACAGGTCCGCGCGCTCCGCGTTTCCCTCCAGCAGCCGCCTGCCGATGTGCACCGCGCGCGGGGTCGTCCGCTAGCTCATGTCGCCTGGTCTCGTTCGCCGACCACCACCACCACGCGATCGGGCGCGACCGGATCGTTGGTGTACACCCTCACCAGCGACCGCGTTCTGCGCGTGACCACGGCCGCATATACCTCCAGCAGTACCGAACAGACCACGACCGCCCGATTGGGCGTGCGGATGTACTGTCGGCAGATCAAATCGCCGGGCCGCGCCACCCATTCGTCGGTGACCAGCAGGCGCGTGACCAGCCCGTTGGCGCTGGCGCTGCGGACCGCGACACAGGCGTCGCTTACCTGGATCGGACCTTTGCCGGTCAACGCTGGAAGACCCAATGCACCCGAGTCGCACACAAGCAGAACGGGGTTGTATTGAGTCACCCGGACGAACACCTTCATTCGGTACGCAGGCCTCGCTCGAAGGACCGGTATCTGAGCACCCATTCAAGAACCTGACTAGAGAAAGCCGAAAATTTGGCTGAACTAGTCAGCTAGCGGGTGAGGCCCCGATGCGCATGCCCGACTGCAAGGCAGCGAATTCAGATGAACGATTCATCGAAAGAATGAGACGCCGTCGGTTTCAGAAGGGCTCGGCACACGCGGGCAGACGCACGTATCCGCGCTGGATCGCAACACAGTGCGGATAAGCGCGTTGCGCGCCCGCAGCGCGATCGGCGATCAGTTCGCGCCGCGTTCGGCCGCACCCTGCGACGGCCGCGCCTGCGGCACCTTTCTCAGGTCCCGGGTCGAATACCCGAGCGTGCGAAGACGCTCCACCAGTCGGGCGTAGTCCTGATCCGGGATCTGCGGCGAACGGGCCATGATCCAGGCGTAGTCGCGCTTGCTGCGCGCGACGATCGTCCGGGTGTAGTCCTCGTCCAGATAGGCGATGACGTACTCGGCCTTGATCGGCCAGACGAACTGCATGCCCCAGACCGCGTTGCCGGTACCGGGCTTGACGAAGCCGGTCGGGTGCATCGCCTCCACCGGCGCGTCGTGGCTGCCCTTGCGGAAAGTGAAGGTCGTGCGCACCCGACCCTTCTCGTCCAGCCGGTACGACTCGACCGCATCGAAGGCCTCGCGCTCGGGCCGCGAGGGGATATGGGCGATCACGTACCAGTCGCCCATGAAACGCGGCAGGTCGACCGAGGCCACCGGCGGCATCGGGCGCGGCGAGCTCGCGCAGGCGCCCAGGGCAGGAATCAAGGCGAGCAAGGCGAAACGGCGCAGGGGAGAGGCCATGTCGAATCCTCAGCGTTTGCAGAACAGGTAGTGGGCGACGCCCCATTGCCGGCCGCCGTCGTAGCCGAACAGTTCGGCGCAGGCCATCCAGAACATCCGCCAACGCTGCCGCCACAAGCGGTAGGCATCGCCGTAGGCGGCTTCCAGCGCATCGTCGCTGGCGCCGCGGCGGGCGTCCTGGTTGGCCAGCCAATGGTTGGCGGTGCGCTGGTAATGGGTGCCGTCGAGCAGCCAGCGTTTGTCGATGCGCAGGTCGTTCTGGAACCACAGCAGGGTGTCGGCGGCGGGCATCAGGCCGCCGGTGAAGAAGTGGCGGCCCATCCAGTCGTCTTCGTCCCGGGTCTCGAACGGGTACATCAGTTCGCGGTGGCAGAAGATATGCACGAACAGCTTGCCATCGGGCTGCAACCAGCCGGCGATGCGGCGCAGCAAATGCTCGTAGTTGCGCATGTGCTCGAACATCTCGATCGAGACGCAGCGGTCGAAGCGCATCGGTTCGAGGTTCAGGCGATTGACGTCGGCGGTGATCACCAGCACGTTCGACAGCCCCAGTTCGCGGCAGCGCCGTTCGATGTGCTCGCGCTGCGGCCGCGAGTTGGACACCGCGACGATCTGCGCCGACGGATAGCGCTGCGCCATCCACAGGGTCAGCGATCCCCAACCGCAGCCCAGTTCGAGGATGCACTGGCCGTCCTTGAGCTGGGCGCGGCGGCCGTAGAGCTCGAGCATCGCCTGTTCCGCTTGCGCCAGGGTCTCCTCGCCGCTGGGGTAATAGCAGCAGGAGTACTTCATCCGCGGCCCCAGGCACTGGACGAAGAACTCCGGCGGCAATTCGTAGTGCTGGCCGTTGGCCGCGTCGGTGTGGATCGCGATCGGGCTTTGCCGCAGCAGCTCGATGCGCGCGCGGTACAGATCGTGCTGGCCGCCCAGGCCGTCGGCGCGTTCCTCGCGCAGGCGTTGCGCGCACAGGCGGCGGATGCCGTGGCGGATCGCCGCGTCCGGCAGCCAGCCGCGCTCGGCCAGCCCGAGCAGGCCGGCGGCGGGGCGGCGGTCGGGCGCGTAGGCGGGAACGCAAGACGGTTCGGACACCAACGAATTCATCGGGTTTTCTCCTGTGCGGAACGCTCCCGCGACGCGCGCGGGAACCACGGAAAGAACATCGGCGTGCGCCGCTGGTAGCGGCGATAGTCTTCGCCGCGGGTGCGCAAGGCCTGCGCCTCGGTGAACGGGACGCCGCTGAGGTAGCGCACGAACACGTACATCGTCGCCGGCCCGGTCCAGGCCAGCCAGGCCAGCGGCGAGCCGACGGCGAAGCAGGCATAGGCGAACCAGTGCAGCCATTCGAAGAAATAGTTCGGGTGGCGCGAGTAGCGCCAAAGCCCGGTGTCGCAGGTGCGGCCGCGGTTGCCGGGATCGGCGCGGAAACGCGCGAGCTGCCGGTCGGCCAGCGCTTCGCCGGCCCAGGCCAGCGCCCACACCGCCACACCGGCCGCCAGCCACGGCACGCGCAACGACGCGTTGGCGGCGGCTGCGGCGAACGGCAGGCAGAACAACGGAACCAGCAACGCCTGGAACTGGAAGAACAAGAAGAATTTACCCTGATGCCCGTGCCAATGCGCGCGCAGGTGACGGTAACGCCCGTCCTCATCCTCGCTGCGCACTCGGCGCCACAGATGCCAGGCCAGGCGCAGCCCCCACAGCCCGCCGCACACGGCCACCAGCAGACGTACGCGCGCGTCTCCGGCGCCGAACGCGGCGCAGGCCACCGCGCCGGCGCCGACGCCGGCCGACCACAGCACGTCGACGATGCCGGCGTTGTCGCACCGGCGCTGCCACAGCCAGCCCGCGGTCATGGCCGCGGCCATCGCCGTCCAGATCATCAGCAGGGTCATGGTCCAGCTCATGCGCCCGCCCCCGCGGTGGAGGCGGGCGCCTGCGCGAGCCGGCGCGCCGACCATGCCAGCGCCGGCAACGCCAGCGCCCACCCCGCAGCCAACCAGGCCCATCCCCGCCACGCCGGTTCGGCGAACGCGACCGAACCCCAGCCGCGCGCCGCGCCGAGATACGCCAGCGGCGCGCCGACCGCGCCGAGCAGCGCGGCGGCGCGCAAGCGCGTCTGCAACACCCGCAGGCTGCCGGCCAACGTGGTCGCGAACGCGCACCACAGGCCCAGGATCCAAACCGGCGCCGACTGCGGCGACGGCCACGCGGCCGCGTAGCGCGCCAGGCCGCTCAGCGCCAGCGCCCCGTCGACGAACGTCCCGGCCAGCAGCGCCAACGCCGCGAGCATCGTCAGGCCCGCACGTCGCGACGACAGCGACCACTGCACGGCCACGAACGCCGCGGCCGCCAGCGCGCCCGGCCAGGCGCTGCCGTTGCCGGCGGCGATCACCGCGACGAACCACACGGCCTGATAGGCGGCGAATTCAAGCCAGGCATTCATGCGATCAGTTCCGTTTCCGGCAGCCGCACCGCCCGCCGGTGGCCCGGCTTAGCGAACAGCATCTGCGCCACGCCGATCGAGCGTTCGCGGAAGCCGCCTTCGCAGTAGCACAGGTAGAACTCCCACAGGCGCAGGAACCGCTGGTCGTAGCCCATCGCCGCGATGCGCGGACGTTCGCGCAGGAAGCGCTCGCGCCAGGCCCGCAGCGTCAACGCATACGACGGGCCGAAATCGTCGAGCTGCACCAGCGCCAGGTCGCAGGCGCGGGTCTTGGCCTCGAGCAGGGCGGCGATCGACGGAATGAAGCTGCCGGGGAACACGAAGCGCTTGATGAAATCCACTTCGCGCAGCGCCTGCCGGTAGCGATGGTCTTCGATAGTGATCGCCTGCAGCATCGCCAGCCCGTTCGGCGCCAGCAAGGCGCCCAGGCGCTCGAAGTAGCCGCGCAGGAAATCCGCGCCGACGGCTTCGACCATTTCGATGGACACCAGCTTGTCGTACTCGCCGCGCAGGTCGCGGTAGTCCTCCAGCCGCAGAGTCACCCGGTCTTCCAGGCCGGCCTCGCGCACCCGTCTGGCGGCCTCGGCATGCTGCTCGCGCGAAATCGTGGTGGTGGTGACGTGGCAGCCGTAGCGACCGGCGGCATGGACGGCGAAGCCGCCCCAGCCGGTGCCGATCTCCACGACCCGGTCGCCCGGGCGCAGGTCGAGCTTGCGGCAGATGCGATCGAGCTTGCGCTGCGAGGCCGCTTCCAGTGCGTCGTCCTCGCCGGCGTAGACCGCGCTGGAATACATCAGGTCGGCGGACAGGAAGGTGGCGAAGAATTCGTTGCCCAGGTCGTAATGCGCGGCGATGTTGCGGCGGCTGCCGGCGCGGGTATTGCGCTGCAGGCGGTACCAGGCGCGCAGCGCCCAGCCGCCGAGGCGGGCCCATCCGCCCTCCATCGCATCGAGCAGGTCGCGGTTGCGCACCAGCAGCCGGACCAGGGCGACCAGATCGTCGCAGTCCCACAATCCCTCGATGAAGGCCTCGCCCGCGCCGACGCTGCCGTGGGCCGCAACGGCGCGATAGAAACCCGGATCGCGTACGGTCACCGTCGCCTCGAGCCGGTCGGGATCGCCGGCGTCGGCGGCGCCGAGCGCCAACTCGCCGAACTCGTCGCGCAGGCGGATACGGCCGTGGCGCAACGCGGCGAGCTGCGCGATCAGGCGACGCCGCAGCATCGCGTCCAGGCCGGTGTAGCGGGTGCCGCCGCGCTTGCCGGCGGAAGCGAGACTGCGGTTCATGCGTGGCCTCGGGTCTTGTGGGGATGGTCGTACACAGGATTGCGCTTGAGCCAAAGGCGCAGGGCCTGCCAATGGATGGCGCCGACCACTTGCGCGGTCATCAACGGATAGCGCCACAGCAGGCGGGCGAGTCCGCGGCCGTCGCAGGGACGCCGATGCAGCCGCAAGGTCGCGTCGAAGTCGCGCCGGTCCTGGTCGTAGACATCCATGTGCACGAACAGATCGTCGTCGGGTTCGGTGAATCGCCAGCCGTAACGTCGCGCCATCGGCATGAACGGCGAAACGTGGAAGCGTTTGTCGAAATGCCACAGCAGGGCGCGTCCGCGCCGTTGCGCGCGCTCGGCGTCCAGTACATAGGCGTGGCGCTCGCCCCACGGCGTGTTGGTGATTTCGGCGACGACGAATTCCAGCGCGCCGCCATCGCTTGCGAAGCAGTAGTAGAAGCTGACCGGATTGAACACGTAGCCGCAGTAGCGCGGATGGGTCAGCAGCCGGATCGGGCCTTGCGGCCGGCGGCCGCAGGCGCCGTGCACCCGTTCGCGCACGGCTTCGGACAGCGGCATGCGCGCTGGGCCCAGATAGTCCTCGCGGCGGAAGCGGCCGAGATTGGGACGGCGGGCCGACCACAGCCAGCGGCGCTCGAATACGCGCTCGACCTCGTCGAGGTCCAGATACAGCTGGGCCATGCGGTAGGCGAAGGCATGCGCGCCCGGCCGATGGCGGCGATGGCGCACGCTGCCTTCGTAGATCGCGCTGTGCAACGTCGAATCGGTGACCGCCAGCTGGCTCACGCGGCCTCCTGCGCATCGCAGCGCGGCCCCGGGTCGCGGTGCGGCGCCAGCGCGAAGCGCGCACCCGCGGCGACGCCCAGGCCTTGCGCCACTTCGACCGCCGAGCGCATGCCGTCTTCGTGGAAGCCCCAGCCCCAGTAGGCGCCGGCGAACCAGGTGCGTCGACGACCCTGGATCTCGGGCTTGCGCTGTTGCGCGGCCACCGCGGCCGGGTCGTGCACCGGATGCTCGTAGCGCATGCGCGCCAGCACCTTCGACGGATCGATGTCGACGCTCCGGTTGAGCGTGACCACGATCGGCTCGGGCGCGTCCAGGCCCTGCAGCAGGTTCATGCAGTAGCTGACCGTGCAGCCGGCCGCCGGATCGGCGGGAACGTAGGCGTTCCAGGCCGCCCACGCCTTGCGCCGGCGCGGCAGCAGGCGGGCGTCGGTGTGCAGCACGACCTCGTTGGGCTGATAGCCGATGGCGCCGAGGATCTCGCGTTCTTCGCCGCTGGCGTCTTCGAGCAGGGCCAGGGTCTGGTCGCTGTGGCAGGCCATCACAACGTGGTCGAACCGCTCCAGGCCCCAGGCATGGCGTACCCACACGCCGTCGGCGTCGCGGCGCAGCCCCAGCACGCCGCAGCCGCTGCGTTCGCGCACGTTCCAGCGCGAGCGCATCGCGGTGAGGTAGCGGTCGGAGCCGCCGTCGACCACGCGCCACTGCGGCCGGCCCGAAACCTGCAGCATCTGGTGGTTGGCCATGAAGCGCACCAGATAGCGCGCCGGAAATTGCAGCGCGCGCTCGACCGGCAGCGACCACAGCGCGCAGGTCATCGGCAGCAAATGCAGGTCGCGAAAAGCGGCGCCGTAGCGCTCGCGGCGCAGATATTCGCCCAGGGTGGGGCCGGGGCCGAAGTCCTGCAGCAAGTCGGGCGCGGTGCGGTAGAAGCGGGTCAGGTCGCGCACCATGCCCCAAAAGCGCGGCGACAACAGGTTGCGGCGCTGGCAGAACAGCGAGTCCAGGTCGGTGGCGTTGTACTCCAGGCCGCTGCGCTGGCACTGCACCGAAAAACTCATGGTCGTCGGCCGCGAGGCCACGCCGAGTTCCTCGAACAGCCGCGTCAGCAACGGATAGTGCTCCGGGTTGAACACGATGAAGCCGGTGTCGACGCGGCAGTCGCGTTCGCCGATGCGCACCTCATGGGTGTGGGTATGCCCGCCCAGGCGTCGATCGCGCTCGAACAGCACCACGTCATGCTCGCGATGCAACAGCCAGGCGCTGGCCAGCCCGGCGATGCCGGAACCGATGACGGCGATGCGCATACTCAGCTCCTGGCTCGCTCGAGCACCCAGGCGGGCACCGGTTTGAGATCGCGCACCAGCCCCAGGGCGGCGAGCGCGCGCAGGCCGTAATAGGTCAGGTCGATCTCCCACCAGCGAAAACCCTGGCGGGCGCTGCCGGGGAAGAAATGGTGGTTGTTGTGCCAGCCCTCGCCGAAGGTCAGCAGCGCCAGCCACAGGTTGTTGCGGCTGTTGTCGCGCGTGTCGAAACGGCGGCGGCCGTAGCGGTGGGCCAGCGAGTTGATGGTCACGGTGGCGTGGAACAGCGCCGTGGTGGAGATGAAGAATCCCCACACCAGCATTTGCCAGGCGCCGGTGCCGAGCTGCGGCGCGACGGCCTGCAACGCGGCGCCCAGTCCAAACAGGCCGAGCGCGAGCAGCACCGGCACCAGCGTATCGAAGCGGTCGAGCCAGCGCAGTTCCGGATACGCGGCCAGGTCGGGCACGCGGCTCAGATCGGTACGGAACGCTTGCGGCGTCAGAAACCACAGCATGTGACTGCGCCAGAATCCGTGTTCGACCGGCGAATGCGGATCGCGGACGGTTTCGGTATGGCGGTGATGGTGGCGGTGGTGGGCGGCCCACCACAGCGGCCCGCGCTGCACGCTGGCCGCGCCGATCGCGGCGAAGACGAACTGGACCGCGCGCGAGGCGCGAAAGGTCCGGTGCGAGAAATAGCGGTGGTAGAACGCGGTGATCGCGAACATGCGCAGCACGTACAGCGCCGCGGCGACGGCCAGCGCCACCGGCGAGACGCCGGTCCAGATCGCGCCCAGGCAGCCCAGGTGCAGCAGCGCGAACGGAACCGCGCGCAGCCAGTCCACGCGGTCGCCGTCTTCGCGTTCGGCGGATGCCGGCGCGGCCGAGGTGTCGACCCAGCGCCGGAGCGTGTCCAGCCAGCGGCGGCGGGGAGCGGAGTGCGGCGAGGGATGGAGCGGCGGCATCGCGAGATCCGGTAACGGTGCTAACCGGACCTACGCATGGCGTTTGCACGCGGATGCACCGCGCGGGAGATTTTTTTTCGCGGATCGGCGTTGCGTTTTCACGCCGCATGCACGCGCGCGCGAGCGCTCGCGGCGCTCACGCAGGGACCGGCGAACGCGTCGGCCCTTGCGCGGAAACGACCGGCGCGATCAGATCGCGCCGATGTCGCCCTTGGCCACGATCGGCCCGGTCGGCGCGGCATGGGGAATGCCTTGCGCCGGCTCCAGGGTGACCGCGAACGTGCTGCCGACCACCAGCTTGGACAGCAGCGCGGCCGGCACTGCGACCGAGTGCGCCTTCTCGTTGGAGACGAAGCCCAGCGAACGCGGCGCCTCGCCCTTGGCGATGATCCACAGTTCGCCGACCCGGCCCTGGGCGTCGGCGGGCGAGGGGATCGGCACCATCAGCACCTTGCCGGCGCGCTTGTCGATCGAGGCCAGCCAGCCGGGCTGTCCGTCTTCGCGGGTGAGCGGGGTGACCGGGCGTGCGGCTTGCTCTTCCTGCGCGACCGGGGGCGAGGGCGGCGGCGCCACTTGCGGCGCGCGTCCGATCCAGAACAGCGCCAATGCCGCGACCGCGGTCGCCGCGGTCAGGCCGCGCCACAGCGTCACCCGATCCCACCACGACGCGGGGCGAGCCTGCTCCCAGCCTAGCCGGGCGCGCACGCCGCGCCACAGCGCGGGCGATACCGGCGCCGCCGGCAGCTCCTGCCCGAGCAGATTGAGTCGCCGCTCCCATTGCGCCACCAGCCGCCCGAACGCAGGGTCGCTGTACATGCGTTGGCGCGTCTGCGCACGGGTGTCCCGGTCGAGCACGCCGAGGACGTATTCTCCCGCCCGCACTTCGGCGCTGGGCGGCTCCTGATCGGGCTGGTGGTCGCGGATGTTCATTGTTCCAGGCAGGCTCGAAGTTGCAGCAGGCCGCGGCGGATCCAGCTCTTGACGCTGCCGATCGGCGAACCGGTGCGCTGGGCCAGTTCTTCGTAGGTCTCGCCGTCGAAGAACGCGGTGCGGATGAGCTGGCGGCGGCGCGGTTCCAGCGCTTCCAGGCAAGTGCTCAGCAGTTCGGCGTCGCTGAGCGCTTCAGCGCGCGCGGCCGGCGAGGGGGCCTCGTCGCCGAGTTCGTCGGCCAGTTCGATGCTGGCGCGCTTGATCGCATGCGCGCTGCCGCGCAGACGGTCGATGGCCTTGTTGCGCGCGATCGCGATCATCCAGGTCATCGCGGTCGCGCGCTGCGGGTCGAACTGATCGGCCTTGTGCCAGATCGCGACGAAGGATTCCTGCAGCACGTCCTCGGCCTCGGCGCGATCCGGAATCAGGCGCAGGCACACCGCGAGCAGGGCGCCGGAGACGTTGCGGAACAGCGCTTCGAAGGCCGACCGGTCGCCCAGCGCGGCCCGCAGCAACTGCGCTTGCGCCTCATTGGCGGGCACGGACGACGGATCTGCGGGCGATTCGGTCATGGACTGAGTTACCAGAGCGGCGGCGTCGATGGCGGGCGGGCCATACACTACGGGAACGCCACCGATCCGGCAAAATCGCCGCCTGCGGCCGTGCCGGCGCCCGCGCAGACCGATGGCACGAGTCAAGGGCCGCATTGGCGGCTCAGGGGCGCGACCGCCGCAGCGTCGGCCTGCATGGGCGGCACCGCTACGTTTTCGGCAAAGGCGATGCGCACCTTGCGATAGCGGCCGCGTTCGTCGCGGATGGTGCTCGGGCCGAGGAACGAAGCCAGGCGCCGGCCGGTCGCGTTGTAGACCAGTTCGATCTCGGGCGCGGCAAACGCATACCAGGCGTCCATGCGCAGGCGCACGCGCAGTTGCGCCGGGTCGGGCTGGGGGCGTTCGGGCTCGGCGCGAAACTCGTAGAACGCGAGCCGGCTGGGAATCAGGAACGCGACGCTGGCCGAGCGCCCCGCCGCGAGCTGCGGCCACAGCTCGCGCATGCGCGCGTCGAATCCCGCGTCGGCGACGCCGCCTTGCGGCACCTCGACCACGGCGCTGCGCTCGCGTTCCCCGCGCGCCTGCGTGTACGCCACGCGCTGGCCGCGCTCGCTGCGCAGGCCTTCGCGATAGCCGTCGCGCGCATCCTCGAACTCGAAATCCGGCGCCGCGGCGCTGGCTCGTTCGCGCAGGATGCGCCGTGCGAACGGGCGTCCGTCCGGACAGACGAACAGCGTGATGCGCCGGGTCGCTCCGCCGTGCTGCTGCGCCCAGTGCCGTTCGCGGTACAGCAGGCGTCCGCCGTCGGGCGAGAACGCCTCGCCTTCGTAATAGTCGGAGGCGGCATGCGCCGCGCAGGGCACAAGACAGATCAGCGCCAGGCGGGCGAGGGCAGCGGCCATGAGTGCGTTCGTAATGTGACGACGCCCGGACTTACGCAGACCCAGCGTGAGCGGATGCAGCCGATGCGCTGAACGGGCTGAATGGAGAAAGCGAAAGCCGCGGCCGGCGGGCGGAATGTGTCGATGCGCGGCGCATACGCCGCTAGCGTTTTGCTGACGCTTGCGAAGCGATAGCCGTCGAAGCGATAGCCGTACGCCGAAACGCGGCAGGCCATAGCGGCGCCGGGGGCGCTTCGCCGTGGCGCTTCAAGAACGATTTTTCGCGAGCTGGGCGATGATCTCGACCAGACTCTCCCGCAGCTGATGAGGCAGACGTCTTAGATCCTGCAGGCACTGGTACTCGGTTTCGTCCTGGGCGTAATCCAGGCTCTGCAGCGCGGGCGTCCAGGTTTCCTCGTCGGCCTTGATCGGGCCGCGCCCCGTTCCGAGCCACTCCAGCGTCACGCCGGTCGCCAGCGCGATGTCGATCAGGTGGTTCATCGAGGGGAGATTGCCCCCGGTCTTTTCCCATTGCGCCACGGCGCTGCGCTGCACGCCGATCCTGGTCGCCAATTGCTGTTGCGACAGCTTGGCGTGCAATCGGGCCCGGCGCATCCGGTCTTCCACACGCATTCGTTTAGCTCCTTACCGAGCGGTCCACGTCTGGTTTTGCTTACCGGTTATCGAGGTCGGACCAAAGACTGAACGACGGGGTTCGCAGTTTTGGTGAACAGGCTGAAATTACTGGTTTTTCCGCGTTCATATTTTTCTGCGTGAGGGTTTTTCCTCGTCTCAGTAGACATGAATCTTTCGCAAACAGGTGTAGAAGGGCTCACGAATTTCGCTGATTAAAGGCGCGTCTTTTCTGCCTTAAAAAACCGAAATACGACCCACGTTTATCTGAAGTTGAGAAGCCAGTCGCACATCACTCCAAAGCCGCCCTTCACATCGATCCCATCGCGGATCTCGCGAAACACGGCTTTGCGCACCGTCGTATCGATACGTCGCTGTAGGAGAGAGGCCATGCGGAAGAACGCCACGAGTCGTTTCTGGGTCCAGCGCTTCAGCAAGAAATGGCGCGGTGAACAGCGCAAGTCCACAGGCCTTCATCCCTTGAGCCGGAACATCCGGATCGGATTGCAGTTCCTGATCGTGTTGCAGCTGGCGCAGCCGGCGATCGCGGCCGCGCAGGATGCGACCTGGACGGGCGTCGGCGGCGGATCCTGGAACAACGGCGCCAGCTGGAGCTCGGGTTCGGTGCCGACCGGCGTGGCGACCTTCAACGCCGCCCTGGTGCCTACGGTGTCGTTCGGCAACGGCAGCAACAGTTCGATCGGGACGATACGTTTCGGCGCGCTCGCGCCGCAGTACACCTTCAACCTCGGCACCCCTGCCGGGGCGACCTTGAACGTGACCGGCACGGGCATCGAGAACACGTCGCTGTTCCAACCCGTGTTCAACGTCGGCGTGACCGGGGCGGGGACGCTCAATTTCAACGGCGCCGGCACCACCGCCGCCGGCGCGCAGATCAATCTCGGCGCCGGCGGCAACCTGGGGTTCGACGGCACGGCGACGGCCGGGTCGTCGACGATCGTCGTCGCGACCGGCGGCACGGCTGCGTTCAACGGTTCCAGCACGGCGGGCACCGCCGCCCTCACCATCGGCGGCAACCTCAACTTCGCAGGCTCCGGCAGCGCCGGCGACGCCACCATCGGCGTCAACACCGGCGGCACCGCGCGCTTCTCGGGCACCAGCAGCGGCGGCACCGCGCGCCTCACCCTCAATGCCGGCGGCGCGCTCGACATGACCGGCCTGACCGCCGGCACGATGACGCTCGGCGCCTTGAACGGCGTCGGCTCGGCCAATCTCGGCAGCGCCCGTCTGTCGCTGGGCGCGACCGGGTTGAACTCGACCTTCAGCGGCGTGGTCAGCGGCGCCGGCGGCCTGGACTGGAACGGCGCGGGTCTGTTGTCGCTGTCGGGAGCCAACACCTTCGGCGGCGGCTTGACGGTCAATACCGGCAGCGTGTTCGGCGGCAACACCGCGGCGTTCGGCACCGGCGCGATCGGCCTGGGCAACGGCACCTCGCTCACCCTCGGCGCGAACGGCAGCTTCGCCAATGCGATCAACGTCGCCGGCGGCCTGGGCGCGACGATCTCGGCCGGAACCGGCTTGAACGCGACGCTCGGCGGCAACGTCAATCTGGGCGCCGGTTCGTCGCTGGCGTTCGGACGCGCGGGCGCGCTCGGCGGATTGACCCTCAACTGGGGCGCCGGTTCGACCGTCGGCTCGGGCGCGCGGTTGTCGGCCGATTTCGGCACGCTCGGCCTGGGCGCCGGCTTCAACGGCGGCCTGCTGAGCGGCGCCGAGCTCAACGTCGGCGGCACCGGCGCCTTCAATCTCAACGGCATCAACACCACGCTCGGACGCCTGACCGGTTCGGGCAGCCTCGCCCTGGGCAGCGGCTCGCTCTCGCTCGGCGGCGGCAGCGCTCTGGACTCGACCTTCAGCGGCGCGATCGGCGGCACCGGCGGCCTGAACTGGAACGGCACGGGCCTGCTGTCGTTGTCCGGCGCGAACACCTTCGGCGGCGGCCTGGCGATCAACAGCGGCAGCGTGTTCGCCGGCAATACCCTGGCCTTCGGCACCGGCGCGATCGGTCTGGGCGGCGGTACTTCGCTGCGCCTGGGCGCCAACGGCGTGTTCGCCAATCCGATCAATCTCGGCGGCGGACTGGGCGCCACCATCTCGGCCGGCACCGGCTTCAACGCGACCTTGGGCGGCAACGTCAACCTGGGCGCGGGCTCCAGCCTGGGCTTCGGCGCGAGCGGCGCGACCGGCGGATTGCTGCTCAACTGGGGCGCGGGCTCCTCGATCGGCGCCGGCGCGGCGCTGTCGGCGGATTTCGGCACCCTCGGCCTCGGCGCGGGATTCAACGGCGGGTTGCTGGCGAACGCCAGCTTGAACGTCGGCGGCGCAGGCGCGTTCAACCTCAACGGCATCAACACCACGCTCGGCCGCCTGACCGGCACCGGCAATCTGTCGCTCGGCATCGGTTCGCTGTCGCTGGGCGCGACCGGGCTCGACTCCGACTTCGGCGGCGTCATCGGCGGCGCCGGCGGCCTGAACTGGAACGGCGCCGGCCGGCTGTCGCTGTCGGGCGCCAACACCTTCGGCGGCGGCTTGAACCTGACCGGCGGCACCTTGAGCGTCGGCAACAATCTGGCGCTGGGCACCGGCACCTTGGCGATCAACGGCGCGGCCACGCTCGAATCCAGCGCCGCGGTGACGCTGGCCAACGCGATCGCGCTCAATGCCAACCTGAGCATCGGCGGCGCCAACAACCTCGGCCTGGCCGGCAATCTCAGCGGCCTCGGCGGCCTGACCATGAACGGCAGCGGCGTGCTCAACCTGAGCGGCAACAACGCGGGCTGGGGCGGCGGTTTCAACCTGGGCAGCGGCACGCTGCAGCTCGGCAATGCGAACGCGCTCGGCACCGGGCTGTTCAACGTCACCGGCAACGCCGGCTTCGGTCCCGGCTTCGCCGGTTTCAATTTCGCCAATCCGATCAGTCTCGCGCCCGGCGCGAACCTGCGCCTGACCGGCGATTTCGACTGGAGCCTGAGCGGCGCGATCAGCGGCAACGGCGGGGTCAGCTACGTCGGCCCCAATCTGTTGACCTTGAACGGCGCCAACGCCTTCACCGGCGGTTTCTCGCTGACCGGCGGCCGCGTGCGCGCCAACAACCTGGGCGCCTTCAGCACCGGCGCGGTGAACCTCGGCGGCGGCGAGCTGATCCTCGGACTCAACGGCAACTTCGGCAACGCGCTCAATCTCGGCGCAGGGGCGGGCGGCCGGTTGTCGGTCGGCGCCGGACTCAGCGCGGGGTGGGGCGGCGGCCTCAACCTCGGCGCGGGCGGCACGCTCAACTTCGGCTCGGCCGGCAACAACGGCTTGCTGACGCTGTCCGGCGGCGGCTCGCTCGGCGCCGGCAGCGGCGTTTCGGTCGACTTCGGCACGCTGCAGTTCGGCGACGCGCTCAGCGCGGGTCTGTTCGGTGGCGCGGGCGTGAA
Organism: Lysobacter enzymogenes; assembly: GCF_017168095.1. Classification (GTDB taxonomy): domain Bacteria; phylum Pseudomonadota; class Gammaproteobacteria; order Xanthomonadales; family Xanthomonadaceae; genus Lysobacter; species Lysobacter enzymogenes_D. The sequence continues at coordinate 9,321 of NZ_LXSD01000410.1, read as the reverse complement.
CCTGGGCGCGGCGGGCGCGCTGAATCTCAACGGTTTCGACGCCGCGTTCGGCAATCTGAGCGGCGCCGGCAGCATCGGCCTGGGCGCCAATCGCTTGTCGATCGGCGGGCTCGGGCTCGACGGCAGTTTCGGCGGCGTCATTGGCGGCACCGGCGGCCTGCTCAAACTCGGCGCCGGCACCTTGAGCCTCAACGGCGCCAACACCTTCGGCGGCGGGGTGGATCTGTCGGCCGGCGGCCTGCTGCTCGGCAATGCGGGCGCGCTGGGCACCGGCGCGCTCAACGTGTCCGGCAATGCCGGGTTCGGCGCGAACGTCGGCGGGCTCGTCATCGGCAATGCGATCAATCTCGGCGGCGGTTTCGCGCTCGACATCGGCGGCAGCAACGGCCTGGCCCTGTCGGGGATCGTCGGCGGCGCGGGCGGCCTGAACTTCAGCGGCACCGGCGCCTTGACCCTCAACGGCGCGAACACCTTCGGCGGCGGCTTCGGCCTTAGCGGCGGCGGCGGTCTGAACCTCGGCAACGCCGGCGCGCTGGGCACCGGCGCGTTGAACGTGTCGGGCCTGGGCGGCACGCTCAGCGCCGGCCTGCCCGGATTGAATCTCGGCAACGCGATCAATCTCGGCGGCGGCGCCTCGCTGGGCATCGGCGGCGGCAACGATCTGTCGTTGTCCGGAATCATCGGCGGCGCGGGCGGCCTGAACTTCGGCGGCACCGGCAGCTTGAGCCTCAACGGCGCCAACACCTTCGGCGGCGGCTTCGGTTTGAGCGGCGGCGGCACCCTGATTCTCGGCAACGCCGGCGCGCTGGGCACGGGCGCGTTGAACCTGTCGGGGCTCGGCGGAAATCTGAGCGTCGGTTTGCCGGGCCTGAATCTCGGCAATGCGATCAATCTCGGTGCGGGCGCGGCGCTCGGCATCGGCGGCAGCAACGACCTGGCGCTGTCGGGGATCATCGGCGGCGCGGGCGGCCTGAATTTCAGCGGCACCGGCAGCTTGAGCCTCAACGGCGCGAACACCTTCGGTGGCGGCCTCGGGCTCAGCGGCGGCGGCAGCTTGAATCTCGGCAATGCCGGCGCGTTGGGCACCGGTGCGTTGAACCTGTCGGGCCTGGGCGGAAATCTGAGCGTCGGCTTGCCGGGTTTGAACCTCGGCAACGCGATCAACCTCGGCGGCGGCGCGTCGCTCGGCATCGGCGGCGGCAACGACCTGTCGCTGTCGGGAATCATCGGCGGCACGGGCGGCTTGAATTTCAGCGGTACGGGCGCGCTGAGCCTCAATGGCGCCAACACCTTCGGCGGCGGCCTCGGCCTCAGCGGCGGCGGCAGCCTGAATCTCGGCAACGCCAGCGCGCTCGGCACGGGCGCTCTGAATCTGTCCGGCCTGGGCGGCAGCCTGAGCGCGAGCCTGCCCGGCCTGAACTTCGGCAACGCGATCAACCTCGGCGGCGGCGCGTCGCTCGGCATCGGCGGCGGCAACGACCTGG
>NZ_LXSD01000410.1:6469-7787 GCF_017168095.1 Lysobacter enzymogenes | reverse complement strand
GAACTTCGGCGGCACCGGCAGCTTGAGCCTCAACGGCGCCAACACCTTCGGCGGCGGCTTCGGCCTCAGCGGCGGCGGCAGCCTGAATCTCGGCAATGCCGGCGCCTTGGGCACGGGTGCGTTGAACCTGTCGGGCCTGGGCGGCAACCTCAGCGTCAGCGTGCCCGGCCTGAACCTCGGCAACGCGATCAACCTCGGCGGCGGCGCGTCGCTGGGCATCGGCGGCGGCAACGACTTGTCGCTGTCGGGCATCATCGGCGGCACGGGCGGCCTGAATTTCGGCGGCACCGGCACCTTGACGCTCAACGGCGCCAACACCTTCGGCGGCGGCTTCGGCCTCAGCGGCGGCGGCGGCCTGAACCTCGGCAATGCCGGCGCCTTGGGCAGCGGCGCGTTGAACGTCTCGGGCCTCGGCGGAAATCTGAGCGTCGGCTTGCCGGGTCTGAACCTCGGCAATGCGATCAATCTCGGTGCGGGCGCGTCGCTGGGGATCGGCGGCGCCAACAGCCTGTCGTTGTCGGGAATCATCGACGGCGCGGGCGGCCTCAACTTCGGCGGCACCGGCAGCTTGACGCTCAACGGCGCCAACACCTTCGGCGGCGGGCTGGGCCTCAGCGGCGGCGGCAATCTGAACCTCGGCAACGCCAGCGCGCTCGGTACCGGCGCGCTGAACGTGTCGGGCCTGGGCGGCAACCTCAGCGTCGGCTTGCCGGGCTTGAACCTCGGCAACGCGATCAACCTCGGCGCCGGCGCGGCACTCGGCATCGGCGGCGGCAACGACTTGTCGCTGTCGGGGATCATCGGCGGCGCGGGCGGCCTGAACTTCGGAGGCACCGGCACGCTGAGCCTCAACGGCGCCAACACCTTCGGCGGCGGTCTCGGCCTCAGCGGCGGCGGCAGCCTGAACCTCGGCAATGCCGGCGCCCTGGGCACCGGCGCGTTGAACCTGTCGGGCCTGGGCGGCAACCTCAGCGTCAGCGTGCCCGGGCTGAACCTGGGCAACGCGATCAACCTCGGCGGCGGCGCGTCGCTCGGCATAGGCGGCGGCAACGACCTGTCGCTGTCGGGGATCATCGGCGGCACGGGCGGCCTGAACCTCGGCGGCACCGGCACGGTGAGCCTCAACGGCGCCAACACCTTCGGCGGCGGCGTCGCGCTCAACGGCGGCGGCGGCTTGAATCTCGGCAATGCCGGCGCGCTCGGCACCGGCGCGTTGAACGTGTCGGGCCTGGGCGGCAATTTGAGTGTCGGCTTGCCCGGCCTGAACCTCGGCAACGCGATCAACCTCGGCGCCGGCGCATCGCTCGGCATCGGCGGC
>NZ_LXSD01000410.1:4477-6419 GCF_017168095.1 Lysobacter enzymogenes | reverse complement strand
GAACCTCGGCAACGCGATCAACCTCGGCGCCGGCGCATCGCTCGGCATCGGCGGCGGCAACGACCTGTCGCTGTCGGGGATCATCGGCGGCGCGGGCGGCCTGAACTTCAACGGCACCGGCACCTTGACCCTCGCCGGCGCCAACACCTTCGGCGGCGGCACCACGGTCCAGTCCGGCACGCTCGCGGTGAACGGTTCGCTGCTGTCGCCGACCGTCGTCGACGCCGGCGCCACGCTCACCGGCACCGGCACCCTCGGCAACGTGACGGTCAACGGCGCGCTCAACGCGGGCAGCATCGGCGCGGCCGGCACCCTGACCGTGGGATCGCTGTTCCTCGGCAGCGGCGCGACGCTCAACTACGACCTCGGCGTCGCCGGCGGCGTCAACGACCGGATCGTCGTCAACGGCAACCTCACCCTCGACGGCACCCTCAACGTCAACAACCTCGGCGGATTCGGGCCGGGCGTGTATCAGTTGATCGGCTACACCGGCACCCTGGACGACCGCGGACTGCTGCTCGGCGCGCTGCCGGGGCCGTTCACGCCGGACAGCGTGCAGGTGCAGACGGGGGTCGCGAACCAGATCAACCTCGCCGTCAACGCCGGCGCCGTCGTGCAGTTCTGGGACGGCATCAACCTGCTGCCCAACGGCAGCGTCGACGGCGGCGCGGGCGTCTGGACCGCGGCGCCGACGCCGAACTGGACCAACGTCAACGGCACCGCCAACAGCGGTTGGGTGAACGGCGCGTTCGCCGTGTTCCAGGGCACGGCAGGCGTGGTGACCGTCGTCGGCCCGGTGGGTTTCAGCGGCTTGCAGTTCGCCTCCAACGGTTACGAGATCGCCGGCGGCCTCGGCGGCACGCTCACCACCGACACCGCCAGCACGATCATCCGCGTCGACGCGGGGATGACCGGAACCATTTCGGCGCAGATCTCGGGCACCGGCGGGCTGGTGAAGAACGACACCGGGACGCTGGTGCTCGCCGGCGCCAACAACTTCACCGGCGGCGTCGATCTCAACGCCGGCAACCTGGTGCTGGGCAATGCGGGCGCGCTCGGCAGCGGCTCGCTGGATGTCCTGGGCAATGCGGGCCTCAGCGCCAGCGTCGCCGGCTTGAACCTCGGCAATGCGATCAACCTCGGCGGCGGCGTCGCGCTCGACATCGGCGGCGGCAACGGCCTGACCCTGTCGGGCGTCGTCGGCGGCGCGGGCGGGTTGAACTTCAGCGGCACCGGCACGCTCGCGCTCAACGGCGCCAACACGTTCGGCGGCGGCGTCGGCCTGACCGGCGGCGGCAATCTGAGCCTCGGCAATGCCGGCGCGCTGGGCACCGGCGCGTTGAACGTGTCGGGTCTCGGCGGCAGCCTCAGCGCCGGCGTTTCCGGCCTGAACCTCGGCAACGCGATCAACCTCGGCGGCGGTGCGGCGCTCGGCATCGGCGGCGCGAACGATCTGTCGCTGTCCGGCAACATCGGCGGCGCCGGCGGCCTGAACTTCGGCGGTACCGGCACGCTCGCGCTCAACGGCGCGAACAGCTTCGGCGGCGGCCTCGGCCTCAGCGGCGGCGGTAATCTGAGCCTCGGCAATGCCGGCGCGCTGGGTACGGGCGCGTTGAACGTGTCGGGCCTCGGCGGCAACCTCAGCGCCGGCGTTTCCGGCCTGAACCTCGGCAATGCGATCAACCTCGGCGCCGGCGCGGCGCTAGGCATCGGCGGCGCCAACGACCTGGCCTTGTCCGGCAGCATCGGCGGCGCGGGCGGCCTGAACTTCGGCGGCACCGGTACGCTTGCGCTCAACGGCGCGAACAGCTTCGGCGGCGGCCTCGGCCTGACCGGCGGCGGCAACCTGAGCCTCGGCAACGCGGCTGCGTTGGGTACGGGCGCGTTGAACGTGTCGGGCCTGGGCGGCAACCTCAGCGCCGGCGTTTCCGGCCTGAACCTC
>NZ_LXSD01000410.1:0-4427 GCF_017168095.1 Lysobacter enzymogenes | reverse complement strand
GAACCTCGGCAACGCGATCAACCTCGGCGCCGGCGCATCGCTCGGCATCGGCGGCGGCAACGATCTGTCGCTGTCGGGCTCCATCGGTGGGGCAGGCGGTCTGAACTTCAACGGCACCGGCACGCTCGCGCTCAACGGCGCGAACACGTTCGGCGGCGGCCTCGGCCTCAGCGGCGGCGGCAACCTGAGCCTCGGCAATGCGGCAGCGTTGGGCACCGGCGCGTTGAACGTGTCGGGCCTGGGCGGCAACCTCAGCGCCGGCGTTTCCGGCCTGAACCTCGGCAATGCGATCAACCTCGGCGCGGGTGCGGCGCTCGGCATCGGCGGCGCGAACGACCTGGCGTTGTCCGGCATCGTCGGCGGCGCCGGCGGTTTGAACTTCGGCGGCACCGGCACCCTCGCGCTCAACGGCGCGAACACCTTCGGCGGCGGCCTCGGCCTCAGCGGCGGCGGCGGCCTGAGTCTCGGCAACGCGGCGGCGCTGGGCACCGGCGCGTTGAACGTGTCGGGCCTGGGCGGCACCCTGAGCGCCGGTCTGCCGGGTTTGAACCTCGGCAATGCGATCAACCTCGGCGCCGGCGCGGCGCTGGGCATCGGCGGCGCGAACGACCTGTCGCTGTCCGGCATCGTCGGCGGCGCCGGCGGGTTGAACTTCGGCGGCACCGGCACGCTCGCGCTCAACGGCGCCAACACCTTCGGCGGCGGCCTCGGCCTCAGCGGCGGCGGCAACCTGAGTCTCGGTAACGCCGGTGCCTTGGGCACGGGCGCGTTGAACGTGTCGGGCCTCGGCGGCAACCTGAGCGCCGCTGTGCCGGGCCTGAATCTCGGCAACGCGATCAACCTCGGCGCCGGTGCGGCGCTGGGCATCGGCGGCGCCAACGACCTGTCGTTGTCGGGCGCCATCGGCGGCGTCGGCGGCCTGAACTTCGGCGGCACCGGCACCTTGAGCCTCAGCGGCGCCAACAGCTTCGGCGGCGGCGTCGGCTTGAGCGGCGGCGGCAGCCTGAGCCTCGGCAACGCCGGCGCGCTGGGCAGCGGCGCACTGAACGTGTCGGGCCTGGGCGGCAATCTGGCGACCAGCGTGTCCGGCCTGAACCTGGGCAACGCGGTCAACCTCGGCGCCGGCGCATCGCTCGGCCTCGGCGGCGGCAACGACCTGGCGCTGTCGGGCGCGATCAACGGCGCAGGCGGCCTCAACTTCAACGGCACCGGCACGCTCGCGCTCAACGGCGCGAACGGCTTCGGCGGCGGCGTGGGCTTGAGCGGCGGCGGCAGCCTGAGCCTCGGCAACGCGGCTGCGCTGGGCACAGGCGCATTGAACGTGTCGGGCCTGGGCGGCGACCTCAGCGCCGGCGTGGCCGGCCTGAACGTCGGCAACGCGATCGACCTCGGCGCCGGCGCGTCGCTCGGCATCGGCGGCGGCAACGACCTGACGCTGGCGGGCGCGATCGGCGGCGCGGGCGGCCTGAGCGTCGCCGGCCCGGCCGGCCTCACGCTCGCCGGCAACAACAGCTTCGGCGGCGGCGTCGACCTGCTCGGCGGCACCCTGACCTTGGCCAGCAACACCGCGCTCGGCACCGGCGCCTTGGCGGTCGACGGCGCAGCCACGCTGGCTTCGTCCGGCAACGTGGCGGTGAGCAACAACGTCGCGGTGAACGCCGGTCTCAGCTTCGGCGGCAGCGGCAACCTCGGGCTCAACGGCCAGCTCAGCGGCGCGGGCGGCCTCAACGTCGGCGGCACCGGCGCATTGAGCCTGGGCGGCGACAACAGCGGCTTCAGCGGCGCAGTGCAACTGGGCGCGGGCTCCACGGTCGTCGCCAATCGCGATGGCGCGTTGGGCACCGGCGCGGTGACGGTGACCGGCGATGCCAACCTGGGTTCGCTCAGCGGCGCCAGCCTGGGCAATGCGTTCGCGTTGAACGGCGATCTCTCGCTCGCCAATGCCGCGCCGCTGTCGCTGACCGGCGACATCGGCGGCAGCGGCGGTCTCAGCCTGAAGGGGCCGGCCGCGGTCACGCTGAGCGGCAACAACAGCTTCACCGGCGGGCTCGATCTGCTCGGCGGCAACGTCAACCTTGGCAGCAACACCGCGCTGGGCACCGGCACGCTGCAAGTCGGCGGCAACGGCGGCGCGCTGCAGGCCGGCGTCGCCGGTTTGAACGTGGGCAACGCGATCGAGGTGAGCCCCGCGGCCGCGCTGACGCTCGGCGGCGCCAACCCGTTCACGCTCAGCGGCGCGGTCGGCGGCAGCGGCACCTTGCTCAAGGACGGCGCCGCCGCAGTCGCGCTGACCGGCGAAATGTCCGGCTTCAGCGGCGGCTTCGACCTGCGCGGCGGAACCCTCAACGTGGTCGACGGCGTGACTGCGGGCATCGCCAGCGCCGCCGGCACGACCGCGAACTTCGGCGCGTCCGACGACGTGCTGACCCTGTCTCCGTCGGGCGCCATCGCCGGCACCGTCAACCTCGGCGCCGGCAACGACGTGTTCAAGAGTTCCCTGGCCGGACTGGCCGGCGTGACGGGCCGGGTCGACGGGCAGGGCGGCACCGACCTGCTGTCGCTGAGCGGAAGCGGGCAGGGCGTGCTGAACAGCAACGCGTTCGCGGGCTTCGAGAACCTGAGCCTGGTCGGCCCGGGAACGCTGGTCGTGCCCGGCGCAACCACCGCCAACTTCCTCGCCACCTCCATCGGCGACGCCGGCGCGGGCAGCGGCACGCTCGTGATCGACGGAACCCTCGCCGGCAACGCCACGGTCGCGCCGGGCGGCAGCCTGGTCGGCGACGGCAGCATCGGCGGCGCCCTGACGCTGGCCGGAACGCTGGCGCCGAGCGGCCTTCCGGGCGCGACCGGCGCCGCGGCCGGCACCGGCGCGGCCGGCGCGAGCTTGAACGTCGGCAGTTTCGCCAGCGCGCCGGGCTCGAGCCTGATCCTGCGCCAGACCGGCGCCGGCGCCAGCGACAGCGTGATCGTCGCCGGCGCCGCCGCGCTCAACGGCGGCACCGTGGTGGCGGTGCCGCAAGCCGGCGCCTACGCCGACATCACCGACTACCGCATCCTCGACGCGCAAAGCCTGAGCGGCAGCGGCTTCTCCGCGGTCACCCAGAACGCGCTGCCGTTCCTGGCCGCGAGCTTGTTCACCCAAGGCAACGACGTGTTCCTGCGCCTGGAGGAGGCCAACCGCTTCAACGAGTTCCCGGGACTGCCGGCCAACCAGCAGTCGGTCGCCAACGCGCTGCAGGCCCTGGCCGACAGCGGCAACCCCGCGGTCGAGCAGCTCGTCGCGGCCGCGCGCGGCGTCACCGCGGCGCAGGCGGTGCCGATGTTCGACACGCTGACCGGCGAAACCTACGGCTCCTTGCTCAGCGCCTCGCGTTACGGCGCCGAACGCCTGCAGCGCAGCGTCGGCCAGCAACTCGACGTCGGCCGCACCGAGCGCGCCGGCGCCGGCTTCACCGCGTGGGCCACCGGCTTCGGCGGCGACGCCGCGTTCCAGGGCAACGGCACGCTGGCCGACATCGACAACAACCTGTGGGGCCTGACCGTCGGCGCGGACGCGCCGTTCGGCGAAGGCTTCCGCGCCGGCGGCCATCTCGGCATGGCCAGGTCGGACTTCGACGTGCCGCGCCGCGGCGACCGCGCGGACGGCGACCAGTGGTACCTCGGCGTCCACTTCAGCTACGCGCCGCGGCCCGACGGCGGTCCGTGGGTGCAAGGCGCGGCCGGTTACGCCAAGAGCAGCTTCGATGTCACCCGTCCGGTCCACGTCGGCGTGTTCGACCGCACCGCCCGGGCCGACGCCGATGCCGACGGCTGGTACGCGATGGCCGAAGCGGGCTGGCGTTTCGAAACGCCGAGCGCGAGCATCGAGCCGCTGGTCGGCGTCTACCACAGCCGCCTGAGCCTGGACGATGTGACCGAGACCGGCGCAGGCCCCGCCAACCTGCGCGTGGAGGGCAAGGACTACCGCACCACCACGCTCGGCGCGGGCGTGCGTTTCGTCGGCAAGGCCGGGCGCCTGCGTCCGACCTTCGACATCCGCTATCTGCACGATCTGACCGACGACGCGCCGCGCACCCAGAACCACTTCGCCGCGGCGCAGGTGCCCGGGTTCGCGATCACCGGCTTCTCGCCGGACCGCAACCGGATCAACGCGGGCGCGGGCCTGACCTATGCGTTCACGCCCGCCGCCACCGGCTTCGTGGAATACCGCGCGGACTTGAGCGGCGACGATCAGGCCCACTCGGTCCAGGCCGGCTTGCGCTACACCTTCGGCGCGAGCACCCAGGTGGCGGCCGCGTCCGCCGCGCCGTGGGCGCCGGCGCAAGCCGATCTGGCCACCGCGACGCCGCCTGCTGCAGCGGCGGCCGCGACCGCAGCGCCTGCCGGTGGCGGTTCTTCGGGCAACAAACTGCCGGTCGCGGCCGCGG
>NZ_LXSD01000409.1:3579-5179 GCF_017168095.1 Lysobacter enzymogenes | reverse complement strand
CACGAGGTGCGCACGCCGATGACCGGCGTGCTGGGGATGAGCGAGCTGTTGCTGGATACGCCGCTGGACCAGAAGCAGCGCGGCTATACCGAATCGATCCGCCGCGCCGGCGAACACCTCTTGCGTTTGGTCAACGACGCGCTCGACCTGGCCCGGATCGAATCGGGCAAGCTCGAACTCGCGCACGAACCGTTCGACGTTCGCGCATTGGTCGCGCAAGCCGCCGACCTGATGCGGCCGCTGGCGCAGCAGCGCGGCCTGCGCTTCGACGTGGACGTGGCCGCCGATGCGCCGCGCGGCTTGCGCGGCGACAGCAGCCGGGTCTGCCAGGTGCTGCTGAACCTGCTCGGCAATGCGATCAAGTTCACCGACGTCGGCGCGGTGAGCCTGCGCGTGCAGCGGTTGACCCCGCAGGGCGTGCGCTTCGAAGTCAGCGACACCGGCCCGGGCCTCAACGAAGAACAGAAGCAGCGCCTGTTCCGCCGCTTCGAGCAGGCCGAAGGCGCGCGCACCGCGGCGCGCTACGGCGGCAGCGGATTGGGGTTGGCGATCAGCCAGGAACTGGCCGCGGCGATGGACGGGCAGATCGCGGTCTACAGCGAACCCGGCCAGGGCGCGCGTTTCGTGTTCGACCTGCCGCTGGCCAACGCCGAGCCGCCGGCCGGCGCCGGCGGCGCGGCCTCCCACCTGCCGCGGCCGCACGCGGGGCCGCTGGCGATCCTGCTGGTGGAAGACGACGCCACCGTGGCCGAAGTGATCGCCGGCCTGCTGCGTGCGCAGGGCCACCGCGTCACCCACGTCGGCAACGGCCTGGCGGCCTTGGCCGAAACCGCCACCGCGCGCTACGACATCGCCCTGCTCGACCTCGACCTGCCCGGCATCAACGGCCTCGACCTCGCCCGGCAACTGCGCGCGCAAGACTTCGCCCAACCGCTGGTCGCGGTGACCGCGCGCGCCGACGCCGACGCCGAACCGCAAGCCGCCGCCGCCGGCTTCGACCGCTTCCTGCGCAAACCCGTGACCGGCGCGATGCTGGCCGACGCGCTGGACGAACTGACCGCGCCGCGCGGCTGACGCGGCGCCCGCCCGCCCCCATCCACCAGGTTTCGCTACAGCCGAACCGTCGCGGTCGCGGCTCGCGCCGCTCCTGCAGATAGCGCCCGCGGCATCGCCAGCCCCCTGTAGGAGCGGCGCAAGCCGCGACCGCGCCACCGTGCCGACGACGCAAACCGCCCATCGCCATCCGCGCCCAGCCGCCTCGCGCTTGCGAGACTCCCGCGCCCACTGGCAACGTTCGCAATAGTTGAATCTTCGCGGCCGCGGCTCGCGCCGCTCCTACAGGTAGCGCAGGCCGCATCGCCAGCCCCCTGTAGGAGCGGCGCAAGCCGCGACCGCGCCACCGCGCCGACGACGCAAGTCGCCTGTCGCCGTCCGCGCCCAACCGCTTCGCATTCGCGTGACTGCCGCGCGCTCCCGCAACGCTCGCAATAGTTGAACGTTCGCGGTCGCGGCTCGCGCCGCTCCTACAGGTAGCGCCCGCGGCATCGCCAGCCCCCTGTAGGAGCGGCGCAAGCCGCGACCGCGCCACCGCGCCGACGAC
>NZ_LXSD01000409.1:0-3529 GCF_017168095.1 Lysobacter enzymogenes | reverse complement strand
GCATCGCCAGCCCCCTGTAGGAGCGGCGCAAGCCGCGACCGCGCCACCGCGCCGACGACGCAAACCGCCCGTCGCCGTCAGTGCCCAGCCGCCTCGCGCTCGCGAGACTCCCGCGCCCACTGGCAACGTTCGCAATAGTTGAATCTTCGCGGTCGCGGCTCGCGCCGCTCCTACAGGTAGCGCAGGCCGCATCGCCAGCCCCCTGTAGGAGCGGCGCAAGCCGCGACCGCGCCACCGCCCCGACGACGCAAACCGCCCATCGCCGTCCGCGCCCGACCGCTTCGCATTCGCGTGACTGCCGCGCGCACCCGCAACGTTCGCAACAGTTGAATGTCCGCGGTCGCGGCTCGCGCCGCTCCTACAGGTAGCGCGCGCGGCATCGCCAGCCCCCTGTAGGAGCGGCGCAAGCCGCGACCGCGCCACCGCGCCGACGACGCAAGCCGCCCATCGCCGTCCGCGCCCAGCCGCCTCGCGTTCGCGTGACTGCCGTCCGCACCCGCAAGCCTGCGTTGTAGTTGAATGTTCGCGGTCGCGGCTCGCGCCGCTCCTACAGGGAGTCACCGCAGATCATGCAGATCGGAAATCTGTTCGCCGATGCGCAAGCGCCGATCGACGGCGAGCGCTTCGAGGCGCTGCTGAGCCACCGCAATCTCGTGGTCGAACGCATCGTCAGCTCCGCGCGCATCCAGCCGACGCGCTACACCCAGCCGCAGGACGAGTGGGTGGCGTTGCTGCAAGGCGAGGCCGAGCTCGATGTCGCCGGCGCAACCGTGATCTTGCGCGTCGGCGATTATCTGTTCCTGCCCGCGGGCACGCCGCATACGGTGCGGCGGGTCGCCGAAGGCTCGCTGTGGCTGGCGGTGCATCTGCATTAGGCGCATCGCCGGCCGGATTTCACGGCAATGCGATGGCCGCGATGTCGTCGTGGTAGGCTACGCGGATGCGCGCGTCGCCGTTAGCGCTGCGCGAATCGGCCCGGTACAGGCCCCACTTGAGATAACCGAATTCGCCGGCGAAACGCGGATCGAACGTAGCCAGACCGCGCAAGTCGGCCTTGCGGACGTAGTCGGTTTCGCCGTCCAGGCGCACGTCGGCGGTGAAGTAGCCATCGCTCGTGCGCGACCACAGCACGTCCATGCGCAGGTCGATCCAGCGGTTGTCGTAGGGGCGGATGTCGTCGATCAGGGTGACCTGGCCGCTGGCGCCGTAACGCAGGACCAACGCGTTGCGCTTCACTCCGATTGAAAAATCTGGCCCGCCGCTTACGTGCTTGAACTGCCAGATGATATCCAGCGGCGCGCTGACCTGGTTCCAGTCTTCCCAGTCCTTGAGCAGCACGCTCACGGTGTAGCGGCGATGGTCGCCCGGGCGATACGTGCCGTTGGCGGCGCGGTTGCTCGCCGCTTCGCTGCGCGGCGCGCCGTCGGAGACGTAGGCCGGATCGTCGAGCACGACCTTGTGGCCGATGGCGAAGCGACTCGGGTAACGGCGAAGATCGGCGGTCACGAACTCGGCGTCGGCGGCGCTGGCGTTGCTCAAGGTGAGTTCGGCGACGCCCGAGTCGGGCGTGCCGGTTTCGTAGTCGACGCTCAGCAACGGCGCTTGCGCGCCGGCGAGCGGCGAACACAGCGACAGGGCGAGGACTGCAGCGGCGCGCAACGCCTGGATAAGGTTGGATCGCATGCTCGGGTTCCTGCTGGACGGGGCCGCGCCGGCCGGCGCGACTACCCACTCTAGGCTCGGAAACCGCAGTCGAATCCGCAGCATGGCCGGATCGGATATGACGATATCTCATGAGTTTCGCGCGTGCTGCGGCGCAATACGCACTGCGTATTGACTGGTTGTGCGAACCGTTGCGAGCCGATGTTGAGGATCGCGTGGATACGTTCAAAAAAACCGGCGCCAGGCGCCGGTTCTTTCGTCGCAGCCGCGAGCGCCTCAGCGCGCGCTCAACTCATGCACCGCCGCGACCAGCGCGCCGACATGCTCGGGCGACATGTCCGGCGACAGGCCGTGGCCGAGGTTGAACACGTGGCCTTCGCGCGAACCGCCGTTGCCGGCGCGGTAGTCCTCGAGCGCGCGGCCGACTTCGCGGCGGATCGCTTCGGGCGAGGCGTACAGCGTCACCGGGTCGAGATTGCCCTGCAGCGCGGTGCGCCCGGCGATGCGGCGCGCCGCGTCGCCCAGGCCGATGGTCCAGTCCACGCCGACCGCCTCGGCGCCGCTGGCGGCCAGCTCGTCCAGGTACGGATCGTTGCCCTTGCCGAACAGGATCAGCGGCGCGCGGGTCTCGCCGTCGCCGCGCGGCAGTTCGGCGGCGATGCGCTGCAGATAGCGCAGCGAGAACTCGCGGTACATCGACGGCGACAACACCCCGCCCCAGGTGTCGAACACCTGCAGCGCCTGCGCGCCGGCGGCGTGCTGGGCCTTGAGGTACGCGATCACCGCGTCGGTGACCACGCCGAGCAGCTTGTGCATCGCCGCCGGGTCGTTGAGCGCGAGCGACTTGACCTTGGAATAGTTGTCGCTGCCGCCGCCTTCGACCATGTAGCAGGCGATCGTCCACGGGCTGCCGGAGAAGCCGATCAGCGGCACCGAGCCGTTCAACTCGCGGCGGATGGTGCGCACCGCGTCCATCACGTAGCGCAGGTCGGTTTCCATGTCCGGCACGCCGAGCCTGTCGATGTCGGCGGCCGAGCGGATCGGGCGCTCGAACTTCGGGCCTTCGCCGTCGGCGAAGTACAGGCCCAGGCCCATCGCGTCGGGCACGGTGAGGATGTCGGAGAACAGGATCGCCGCATCGAGCGGGAACCGGCGCAGCGGCTGCAGGGTGACTTCGCAGGCCAGTTCCGGGTTCTTGGCCAGGTTGAGGAAGCTGCCGGCCTGGGCGCGGGTGGCGCGGTACTCGGGCAGGTAGCGGCCGGCCTGGCGCATCAGCCACACCGGGGTGCGGTCGACGGGTTGGCGGCGCAGGGCGCGCAGGAAGCGATCGTTGGCGAGGGGCTGGCTGGACATGGGTCGGGCGAGGGCCGTGGTTTCAGTTCGGGAAGTCGGGGCGGTAGGAGCGTTGGAGCGGGGCGGGGCGTCGGAGCGCGACGCGGCACAGCGGCGGGCAGTGTGGGTGTCGCCGCGCAGGGGCGGCAGTGGCGGTTTGTCCCACCCGGGCCGGCGGCGCCGCGCTCTGCCTCATCGCGGCGCTTCGGCGCCCTGGCTGAACATCAGCTGGAAGCCGCGCTTGAGCTGTTGGTCGCGGGCCTGCTCCAGCGCGGCGAAGGCGCTGTCGCGGTCGAGGAACTGCTCGCGCCGGACCGTGCTGCGGCCGCCGATCTGGCCGCTTTCGCGCACCAGCGTCCAGCCGCCGAGCAAGTCGGGCTGCAGCATCAGTTGCACGAAGCGCGGAGCTTCGTGGCCGTCGGGCCGTTGTTGGAGGAGGAGGCGCACCGGGCGATTGTAGCGGCAGCCGGGGCGCGCCCGGGCGGGCGCGCGTCGCGGGCCGCGCACCGCAGCGTTGCGCGGCGGCCGCCTCAGC
>NZ_LXSD01000408.1:9322-26193 GCF_017168095.1 Lysobacter enzymogenes | reverse complement strand
GTCGGCGCGGCGCTCGCGGCGACGCGGCCGGCTCAGGGCCGCAGGCGCTCCAGGCCGCAGCCGGCCAGCACCTGCGGCCACGGGAAACGCGGGCCGGGATCGCGCTTGCGCGGCACCTGCACGGCCGGATCGTCGCTGGCTTCGACGGTGGCGGTGTCGAGGTCTTCGTGGCCGGCGATCCAGCGCAGCGACGGCAGCCGCGCGCGCAGGTCGGCCAGCAGCGCCAGCAGCGCGTCGATCTGCGCGGCGGGGTAGGGCTCGTCCATCGCCTGGTGGCGCGAATCCAGCCAGTGCGGATAGCGCCCGGCGTTGACCAGCTCGATCCCGATCGAACGCGGGTTGTAGCCGCGCACATGGTGGGCGATGCGCTCGTCGGCGACGTAGCGCAGCACCGCGCCGTCGCGGTCGATGTAGTAGTGGCCGCTGTTGCCGGTGCCCGAGGCCGGATACAGCACGCGCTCGCCGTACTCGCGCGCGGTCGCCAGCTCCGGCAGCTCGGTGCAGTGGATCACCGCCAGGTCGATCGCGGCCAGGTCGCGCGGCTCCAGCCGGGTCTCGTAGGGCAGGGGCGCGAGGGCGAAATTCAGGGGCGGCATGGGCCCGGATGCTACCATTCGCGCCTTGCCCGGAGTTCCGCCATGCCTTCGTTGCCGCCCGCCGACTCCGCGCTAGGAAAGCTCATGGCCACGCTGCCGCGGCCCGGACGGGTCGAGTGGATCGGCCTGCGCCCGGCGCGCGGGGCGGCGATGCGCGAGGTCGACGAGGCCGTGGCCGAGGCCGGCCGGGGCCTGTCCGGCGACCGTTACAGCGGCGCCAGCGGCAAGCGCGGCATCACCCTGATCCAGGCCGAGCACCTGCCGGCGATCGCGGCGCTGGCCGGGCTCGACGCAGTCGCGCCGGCCGCCTTGCGCCGCAACATCGTCGTCTCGGGCTTGCCGCTGATCGCGCTCAAGGGGCGGCGTTTCCGTCTCGGCGAGGCGCTGCTGGAGACCACCGAGCCCTGCGATCCGTGCTCGCTGATGGAAGCCGCGCTGGGTCCGGGCGGCTACAACGCGATGCGCGGCCACGGCGGCTGGTGCGCGCGGATCGTGCAAGGCGGCCGGATCCGCCGCGGCGATGCGCTGGTGCCGGCCGGCGATGCGGCGGCTTGAGCGCGCCGACCGGCGCACCGCGCATTGGCGCGCTGCGCTGCGGACACGACCGGCGGCCGCTGCGCCGGCGCCTGGGACCGCTCGGCGTCGGCGCGGACCCGAGGCCTGATTCCGGCGCGAACCGCCACTCCTCACTTTCGGCTCAAAGATGATCGTTACCGGACACTGCATTCTGTCTCATGGCTTCGAAAGCGGCCCCGACGCCGCCAAGGTGACCGCCTTGGCCGAGGCCGCGCAAAGCGTGGGCTGGACCGCCGAGCGTCCCGACTACACCGACCTGGACGCGCGCAGCGACGTCAGCCCTTACGGCGACGTGTACGCGCGCATCGAGCGCCTGCTCGCGCTGGCGCGCGAAGCCGCCGGGCGCGGGCCGGTGGTGCTGGCCGGCTCTAGCCTGGGCGCCTACATCTCCGGCGCGGTGTCGATGCAGGTGCGGCCGGCCGGGCTGTTCCTGATGGCGCCGCCGATCCACATGGGCCCGGCGCCGGCGCTGCAGGCCGCGCCGGTGCCGCTGAGCATCGTCCACGGCTGGGACGACGAACTGATCCCCGCCGCCGAGGTGGTGGCCTGGGCGCAGCCGCGCCGCGCGCGCCTGCTGCTGGTCGACGACAACCACCGCCTGTCTACGCATGTCGAGGCCAGCGCCTCCGCTTTCCGCCGCCTGTTGCAGAGTCTGTAAACGCATGAGCAAGTTCTACGCAAGTTGCGGCAAGGGCCTGGAATACCTGCTGGCCGACGAGTTGGCCGCATTGGGTTGCCAGCGCGCCACCGCCGCCACCGCCGGCGCCAACGTCGAGGGCACGCTCGCCGACGCCCAGCGCGCGGTGCTGTGGTCGCGCCTGGCCAGCCGCGTGCTGTGGCCGATCGCCGAATTCGACTGCCCCGACGAACACGCGCTGTACGCCGGCGTGGCCGCGGTTTCGTGGCCGGACCACCTGGAAGCGGTGCACACCCTGGCGGTGGACGCGCACGTCTCCGGCGAGGCGATCACCCACGCGCGCTACGCCGCGCAGCGGGTCAAGGACGCGGTGGTCGACGTGATGCGCGCGCGCACCGGCGCGCGTCCGGACGTCGACACCGAAGCGCCGGACCTGCGCTTGAACCTGGTGGTGCGCAAGGGCCGCGCGGTGCTGTCGATCGACCTCGGCGGCGGCCCGCTGCACCGGCGCGGCTGGCGCCAGCACCAGGGCGAGGCGCCGCTGAAGGAGAACCTCGCCGCGGCGGTGCTGCTGCGCGGCCAGTGGCCGAAGGTGTACGCGCAAGGCGGCGCGCTGTTCGACCCGATGTGCGGCAGCGGCACGCTGCTGATCGAAGGCGCGCTGATGGCCGCCGACGTCGCCCCGGGCCTGCTGCGTCACGGCTTGTTGCCGCCGACGCGCTGGCGCGGCTTCGATTTCGCCGGCTGGCGCGCGTTGTGCGACGAAGCGCGTTCGCGCGAAACCGCCGGTCTGACCGCGCTGCGGCCGGTGTTCGCCGGCAGCGATATCGATCCGCAGGCGATCCGCGCGGCGCGCGAGAACGAGGCGATGGCGGGACTGGCGGGGTTGATCCGCTGGGACGTGGCGGCGGTGGAATCGCTGCAGGCGGTGCCCGAGCCGTTGCGGGCGGATGCTGCGTCGCAAGCCGAAGCACATCCTTCCAGCCGTCATCCCCGCGAAGGCGGGGATCCAGGGCTTCATCGCGACGGATCCGGCGGTGGGATGGAAAAGAGCGCCGGGGAAGAACGTGGCTTCGCTGGTGGAGCGCTGGCGGTTGGGAATTCGGCTACCCCAGTTGGCCTCGCCGTCTGCAACCCCCCCTACGACGCCCGCCTCGCCGCCGACCCCGCGCTCTACCGCGCCCTCGGCGAAGCGCTCAAGCGCCTGGTCCCGTCCTGGCGCGCCAGCCTGCTGTGCGGCGATCCCGCGCTGGCCCAGGCCACCGGCCTGCGCGCGAGCAAGAAATACCAAGTGTTCAACGGCGCGATCGAATGCGCGCTGATCGTCTGCGATCCCATCGCCCGCATCGGCCACGCCGAACAGCGCGCCAAGGAGCAAGACGCCGCGCCGCAGCCGCTCAGCGAAGGCGCGCAGATGGTCGCCAACCGCCTGCGCAAGAACCTGCGCAAGCTCAAGTCCTGGCGCCAGCGCGAAGGCGTGAGCTGCTTCCGCGCCTACGACGCCGACCTGCCCGAATACGCCGCGGCCATCGACGTCTACGCCAGCGACGAAGCCGCGCCGCGCGTCTATCTGCACGTGCAGGAATACGCCGCGCCCGCCGACATCCCCGAAGCCGACCAGCGCCGCCGCCGCAACGAACTGCTGGCGGCCGCGCGCGAAGTGTTCGAGGTGCCGCGCGAGCGCATCGCGGTCAAGACCCGCGCGCGCGGCAAGGGCGGCAGCAAGTACGGCCAGTTCGACCAGCGCGGCGAGTTCGTGCCGGTGCGCGAGGGCGCCGCGCGCCTGCGCGTGAACCTGTTCGATTATCTCGACACCGGCCTGTTCCTCGATCACCGGCCGATCCGCCTGCGCATCGCCGAACACGCGCGCGGCAAGCGCTTCCTCAACCTGTTCGCCTACACCGGCGCGGCCACGGTCCAGGCCGCGGTCGGCGGCGCGGTGCAGACCGTCACCGTCGACCTGTCGGCGACCTATCTGCAATGGTGCGCCGACAACCTGCGCGAGAACGGCCTCGGCGGCGCCCAGCACCAGCTCATCCACGCCGACGCGCTCGCCTGGCTGGAAGCCGAGCGCGGCCGCTTCGACCTGATCTTCTGCGACCCGCCGACCTTCTCCAACTCCGCGCGCGCCGACGATTTCGACATCCAGCGCGAACACGTGCGGCTGCTGCGCGCGGCGGTGGCGCGGCTGGCCGACAACGGCGTGCTGTACTTCTCCAACAACTTCCGCCGCTTCCGCCTCGACAGCGAGGCGATCGCGCAGTTCGCCCGCTGCGAGGAGATCACCGCGGCGACGATCCCGCCCGACTTCGAACGCGACGCGCGCATCCACCGTTGCTGGCGCCTGGAGCCGCGTTGATGGCCGTGCGCCGCGGCACGCGCGTCACCGCTCGCCCGGATGCGCGCAAGCGCCGGCCCGCCGGGAGCCGCGCATGAAAGCCCACCCCAAGCCCGGCGCCTGGACCTTCTTCCGCCAGTGGCTGAAGAACCCGCTGCGGGTCGCGGCGGTGGCGCCGTCGAGCGCGGAACTGGCCGCGGCGATGATCGCCGAACTGCCCGACAACGCCGCGCGCGTGATCGAACTCGGCGGCGGCACCGGCGCGATCACCCGCGCCCTGCTCGACGCCGGCATCCGCGATTCGGACCTGCTGGTGCTCGAACTCAACGAGGAACTGCACGCGCACCTGCGACTGCGCTTCCCGCAGGTGCCGGTGCTGCTCGGCGACGCGCGCATGCTGCCGGCGCTGGCGCGCGAGCAGGGCTATCTGGCCGCCGGCCCGGCCGACGCGATCGTGTCCGGGCTGGGCCTGCTGACCATGCCGCACCCGTTGCAGCGCGACATTCTCGCCGCCGCGTTCCAGTGCCTGCGCCCGGACGGCGTGTTCGTGCAGTTCACCTACGGCCCGGCCGCGCCGGTGGCCGACGCAGTGGCGCGGCAGCTGTCGCTGCGCGTGCGCCGCGGCGAATTCGTGCTGCGCAACGTGCCGCCGGCGACGGTCTACGTCTACACCCGCGAACCCGCCACGCCGTAACCGCCGAAGGCCCCCTGCAGGAGCGGCGCGAGCCGCGACTGCGGGGTGGCCGCTCGCGGCGGAGGTTTCGGCGTAGTTGGGTTTTCGCGGTCGCGGCTTGCGCCGCTCCTACAGGGGCTCCGGCCGCTTTCGTTCTGTTTTTGTTACGGATGATTGCGGATTTGGCTATATCGTTCTGAAAATGTAATGGCATCCTAGCCCCAGCGCCAATCCGGCGATCTTTTGGAGCAAGGTCCATGGCCACCACCGCCACCACTTACGCCCGCGTCGGCCGCAAGCTGCGCGGCCAGGCCACGTCCGACGGCGCCGGCGTGCGCCTGACCCGCGTCATCGGCGGGCCGCAGCTGCCCGACCTGGACCCGTTCCTGCTGCTCGACGAGTTCGGCACCGACCGGCCCGAGGACTACCTCGCCGGCTTCCCCGAGCACCCGCACCGCGGCTTCGAGACGGTGACCTACATGCTCGACGGCCGCATGCGCCATCGCGACAACCACGGCAACGAAGGCGTGCTGGTGCCCGGCAGCGTGCAGTGGATGACCGCCGGCCGCGGCCTGGTGCATTCGGAGATGCCCGAGCAGGAAGAAGGCCGCATGCGCGGCTTCCAGCTGTGGGTGAACCTGCCGGCGCGCGAGAAGATGACCGAGCCCAAGTACCAGGAGTTCGCGCCGGAGCGCATCGTCCAGCTCGCGCCGGCCGCAGGCGTGCAGGTCAAGCTGATCGCCGGGCAGATCGGCGACGTGCGCGGGCCGATCCGCCAGCCGGCGACCGACCCGGTCTACATCGACGTCGAACTGCAGTCCGGCGCGGCCTGGGAATACGAACTGCCCGAAGGCCACAACGCGTTCGCCTACGTCTACGAGGGCGGCGTATCGCTCGGCGACGGCGACGATGCGCGCATCGTCGAGGCGCAGGAAATGGCGGTGCTCGCCGGCGGTTCGACGCTCAAGCTCGCCGACGGCGGCCGCGGCAGCCGCCTGATCGTGGTCGCCGGCCGCCCGCTGCGCGAGCCGGTGGCGCGCTACGGCCCGTTCGTGATGAACACCAAGCAGGAAATCATGCAGGCGTTCGTAGATTTCCAGGAAGGCAAGTTCTAAGGCGCGCGGTTGCGGCGCGAGAACGAGGCCGGGCACGAAGGCAAAGCAGGAAGGCCACGTTTCGGCGTGGCCTTCTCGTTGCGCGCCGCATTTTTCCGCGTGGCGCGCAATTTCGCGGATGTCGACTCGGGCCGGCTGCGCGAGGCCGATGCGTTGGCCTGGACGCGCCGGCCGCTCGCTGACGGAAGCGTCGGATGTTCGCTTGTCTTCACCCGCAATCGAGCAAGCCACCGCGGCACGCGGACCTGCACGCCGTCTCGTGATTACGAGTGACGATCCGCCAAGAAAAAAGCCGCGCATCGGCGCGGCTTTCTTCGACGCAGGCGAACGATCAATCGTCCTTGCCCAGCCAGCGATACACCGCGCCGCCGATCAGGCCGCCGAGGATCGGCGCCACCCAGAACATCCACAACTGGCTCAGCGCCGCGGCGCCGGCGAACAGCGCCACGCCGGTGGAGCGGGCCGGGTTCACCGAGGTGTTGGTCACCGGGATGCTGATCAGGTGGATCAGGGTCAGGCCCAGGCCGATCGCGATCGGGGCGAAGCCGGCCGGCGCGTTCTTGTGGGTCGCGCCGAGGATGATCACCAGGAACATCGCGGTCATCACCACTTCGGTCAGGAACGCCGAGGCCGCCGAATAGCCGCCCGGCGACATCAGGTCGTAGCCGTTGCTGGCGAAGGTGCCGGCGGCGTTGGGGTCGATGCTGAAGCTGCCGGTGCCGCTGGCGATGTGGAACAGGACGAAGCCGGCGAGGATCGCGCCGAGCACCTGGGCGACGATGTAGGGCAGCAGGTCCCTGGCCGGGAAACGGCCGCCGGCCCACAGGCCGAAACTCACCGCCGGATTGAAGTGGCCGCCGGAGATATGGCCCAGCGCATAGGCGCCGGTCAGCACGGTCAGGCCGAAGGCCAGGGCCACGCCGAGCAGGCCGATGCCGAGCGGATTGCCGGCGCCGCCGAAGTTGGCCGCGAGCACCGCGCTGCCGCAACCGCCGAGCACCAGCCAGAAGGTACCGATGAACTCCGCACCCAGTCGCTTGATCATGATGTCGTTCCTTAAAGAGGGTTGAGCGACTCTCTTGCGAGAGACCGGCGGCCCCGGGATCGACGATCGCGCCTGTTCAGCAGGGAGCGGCGTTGACGCGGACCCTGTTCAGCCAGGCCGATTCTCATGCTGCGCGAACCGGGGAAAATGTGCAATCCGTCACACAATTGGCCCCTGAACCGGCAAAACAATGCCACCGCCCAAGGACGGTGGCATCGGATCATTTGCGATGTGATGAGGCGGTTTACTTGCTGCTCAGTCGGGACGACTGAAATCGCAAGCCCTCGGTCTGGCCGAGGACCTCCTTGAGCTGATCGGCCGACTGCGCCTGCAGCCACACGTGCGCGATCTTGCCGTTGCCGACCTCGATCAGGGTCTCGCGCGCCTGCACGTCCGGTTTGCCGGCGATTTCGCTGCGGTACCAGTGCACTTGCTTGCCGTCGATGGTCGCGTCTTCGGCGCGGTTGCCGCGCTTGGGCTCGAACGGTTGCTTGGATGCGATGTACAGGCCGAACGCCTCGCTGCCGTCCTCGCGCAGCGCGCGGCAGAAATCGGTGTCGGCGGTGCCGCGGTATTCCCAGTGCAGCCCGGTCGACGCCGGCAGCATCGGGCAATTGCCCTGCGCCGGCGGGGCCTCCTGGGCCTTCGCCGCGGCGCACAAAACGAACAGCAACCCCAGCCACGGCAACGCGCGGCCCTGACCCCATGACTTCACGACACGTCCCCCTGAAAACCGGATGTTGGTTTAAACAGTGTTGCGATAGCCCTCGACCGTGACCTTAGTCGAGTTTGCGGGGATTGACAAACGCTTATGCAAAGTCATAGAGCAGATTAGGAAAAATCATCGCTCCGGCAGCGGGATGAATTCGTGCTCGCCGGGGATCTGGCCGAAGCGGCCTTCGGCCCAGTCCTGCTTGGCCTGTTCGATCCGCTCGCGCGAGCTGGATACGAAGTTCCACCACAGGTGGCGCGGGCCGTCGAGCGGCTCGCCGCCGAGCAGCATGGCCTTGAGCGGGGTCTTGGCGCGCAGGCGCGGGCGGGTGCCCGGGTCGAGCACGACCAGGTGCTTCTCCGGCAGGTCGGCGCCGTCGAGTTGGGACTGGCCCTCCAGGATGTAAAGGGCGCGTTCGGCATGGCTGTCCTCGATGTCCAGCTCGGCCTCGGGGTCGAGGTCGATGGCGACATACAAGGTGTCGGCGAACACCCGCACCGGCGATTCGGCGCCGAAGCCGCGGCCGGCGACGATGCGCAGCCAGGCGCCGTCGCGGCGCTGCTGCGGCAGGGTCGCGGCGGCGTGGTGGTGGAACGCCGGCGCGGTTTCCTCGAACGAACGCGGCAGCGCCACCCAGGTCTGCAGCCCGTGCACGGCCTGGCCGGCCGCGCGCGGCGCGTCGGGGGTGCGTTCGGAATGGGCGATGCCGCGTCCGGCGGTCATCCAGTTGACGTCGCCGGGATGGATGTCCTGGACGCTGCCGAGGGTGTCGCGGTGGCCGATCGCGCCGGACCACAGGAAGGTGACCGTGGCCAGGCCGATGTGCGGATGCGGACGCACGTCGATGCCCTGGCCGGGCGCGAATTCGGCCGGGCCCATGTGATCGACGAACACGAACGGCCCGACCGAACGGGCCTGCAGGCTGGGCACGGCGCGGCGCACCTGGAAGCCGCCGAGGTCGTGGACGCGCGGGGCGACGATCGTGGTCATGGACGTGATCTCCTGCAGGACAGATGGCTGCAGATTGGCACGTCCTGGCTGCAATCTTGCAACCGGGGGCGCAACTCGGTGTTGCAGGGGATGCGGTGGTGCCGCGACTTGGACGAAAGGCGTCGGGCCTGAAGGCCCTCCCACAAGAGCGGTCGCATTGGCTCTGGAGAGGCAGGACTGCTTTTGTGGGAGGGCCTTCAGGCCCGACGCTTTTCGCCCGGATCGCGGGGTTATTCAGCCTCGAGCTTCACCGTCGCCTGCGGCGGCTCGGCGAAATCCAGCGACTGCAGTTCCAGCGTCCACGCGCCGGCGCGCTGGCGCGGCTGCGCTGCGGAGGTATCGAACGACAATGCGGTCTTGGCGCCGTCGCCGCCGCTCAGTTCGAACGCCAGCACCGCTTCGCCGGCGCGGATGCATTGCAGGCCGGGCCGGCAGCGCGAGTCGTTGACGATTTCGACGAAGCGCAGGCGCGAGCGGTCGGGCAGGGCCACGCTGTCGCCGGGGCGCAGCTGCGTCGATTGCCCGGCGGCGAGGGTGCGGCCGGCGCCGCCGGCGTGGGCGCAGGCGGACAGCGCGAGCGCGCAGGCGAGCGAGACGGCGAACGGGGCGAGTTTCATGCGGTGGGCTCCTGGTGGCGGCGTCGCGCGGCTGCGCGGATGTGCGTCGCGGACCGTCGCGGCGCGGTGCGCGTCGGCGCGATCCTCGGCGATCCACGCTGCGGCGTCCAGTTGCGGGTGCGATGGGTGTGCGCGGCGTCGCTGATCGTTGTCAATCGCCGGTAAGTCGGCGGCGAGCGCTTGCGTGCGTTCGTCGGCATGGGATCGTTTGTGCAGGCTTGCACGTATGCACGTATGCACGCGCAAGCTTGAGCATCCGCGCATCCGCGCATCCGCGCGCCCGCCCACACGCCCATACGCCCGTACGCCCGTACGCCCGTACGCCCGTACGCCCGTAGCTCGCGGCATGCGGCCCGGCGACACCAGCCGCTCGATCAGCGATCGCGCTCGATCCGCAGCGTCGCCCGGCCCTGCGCGTCGAAGTCGACGATCATGCGCCGGTTGTATTCGGTCTCCGGCATCGGTTCCACCGTGCAGGCGCACAGCGCGGCGGCGATATCGGGCGCGGTGTTGCTGTGGCCGACCACGAGCACGGCGCCGTCGCGGTGCTCGCGGCGCAACTGCGCGGCGAACTCGGCCGGCGCGCGCCTGGCGTCGTAGACGACGGGCGCCAGGCCGTGTTCGCGCGCGGTCGGTTCGCCGGTCTGCAAGGTCCGGCGGTAGGCGGTGACGTAGACCGCGCGCAGCGGTTCTTCGCGCAGGCGCGCGGCGAGGCTCTGCGCGCGCTCGCGGCCGGCCGGGGCGAGGTCGGGATCGCGGGTGCCGTCGTCGGCCTTTTCGGCATGGCGCACGACGATGTAGCGCGTCGCGGGCGATGTCTGCGCGGACGGCGCAGTGGCGCAGCCGGCGAGCGCGGCCAGCAGCGCGGCGGAAACGAGAGTGGCGGCGACGGCGTGCATGGCGGCTCCAGGCGGGCGCGAAGACGCCAGTTTACTGCAGCGCGGCTGTGCGCTCGGCCGTGGCATGACGCTGAAGTCTCTGGATCCCCGCTTTCGCGGGGATGACGGTCTGGAGGCGACGCCGCGCAGACGCCGCGCACTCACCCGACGTCATGCCCGCGAAGGCGGGCATCCAGGGCTTCATCGCGACATAAGCGGCAGTTCGCGACCGCGTGCGCCGCTCACTTCAGCAAGTCGGCGCCGGCCTGCGCGATCTGCCCGTCCTGCGCCGCCTGCGCGCCGGACACGCCGATGCCGCCGATCACCTGGCCGTCGAGCAGCAGGCGCACGCCGCCTTCGATCGGCAGCGAATGCGGCAGCGCGAGCACGACATTGTTGCCGCCTTCCAGCAGCTTCTGATGGAAGCCGCTGTCGCGGCGGTAATCGGCCGCGTGCACGGCCTTGCCGATGGCGACCTCGACGCTGGAGTTGGGCGTGCCGTCCATGCGCTGGAAGTGCATGAGGCGGCCGGCTTCGTCGACGATGGCGATGGACACGGTGAGGTTTTGCTCGCGCGCCTTGGCCGCGGCGGCCGCGGCGATCTGCTCGGCCGCGGCGAGGTTGAGCACGGTGCGCTGGGTGAGCTGGGTCTTGAGCGGCGGGGCGGCGAGGGTGGGCATGGCGATGGTCAGCAGCAGGGCGGCGAGCGGAAGCGAGAGGCGGCGCATGCGCGGGGCTCGGGTGGTGGGTGCGCTGAGGCTAGCGGCGCGGCGGGGGCGGCGGCAGTGCTTTTTGTACTGGGGCGGGTTGGCGGCGGTCGCAGCCTCGCGCTTGCGGCGGGAACGGGTGGGGGCGCGGTCGCGGCTTGCGCCGCTCCTACAGGGGGCGCACGCGGGTTTCGTCGCTGCGGTGCTGGCCCTGTAGGAGCGGCGCGAGCCGCGACCGCGACACTTCGCTTACGACGCGAGCTCGTGCTCCCGCTGCCATCCACCCGCGGCGCGCCATTCGCGCCGCGCGTGGCTCAATGCTTGGTATCGAGCAGCATCAACAGCCCCTTCGCCGCCGCCAGCCGCGCCGGCGCGTCGGGCAGCTCCAGCTTGATCCGCAGCTTGTCCGGGCCGTCCATCTGGTAGAGCTTGGGCTGGCCCTGGATCATCTTGATGATCGACATCGGATCCACGTTGGGGCGCTCGACGAACTGCAGGCGGCCGCCCTTGTCGCCGAGGTCGAGCTTGCGGATGCCCAGCGCGGTCGCGCCGAGCTTGAGTTCGGCCACCGCGAACAGATGCTTGGCCGCGTCCGGCAGCAGGCCGAAGCGGTCGATCATCTCCACCTGCAGCTCGCGCAGTTCCTCGCTGCTGCGCGCGCCGCTGACGCGCTTGTACAGGGTCAGGCGGGTGTGCACGTCGGGCAGGTAGTCCTCGGGGATCAGCGCCGGAATGTGCAGTTCGACCTCGGCGCCGCGCGCCTCGGCGGAATCCACGTCCGGCAGCTTGCCCTGCCGGATCGAGCGCACCGCGCGCTCCAGCAGTTCGGTGTACAGGCTGAAGCCGACTTCGGCCATCTGCCCGCTCTGGTCCTCGCCGAGCAGTTCGCCGGCGCCGCGGATTTCCAGATCGTGGGTGGCCAGGGTGAAGCCGGCGCCGAGTTCGTCCATCGAGGCGATCGCCTCCAGGCGCTTTTGCGCGTCGGCGGTGATCGAGCGCTGATCCGGAATCACCAGATACGCATAGGCGCGATGGTGCGAGCGGCCGACCCGGCCGCGCAGCTGATGCAACTGCGCGAGGCCGAACTTGTCGGCGCGGTTCATGATGATGGTGTTGGCGTTGGGAATGTCGATGCCCGACTCGATGATGGTCGTGCACAGCAGCACGTTGAAGCGCTGCTTGTGGAAGTCGAGCATCACGCTCTCCAGCTCGCGCTCGGCCATCTGGCCGTGGGCGATGCCGATGCGCGCTTCCGGCACCAGCTCTTCGAGCTGGCGCTTCATGCGGCCGATGCTCTCGACGTCGTTGTGCAGGAAATAGACCTGGCCGCCGCGCGAGAGCTCGCGCTGGAACGCTTCGCGCAGTTGCATGTCGTCCCACGGCACGACGAAGGTCTGCACCGCCAGGCGATGCGCGGGCGGAGTGGCGATGATGCTCAGGTCGCGCAGGCCGGCCATGGCCATGTTGAGCGTGCGCGGGATCGGCGTGGCGGTGAGCGTCAGCAGGTGCACGTTGGCGCGCAGCGCCTTGAGCGCTTCCTTCTGGCGCACGCCGAAACGCTGTTCCTCGTCGACGATGACCAGGCCCAGGTCCTTGAAGCGCACGTCGTTCTGCAACAGGCGATGGGTGCCGACGACCACGTCGATCTTGCCTTCGCTGAGCTTCTCCAGCTCGGCCTTGATCTCCTTGCTGGTCTTGAAGCGCGACAGCACCTCGACCTTGAGCGGCCAGTCGGCGAAGCGGTCGCGGAAATTGCGGTAATGCTGCTCGGCCAGCAGCGTGGTCGGCACCAGCACCGCGACCTGCTTGCCGGCCGCGGCGGCGACGAAGGCCGCGCGCACGGCGACTTCGGTCTTGCCGAAACCGACGTCGCCGCAGACCACGCGGTCCATCGGCTGGCTGCTGCCGAGGTCGCGGATCACCGCCTCGATCGAGGCGTGCTGGTCGGGCGTTTCCTCGAACGGGAACGCCGCGGCGAAGGGTTCGTACATGGCCCGGTCCACGTCCAGCGCCAGGCCGGCGCGGGCCTGACGCTTGGCCTGGATTTCCAGCAGTTCGGCGGCGACGTCGCGGACTTTTTCCGCGGCCTTGCGCTTGGCCTTCGTCCATTGCTCGCCGCCGAGCGAATGCAGCGGCGCGGTCTCCACCGAGGCGCCGGAGTAGCGGCTGATCAGGTGCAACTGCGCGACCGGCACGTACAGGCGGTCGCCCTTGGCGTATTCGATCTCCAGGTATTCGCCGGGCTGGCCGCCGGCTTCGAGCACGATCAGGCCGCGGTAACGGCCGACGCCGTGGTCCTCGTGCACGATCGGCGCGCCTTCCGACAGCTCGCCCAGGTCGCGGATGATCGCCTCGGGCTCGCGGCCGACGCGCTTGCGCCGGCGCGGCTGCGAGGCGCGCTCGGGGAACAGCTGGCGTTCGGTCAGGATCGCCAGCGCCGGTTCGTCGATGGCGAAGCCGTCGTCCAGCGGCGCCACCGCGATGGCGAAGCGCGCGGCGCCGTCGCGGAACGCGCTCCAGTCGGCGACGACCTCGGGGCGCAGGCCGGCGGATTGCAGCACTTCCAGCAACGCCTCGCGGCGGCCGGCGCTGTCGGCGGCGATCAGCACGCGGCCGGGATAATTCGACAGGAACGATTTGAGCGCCTCGGCCGGCGCGGCGTCGCGCGCGGCCACCGGCAGGCTCGGCGCGGGCTGCTCGCCCAGCGCCAATGCGCGCGCGCGCTGCGGGTGCTGCTCGCCGCACAGTTCGATGCGCTCGCCCTGGTTGAGGCGTTCGCGCAGGCCGACCGGGGTGAAGTAGAGCTGGTCCGGCGGCAGCAGCGGCCGTTCGATGTCGTGGCGGCGCTGCTCGTAGCGCTCGCCGGTGTGGGCCCAGAACGCGTCGGCCGCGTCCAGCGCGCCGTCGGCGATCACCGGCAGCACGTTGCCGGCGAGGTAGTCGAACAAGCTCGCGGTCTGCTCGAAGAACAGCGGCAGGTAGTACTCGATGCCCGACGGCGCCAGCCCGGCCTTGAGGTCCTGGTACAGCGCGCTGCGGCGGGTGTCGAGGTCGAAGCGCTCGCGCAGCGCGTCCAGCGCGCGCTTGAGCGACACCTCGTCCAGCGGCACTTCGCGGCCCGGCAGCAGGTGCACGCGTTCGATCTTGTCGAGCGAGCGCTGCGATTCGGGATCGAAGGCGCGGATGGTTTCGATCTCGTCGTCGAGCAGTTCGACCCGGAACGGCGAATCCGCGCCCATCGGGTAGACATCGAGCAGGCCGCCGCGCACGGCGAAATCCCCCGGGTCGAGCACTTGCGGCACGTTGCGGTAGCCGGCGGTTTCGAGCCGGCGCTTCTCGCTGTCCAGATCCAGGCGCTGGCCGACGCGCACGTCGAAACTGCCGCCGATCACATGCCGCAGCGGCGCCAGCTTCTGCAGCAGCGTCTGCACCGGCACCACCACGATGCCGCGCTTGAGCGCGGGCAGCCGGTGCAGCGCGGACAGACGCTGCGAAACGATATCCGGATGCGGGCTGAAGACGTCGTAGGGCAGCGTCTCCCAATCCGGGAACGGCAGCACCGGCAGCGCGCCGTCGGCCGCGCCGGCGGCGCCGAGCAAGGTGCGCAGGTCGGCTTCGAGCTGGTGCGCGCCGTGGTTGTCGCGGGTCACCGCCAGCAGCGGGCCGTCGTGTTCGCCGGCGGCGCGGGCGATCGCCCACGCCAGCGCGGAGGGCGAGGCCGGCGCGCGCCACCAGGCGCGCTGCTGGCCGGTCTTGGGCAGCAGGGACACGGATGCGGAAGTCGGGGGCATAGAGGGCGGCTAGTGTAAAGGGATACGTCGCGCAGGAATCGCGCGCTTTGCGTCCGCGGTCGCGGAAGCGGGGGGGCGCAACGCGCTATACCGGGCGCAGGCCGTCCGCAATGGGGTGCGCGGCCGAGGGCAGGCGCGGCGCGTTGCGGTCCGCGCTGCGATGCATGGCGGCGGAGGCGGGCTGCGCTTATCGGGCGCGGCCGCGTCTCCGGTTCGAATGCAGTGTGTCTGAGATGGAGGCAGGGGACGCCGAATCAACCAGGGCACCGCGGACGCGCCGGATCGGCGCCGGACGCATCCATCGTTCCCGGCCCGCGCCCGCGCAGGCCGATGGCGTGCCGACGCTAAGGAGAAGCCCGATGAAGCGCAATGCAATCAAGTGGTCGATCGCCGCCGCCGTACTGGCGTTGGCCGGTTCGTTCTCGCTGGGGCTGTCGGCGTTGCCGTATCCGCCCGACAACGGATGGATGATCGTGACCTGGAGCACCAACGGCGTCGCCCACGGCCAGACCCATTACGGCAATTGCCCGCCGGGCACGCCGTATCCGCTGGATTGGGGCTACACCGGCGGCACGCCGACGGTCACCTACCTGCCCTGCGGCATTGTCCAGGCCGAATGAGCGGCGCATCGATCCGATCGAAGAGGAGAACGACCATGAACGAGTTCGCTGGCGCTTCGCGCCCGCTGCGCTGCCGCGTGCGCAACGCGGTGTTGCTGGGATTCGCCTTGGCGGCGTTCGCGCCGCTGGGCCTGGCCGGGCCGGTGGTGCCCAACGGCAAGCTGCTGATCACCACGTACTGGTTCGAAGGCGAAGCGGTCGGCGGCGATGTCGACGGGGTGTGCCCGGAGGGCTCGCCGATGCCGTTGCCGTGGGGACGGCGTACGAGCCAGAAGACGTATTCGTACATGCCGTGCGCGGCGCCTCCGGGCACCGAGCCCTGAGCCTTGCGGGATGAGCGTTGCGCGATGAGCGCAGCCGTCCGTCGCCGCGCGCGGCGGCGGACGGCACTGCGGGGAGCGCTCAGGCGCCGGCGGCGCCTTCGGCCGGGGCCGGCTTGTTGCGCAGGTCCAGCGACACCCGGATCAGGCCCGGCGAGTCCTGGTGGAACTCGCGTTCGAAGCCCAGCGATTGCGCCAGCGACAGCATCGGCGTGTTGTGTTCGAACACATCGCCGTACAGCCGGTGCACCTTCTTGCCGCGCGCCCACTTCACCAGCCGGGTCATCAGATAGCGGCCCAGGCCCATGTTGGCGATATAGCGGCTGACCAGGATCGCGAACTCGGCGTCCTGGGTGCGCTCGTCGATGGCGACCCGCGCCACCGCGCCGACCAGGGCCTCGCCCGGCGGCAGCGGCTCGGCCGCGACCAGGGCGAACTCGGTGCGCGGATCGACCCGGGTGAAGCGCTCGGCCATCTCGGGGGTGAGCTCCTTGAGCGCGTAGAGGAAGCGCTGGCGCACCTCGTCGGGCTGGAGCAGGGCGAAGCCGGCGCGCAAGGGTTCTGCGTCCTCGGGCCTGACCGGACGGATCAGGACTTCGCGTCCGTTGGGGAGGCGCTGGCGTTCGTGCCAGGGCGGGAGACGTTCACGCGTGGCCATGAGCGGATAGTGGCACATTGTGACGAATTTGGCCCTTCATCCGGATCGCGGCGCGGGCGCGGTGCGCCCAGCGACACTGAACAGCCTGAATGCGCGTCCGGCGGGGTGAAGGGTGGGCCCTGCCGGGGTAGTACGGCACTTTCTTTGGGTACGGCCGTCGCAGTAGGGATGCGAACCGTAGGCATGATGGCCGCGTGAATGCGGACTGGCAATGCCTGCCCGACGGACGCGATGCGGGTGCCGGGAGGGATGGGGTGGGTGCGAGTGGCGCCTGGAGTGTGGTCGGGATGCGGCGGGGTGGTGGATTCGTAGTGGGTGGGTGCAATGGACAAGGAGGTCGCGTGCTTACCGTTCCGGGCATGGCTCTGAAGTCTCTGGATCCCCGCGTTCGCGGGGATGACGGCTTGGAGAGGCGCGGTGAATCCGACTTGCCGCGAAACCCAACCGCCGCGAAACCCCTCATGCCGTCATGCCCGCGAAGGCGGGCATCCAGGGCTCCATCGCGGGATGGCTCTGACGTCTCTGGATCCCCGCATTCGCGGGGATGACGGCTTGGAGAGGCGCGGTGAATCCGACTTGCCGCGAAACCCGACCGCCG
>NZ_LXSD01000408.1:0-9272 GCF_017168095.1 Lysobacter enzymogenes | reverse complement strand
CGACCGCCGCGAAACCCCTCTGCCGCCATGCCCGCGAAGGCGGGCATCCAGGGCTCCATCGCGGCATGACTCTGAAGTCTCTGGATCCCCGCGTTCGCGGGGGTGACGGCTTGGAGAGGCGCGGTGAATCCGACTTGCCGCGAAACCCGGCCGCCGCGAAACCCCTCATGCCGTCATGCCCGCGAAGGCGGGCATCCAGGGCTCCATCGCGGCATGACTCTGAAGTCTCTGGATCTCCGCCTTCGCGGGGATGACGGCTTGGAGAGGCGCGGTGAATCCGACTTGCCGCGTAATCCGACCGCCGCGAAACCCCTCTGCCGTCATGCCCGCGAAGGCGGGCATCCAGGGCTCCATCGCGGCATGGCTCTGAAGTCTCTGGATCCCCGCCTTCGCGGGGATGACGGGTGGAGAGCGACGCGGCGACACCTGCCTGCCGCCATTCCCGCGTCCCCAACCCAGCCAAGCGCAAGCCACTCAACCGCCAGCATCGGCAATGCTAGACTCCGGCGCTTCGACCCAGGGAGCAGTTCAGTCATGGCAGGTGGTGGTGATTCGACCCGCGCGATCTTCTTTGCGCTCGGCGCCAATTTCGCGATCGCGGTGGCCAAGGGCGTGGCCGCATTCTTTACCGGCTCCAGCGCGATGTTGGCCGAAACCGTCCACTCGCTGGCCGACTGCGGCAATCAGGGCCTGCTGATCCTCGGCCTCAAGCAAGCCAAGCGCCCGCCCTCGCCGGACTATCCGCTGGGCTACGGCAAGGCGATCTATTTCTGGTCGTTCCTGGTCGCGGTGATGCTGTTCACCGTCGGCGGCATGTTCTCGCTGTACGAAGGCATCCACAAACTGCAGCACCCCGAGCCGCTGAAGCAGTGGTGGTGGGCGGCCGGCGTGCTGGCGTTCGGCATCGTCGCCGAGGGCATCTCGATGCGCGCCTGCCTGCAGGAAGTGGCCAAGGCGCGCGGCCAACGCAGCCTGTGGCAGTGGTTCCGCGAAAGCCGCCAGGCCGAACTGGTGGTGATCTTCGGCGAAGACCTGGCCGCGCTGCTGGGCCTGGTGCTGGCGCTGATCGCGGTGATGCTGACCGTGGTCACCGGCAACCCGATCTGGGACGCCATCGGCACGGTCTGCATCGGCGCGCTGCTGATCATCGTGGCGGTGTTCGTCGCCATCGAGGTCAAGGCGATGCTGATCGGCCAGAGTGTGGACCCGCTGCGCCAGCAGCAGATCCGCGAGTTCCTCGACGCGCGTCCGGAAGTGGCCCGGGTCATCAGCCTGATCACCCTGCAGCTGGGCAACGAGGTGATGGTCTCGGTGCAGGCGCAGATGCGCGAGGAGCACAGCGTGTCCGGCCTGACCGAGCAGATCAATACGGTCGAGCGGGCGATGAAGCAGGCGTTCCCGGAAGTGCGCTGGAGCTTCTTCGAACCGGACTACAAGCCGGCGGCGTGAGCCGCGGCGGCGTGCGAAAGCCCGGCCTCGCGCCGGGCTTTTCGTTTGCGCGCCGGGTGCGGCGATAATCCGGGTCCGGCCGAACGGAAGCGATGCGATGAATACGGGCAAGGCGGTGTTGTTGTCGACCGCGATCGTCGCGGCGCTGCTGGGGGCAGCGGGTGGCGCGGTCTATCTGATCCAGCGCAAGATGACGCAGGAACATCGGTATGTTCGCTTCCAGCCCGCGCTGCCGGTGGAGCGGCCAAAAAACGCGGAGGAGGCAAAAGCCGCGCCCGGCTGCGCTTCCCACGACGAACATCGCCGCGCCAAGGCCGTGCTGGCCCCGGCCGCGCTGGCGCTGGAACGCAGCCAGCGCCCGGTGCTGCGCATCGCGCTGGAGCCGATGGCCCAGGACGAGACGCGCGCCAGCAAGGTCGGCGGCCGCGCCTATTGGGCGGCCGGGCGCGAGTATCCGCGCGGTCCGCAGGGCCGCCCGCTGAGCCTGCTGGCGCAGATCGACCTGGCCGCGGCGCCGAAGATGCCGGGCTATCCCGAGCGCGGCCTGCTGCAGTTCTTCATCGACAGCGACGACTACTACGGCGCCGCCCTGGACGGCGCCGACCGCGGCGACCGCATGCGCGCGCTGGCGCAGCAGAAGGGCTTTCGCGTGGTGTATTGGGCCGACGCATCGGCGCCCGAGATCGCGCCGCCCGCGGGCGCGGCCGGCGATCGATTGCCGTTCGATCCGGCCAAGCCGCGGCGAATGAAGTTTTCCGCCGATTACGAAAGCCTCGGCAACAGCGACGTCGGCGTGGACGAGGCCTTGGGCAGCGATCCGCAGGAACTGGCCGCGCAGTATCTGCGCCAGCATCCGCAGACCGAAGAAAACGCGGAAAAACTCGCCGACGAAGTCGCCGATTACCTCGACCGCAGCGGCCACAAGCTCGGCGGCCATCCGCAATTCACCCAGAGCGACCCGCGCCAGGCCGGCGACCGGCGCGTGCTGTTGTTCCAGCTCGACAGCGACGACGAGATGATGTGGGGCGATTCGGGCATCGCCAATTTCTTCATCGACCCCGACGATCTGGCGCGCGCGGATTTCAGCCGCGTGTCCTACCATTGGGACTGTTACTGAGTCCGCGCCGGTCGAGCGCGGTTGTTTCGAACACGGTTTTCGCCCGGCGCCGCTTTCGCCCGGCTTGTTCGTCGTCGGGCCCGCGCGCGCGGGCCGGTTTCCTGGAGATCGCCACCGATGCGTCTGCGCCCCTACACGCCGGCCGACCGCGAGGCCTGCCTGGCCTTGTTCGCCAGCAACGTGCCCGACTACTTCGCGCAGGTCGAGCGCGAGGATTTCATCGACACGCTCGACAACATCGACGACTACTTCGTGCTGGAACTCGACGGCGAGGGCGTGGTCGCCTGCGGCGGCTACGCGACCGCGCGCCCGGATCCCGACGGCGGCGCGCAGTCCAACGCCGACCTGGCGGTGCTGTGCTGGGGCATGGTGCGCCGCGACCTGCATCGGCGCGGCCTGGGCGAGCGGCTGCTCAGCGAACGGCTGCGCCGGATCGATGCCGATCCGGCCTACACCGCGGTGGTGATCGAGACCTCGACCTTCAGCCGCGATTTCTACGCCCGCCACGGTTTCGTAACCACGCGCGAGCAAGCCGACGGATTCGCCCCCGGCTACGACCTGGTGGCGATGCGCCGGCCGGTGCCGTGGCCGCCGCGCCGCGCGGATTGAGCGCGCGCTGCCGCGCACGGGCGCGCGGGATGCGCGGCGCGACGGCGCCCGCGGCCGCTCACTCGGCCTGCTTCAACCACTGCACGGCCCCGGCTGCGTCCGCGCTTTCGCCCAGCGTGCGCGCCAGCGCCGGCAGCAGCGCCTGCATCTGCTGGTCGAAGTGCCACGGCGCGTTGAGCACCAGCAGGCCGCTGCCGTTCATGCGCAGCGGCGAATCGTCGGCGCGCACCAGCAGTTCGGCGGTGAGCACCGACTTGGCCGGCAGGGTCGCGGCGCGGCGGTAGAACGGCTGCAGCGCGCGCCGGCGCTTGATCGGGTACCACAGCGCGTAGGTGCCCTGTGGCCAGCGCCCGAGCGCCTCGCGCAGCGCGCTCAGGGCGGTGTCGAACTCGGCCAGCTGGGCCTCGAACGGCGGGTCGATCAGGACCAGGCCGCGGTTGTAGCGGGTCGCGCCGATGCGCGGCGGCAGCAGCGCCTTCATCGCCGCATAGCCGTCGCGCTGGTGCGTGGCGACGCGCTCGTCGCGGGCGAACACATGCTTGAGCTGAGCCGCTTCCTCCGGCTGCAGTTCGCAGGCGGCGATGCGGTCGTCGCCGCGCAGCGCATGCGCCAGCAGCCACGGCGAGCCCGGATAGGCCGCCGCGCCGTGCTCCTGGCGGCAGGCGCGCACCGCCGCCAGGTAGCGGCCGATCAGCGGCTGCTTGGGCGCCTCGGCCAGCAGCCGGCCGATGCCGCCCTCGGCTTCGCCGGTGCGCTGCGCCGAGTTGCCGTCCAGCGCGTACAGCCCGCGCCCGGCATGGGTGTCCAGGGCGAACAGCGGCGCCGGCTTGGCGGTCAGCGCGTCGCACAGCGCGAGCAGGGCGATGTGCTTGAGCACGTCGGCGTGGTTGCCGGCGTGGAAGGCGTGGCGGTAGTTCATGACGGAGCCGGGAAAGAGGGGGAAAGAGGGGGCGGTGGGCCCGACCCGGGATGGGGCATTATGCCGCCTGTATGCTCCGCGGTCGGCCCGAGGGCGCTCGGGCATCGGACCCGGCGTCCCGGCCATCGCCTTCCTTTTCCTCGATTTCCCTTATTTCCCCGCTGCAAATCATGCGAATCCTCCTGGTAGAAGACGAATCCGCCATCGCCGACACCGTGCTCTACGCGCTGCGCGCGGAAGGGTTCGAGGCGGTGCACTGCCTGACCGGCGGCGAGGCGCTGCGCGAGGCCGGGCGCATGTCGTTCGACCTGGCGGTGCTGGACGTGGGCCTGCCCGACATCGGCGGGTTCGCGCTGTGCCGCGAACTGCGCCGCGAGCGCGACCTGCCGGTGATCTTCCTGACCGCGCAGAACGCCGAGGCCGACCGCATCCTGGGCCTGGAGATCGGCGCCGACGACTACGTCACCAAGCCGTTCTCGCCGCGCGAGCTGGCCACCCGGGTGCGCGTGGTGCTGCGCCGCGCCGGCGGCAACGGCAACGGCGGCACCGCCGCGGCGGCGGAGCCGGAACCCGGGTTCGCGCACGATCCCGAAGGCAAGCGCATCCGCTACCGCGGCCAGGCCCTGGACCTGACCCGCTACGAATACGGCCTGCTGGCCGCGCTGCTGCAGCGCCCGGGCGCGGTGCTGTCGCGGGCGCAGCTGATGGACCGGGTCTGGGGCGACGCGCTCGACAGCGGCGACCGCACCGTCGACACCCACATCAAGACCCTGCGCGCCAAGCTGCGCGAAGTCGACGCCGAGGCCGATCCGATCCGCACCCATCGCGGCCTGGGCTACTCGCTGGACAACGGCTGAGCGTGCGGAGCGAAGGCGGGCGCGGATGAAAATCGGACTGCGGATCTTCCTCGGCTATTTCCTGATCGTGGCGCTGGCCGCGACCTTGCTGGCGCGGGTGTTCGTGGCCGAGGTCAAGCCGGGCGTGCGCCAGGCGATGGAAGACACTCTGGTCGACACCGCCAACGTGCTGGCCGAACTGGCCGCCGACGACTTCCTGGCCGGGCGCATCGACCAGGGCGATTTCGCCAAGCGCGTGCGCGCGCTGGCCGCGCGCGACGTCGGTGCGGCGATCTGGGGCTTCCGCAAGCGCTCGTCCAGCTATCGCGTCTACGTTACCGACGCCAGCGGCAAGGTGGTGTTCGACAGTTCCGGGCGCGACGTGGGCAAGGACTACTCGCGCTGGAACGACGTCTACCTGACCTTGCGCGGCAGCTACGGCGCGCGCTCGAGCCCCGGCGAAAGCGGCGACCCCGACGACACGGTGATGCACGTGGCCGCGCCGATCCGCGACGATGCCGGCCGGATCGTCGGCGCGCTCAGCGTGGCCAAGCCCAACAGCGCGATCGCGCCGTTCATCGCCCGCAGCCAGCGCGTGGTGGCGCGCTGGGGCTTCGTGCTGATGGGCGCGGCGCTGCTGGTCGGGGTCGGCGTGTCGTGGTGGCTGTCGCGCCAGATCGGCCTGCTGCGCCGCTACGCCAACGCGGTCACCGCCGGCGCGCGCGCGACCGCGCCGGACGCGGCCGGCGAGTTCGGCGAACTCGGCCGCGCGCTGGAGACGATGCGCTCGCGCCTGGAGGGCAAGCAGTACGTCGAGCAATACGTGCACACCCTCACGCACGAAATGAAGAGCCCGCTGGCGGCGATCCGCGGCAGCGCCGAGCTGCTGGAATCGCCGCCCGGCGACGCCGGCATGAGCGACGCCGACCGCGCCCGCTTCGCCGGCAGCATCCGCGCCCAGGCCGAACGCCTGGCGCAGATGATCGACAAGCTGCTGGCGCTGGCCGCGGTGGAGCACCGCCAGAGCCTGGACAAGCCCGAACCCGCGGCGCTCGCCGCGATCGCCCAGGAAGCGGCCGAGCACTGCGCCCAGCGCCTGCGCGACAGCGGCGCCAGGTTGTTGCTGGACCTGGAACCGAACCTGCCGCCGGTGCAGGGCGATGCCTTCCTGCTGCGCCAGGCGCTGGTCAACCTGATCGACAACGCCGCCGATTTTTCGCCCGAGGGCGGCGAGATCGTGCTGCGCCTGCGTCGCGACGGCGACCGCCAGCGCATCGAGATCGGCGACCGCGGCCCCGGCGTGCCCGACTACGCGCTCGCCCGGGTGTTCGAGCGCTTCTACTCGCTGCCGCGCCCGGCCGGCGGCAGCCGCAGCAGCGGCCTGGGGCTGTGCTTCGTCGCCGAAGTGGCGGCGCTGCACGGCGGCGAGGCCGCGCTGGCCAATCGCGACGGCGGCGGCGCGCAGGCGAGCTTGAGCGTGCCGGGCTGACGCGTCCGGGTTGAAGCGGGTCGGATCGGTGCGTTGGAGCGAACCGGCGAGCGGCGCGCGCGGGACGCGCCGCCCGCGATGGCGCTCACAGCCCCGCGTCGTCCTGGCCCGGGAAACCGCGGCGCTTGGCCTTGCCCTGCGCCGAGGCGAACTTCATCCGGCCGAAGAAGCTATCGACCTCGACGTAGGCGCGCAGCTTCTCGACATAGTGGCTGTCGGGCTCGAGATGGCGCGCGGCTTCGATCCAGTACACCGCTTCCTCGAAATCGAACGCGGGCAGGTCCTTGTCGCCGTACCACCAGCCCAGCGAGATCATCGAGTTGAAGCGGCCCTCGCGGGCGAAGGCCAGCACCTGCGGCAGCGCGCGCCGGCGCGCGCCCGGCGGCGCCCAGTCGCTGAACAACACCGTGCCGTACAGATCCTTGACCCGTTCCAGCTGCTCCAGGTTGAACTCGCTCGGATCCTGCGCGATCACCTGCCCGGTGCGCGCCAGCGCGCGGTCGAGGTAGTCCAGCGCTTCGGCCGCGACCGTTTCGGCCTGCGCGCCGGTGGTCTCGCCGTCGCGCACCGGGATCAGTGCGAGCGAGGCGACGTTGTACATCGCCACCTCGTGGCGGTTGTCGGCGGCCTGGCGGTAGTACGCCAGCCCGCGCTGCGCGTCGGCGCGTTCGTCGTTGAAATAGCTGCCGCAATTGAATTGCGCCGAAGCGTCGCCGAGCGCGGCGGCCTGGATCCACATCGGCAGCAGCGCGTCCGTGCCCAGCGTTTCGCCGAGCGGGCCCAGCGCGTTGAACGGCGAATCGGGCACGGTGGCGAGGTCGGCGGTCGCCGCCGCGGCGCGCTCGAACCAGCCGGCGGCGACCTGCGGGTCGCGCTGGATCCCGGCCCAGCCGTTGAGGCTCAACACGCCGTACAGCGCCGCGCCGTGCGCGCTGACCAAGCGGTTCACCTCGGCAATCTTTCCCAGCCACGGCCCGCGCTCGGCGCTGGCGCACCAGGTCGACACCGCGCGCACCAGCTCCCATTGCTGGTAATGGTTGTGCGGGGCGCTGTGGGCGTAATGGGCGCAGGCCGCGTCGATCCGCCCGTTGAGCGCTTCCAGATAGGCCAGGTACTTGTGCACGCGGCCGCGCAGGTTGTCCGCCAGCGGCCGTTCCAGCAACTGCTGGCCCAGGCGCAGGTGATGGCGCAACACGCGCGGGTCTTCCAGCATGTCGCTGTCGTCGACTTCCAGCTCGTCGAACCAGGCGAAGAAGCGCAGCACGTTGCGCTCGTGTTCGTCGAAGCGCGCGCACAGCGGCGAGTCGGCGAAGGCGAGCATTTCCTCCCAGCTGCCGCCCCAGCGCGGCATCCGCAGCGACACATAGGCCGCGGCCGCGTCCAGCGCATGCGGGTCCAGGGCGAAGGCCACGCGCAGCCAGTACTCCAGCGCCGTCGTCTCTTGCTCGGGCTGCCCGCGCCGCCACGCCAGCGGCTCGGTGGTCAGCGGCGCGGGCAGGCGTTGCGGCAGCGCGCGCAGATAGTCCGGCAACTCGGCGGCCGCGCCGGACGGCGCCAGCATCGCCTCGATCTCGGCCGATTCGCCGTGCATCGGCAGCGCCTGCGGCCGCTCGTCCGCGAGCAGCCAGCGCCGCCACCACGTGGGTTCGCCGAACGCGGCCTGGGCGTAGAGCACGCTGGTGATCGCCGGCCATTCGCCGTGGCCGCCGTCGAGCATCCGCACCACCGCGCACAGCATCGCGTCGTAGGCGCTGCGTGCGCAGGCGCGCATGGCCGGGGTCACCCGATCGGCGGTGGCGGTGGTGCGGTACTCGCCGAACCACGCCGCCCAATAGGCGACTTCGAGCAGGGCCGGAAACCGGCTGTCGGGGCGCTGCGCCCGCCATTGCCGCAGTTGCGCCAGCGCGAGCGGCCCGTGTTCGAGCGCGTGGGCGAAGAAGTCGCCGTAGACCTCGACATAGTCCAGCGTCGGCTGGCGTTCGCTGCGTTCCTCGCGCACCGCCTGCAACGCGCTCTCGAGCTCGTCCCAGCGCTGCTGCGGCAGCCAGGCCGCGTAATCGACGCGGCCCTCCGCGGCGATGGCCTCGGCGACGCTGACGGCTTTGAGTGGGGACATGGACGATCCTTGTGCGTAGGGGAGTGGGGGAAGCGACTGCCGGCGGCAGGCGCGCGCGTTACATCGCGGCGACGGCGGACCCCGGCCCGTCCGCGACCGCCACGCTCAGGTCGAAGCCGGACCAGCCCAGCCGCCGCCAGGGGCTATCGTACCGGTCGAGGAAATCGGCGATCGCCACTTCGGTGGCGCGGGCCTGGCGCGCCTCGCGGCCGTTCCAGCGCAGCCAGGTCGCGTGGCCGCGCGCGGCCGCGGCGCCGAACTCGGGCCAGGAATCGAAGCAGTCCTGCACGCGCTGGGCGTTGAGCAGCGCCAGCGTCCAGCCCTGCGCATCGTCGATCCGCTGCCAGGCCGCGAGCAGCCGCAGCAGATAGCTCTGGCGCATCGCGTGCCAGGCCAGCAGGTCGCGCGCGGGGTCCGCATCGGCGTCGGCCGGGGCGGCGAGCAATTGCGGATGGGCGAGATACGGGATACGGAAGAAGCCGGCGCAAAAGCGCGCTGCGATGTCTTCGCCGTCGCGTCCGCCGGACAGTTCGGCTTCGACCTGCTCGCGCAGCCGTTCGGGCACGCCCGCCGGCGCGGCCAGCCGGGTGCGCGCGATCGCGCCGTCCAGGCCGATGCGGAACAGCAGCGGCTCGGCCACGGCCAAGGCCCATTGCCGGTGCGTGCGCGCCGGGCGATCCGCTTCGGACGGACCTGCGCGCAGCCAGCGGCGCAGCCAGCCGCCGCTGCGCGCGCCT
>NZ_LXSD01000407.1:0-1447 GCF_017168095.1 Lysobacter enzymogenes | reverse complement strand
CGCGTCCGGCCGCGAACGCGGCCTGCGCCGGCACCCACAGCCGCGCGGGCTGGCCGGCTTCGAACGGCACCGCGCCCAGCAGCGGCAAGCGCCCGCTTTCGGCCGCCACCTGCGCCAACAGGCGTTCGCTGGCGCCGGCGAGGTCGTCGTCGCTGGCGCGCGTCAGCGCCTGCTGCACGCCGCGTGCGTGCAACTGGGTCTGGCTGGAGGAGAACAGCGAATCGTGCGGCCGGTAACTCGACAGCAGGGCCGGCGGCGCGGCGTCCGCGAGTTCGATCGCGGCGGGCTCGGCCGCGGATGCCGCATGCGCCGGCGCCGGTTGCGCTTCGTCCATCATCGCCGCGCTCCGGTCGCCGCATGCGGCGCGGAGCGCACATCGAGAGGAGCGCAATCATGGAAAGCGGCGGTCGCGCAAACCGCGCGTGGCAGTGCGTTCAAGGGTCACCTGCAGGCTCTGAGGGTCGCGAGCTTGCGGGCGGGAACGCCGGCTGGCCGAAAGTGGACGAGCCGTGACTACGTCGTCCGTGGTGTACGGATTATGCCAGTTGCGCAGTCATCGGCAAGCGCTTGCCGGATCGGTGCCGGATGAACGAAGCGCGCGTGCGGCCATGCGCGCGTCTACGTCGGCGGCGAAGCGCAATTCAACCGATGCGGTTGCGATGCGGATCACAAGAGCGAGTATCGGCCTGCGATGCGCGTCGAGCGATGACACAGCCGCTGGCGCTCGCGCGGGCGCCGCCCGCTCGCTCGGCGACGCGCCGCCCGTGCGCGGTGCATCGGGTCGCGAGGCTCGGCCCAGCCCGCTCGCGGCCGCATTCGCGCGCCACGATGAACACCGCGGACAACCTTCCCACACCAGAAGGTTGCACCCGCATCGCCGATTGAGGGCACAATGACGGCCGTTGCGCCCTCCTGCGCCATCCTCTCGCCTTCTTCCGCATGCCCTTTCTTTCGCTGCTGCTGCGTGTATCGCTGATCGTCGCGTTGAGCCTCAACGGCTACGCGGCGGCGGCGATGATCGCCAGCGGCGGCCATGCGATGGGCCCGCGCGTCGCGGCCTCGGCCGCTCCCGCGCCGATGGCCGCGGCGGACATGGGCGATTGCCACGAAGGCATGGCGCCCTCGGCGATGGCGCAGGCCGATTCGGCCAAGCCCCATCACGGCGGCGGCGCCCAGCCCGAACCCGGGCACGCCGGCCATCCCGGCGACCCGGCCGCGCCGCACGCAGGCGATTGCTGCGGCAAGTTCGCCTGCCAGTGCGATTGTCTGCAGGCGGCCAGCATCGCCCACGCGATCGCGCCGCTGCCGCCGCGCCTGGATACGCTCGCGCCCGCGCTGCCGGGCCCGCACGCCCCGCCCAGCGGCGTGCCGAGCCGGTTGATCCGGCCACCCATCGGCTGAGCTCGCGCCCGGCCGGATCGCTCCGGCCCACGGCCCGTCCGCCCCG
>NZ_LXSD01000406.1:1325-17527 GCF_017168095.1 Lysobacter enzymogenes | reverse complement strand
AGCGGCCGCACGCGGTGGCGGCCCGCTTGAGCGCGCCGCGGCGCGCGGCGATGGCCTCGAGCGCGGAGCCGGACGCCGCCGCCGAGGTTTCATACCTCGATCCCGACAGCGCGGCCGCGTTCGCCGCGCTGGCCGCGAACGCGCGTCGCGCCGCCGATCACCGCCGGCTGTTGTGCGCGGCTCTCGAGCAGGCATTGAACGACCGCCCCGGCCGCGCCGTGCGCCTGCTGGAACTGGGCGCGGGTTACGGCGAAGGGATCGAACGCGCGCTGCCGGCGCTGCATGCGGCCGGCGCGCGCGTGGAGTACGTCTACGCCGATCCATCGCCCGCGCGCGCCGCCTTCGTCGCCAGCCGCTTCGCCGATCGAATCCGCTTGCGCAGCATCGCGCTCGATCCCGACGCACTCGCCGCGATCGCGCGCGAACGCGGCTTCGACCTGATCCTCGCCGATTCCGCCAGCGGCGAAGCCGCCAATCCGTTGCGCGTGCGCGCGGCGATCGCCTGGCTCGCCGTCGACGGCGAACTGCTGCTGACCGAACGCGACGACGCGACACGCGACTGGACCGCCACGCTGGTCGGCGCCGGCCTGGCACCGCTGCACGGGCACGCCCCTACCGAGCCGGCCGCGGTGCGGTTGCACCGGCTGCGGCGCGCATCGTCGCCTGCTTCCGCGACCACCGCGACGACGCCCGGCGACCACGACGAAATCGACGGCCGCGACCGCCGCTGCGCGGTCTCGACGGAAGAGCACGCCACATCGGTCATGTGGTGATAGGCGAGCGAACCCCGACGAGTTCGCGAAAGTGAATCCGCCGACAGCACGCCATTCGCCGACTGGCGCATCGCGCCTGCCTGGCTGTGTCGCTAAGACTGCGCCATGCTTGAGCGGGCCACTCCGCCCCTCGCTTCGGCGGCGTGACGACGACCCGCCGGAATCGCTCCGGCCACCTCCGCGCTGTTGCGTGCGTTGGGTCTTGTTGCGCGTGCAACACGCGACACCGATCGAATATCGGGCAATTCCGCAGGCCCAGCGCCCGTGCCCGCCGTCAAGAGGCCGGTGTGCATGCTAGGGTTCCGGGGCCGGGACCGCACGAACGCTGTATTGCTGTGATGAAGCAAGTGGAGCGGGGCAATCGCCACGCTCGCATTCGCGCGACAGACAGCACAGGGCGATCCGAGTCCCGGTTTGGACGATTCATGGCGTCTGAACCAACACAGTCGTCACGATCATTCCGCAGCCTTCAGACTTCACTCGCAAGGAGCACGTATGAAGACGAACACATATCGCGCCATCGGCGCTGCCTTCCTGATGTCGATGATGCTCAGCGGCGCCGCCCTTGCGGCTCGGCATCACTACCAAGTCATCGGCGAGGGCTACGGCCACGACCGCGACCAGGCGTACGAAGCCGCCTCGTACTACGCGTACCAGGCTTGCTATTTGGGCTGGGGGGAGTCGACTCAGGAGGAAACCATCCTGGTCGAAGAATTCCAGCCGACGACCGGCTACTGGTACGTGAAGCTGGCGCAGGGCTGTTTTTCCGACGACTGAGCCGAGTGCGGCTTGCGTGATGCAAGCGGCGAGCCGGGAAATGCCCGGCTCGCCGTCGGCTTACTCCGCGCCCCGATGTGCCTAAGCTGAAGGGATGGCCCGCGGATGTTGCCGTTTGTCGAAGACACGCGGCGCAGGCCGGATGTGGTGCTGTGCGACTTCCACTTGCCGGACATGGATGGCTTGGAAGTCACCCGCCGATTGCTGGCGGAGCATCCGGAGCTGAAGGTGTTGATCGTCTCGGTGGTCGAGGGAGGGCCGGTGCCGCGCAGGCTGCTGGCGGCCGGCGCGATGGGCTACGTCTCGAAGGCCCGCGACGGCAGCACGGTCGTCCGCGCGGTTCGCGAGGTGGCGGCC
Organism: Lysobacter enzymogenes; assembly: GCF_017168095.1. GTDB lineage: Bacteria > Pseudomonadota > Gammaproteobacteria > Xanthomonadales > Xanthomonadaceae > Lysobacter > Lysobacter enzymogenes_D. The sequence continues at coordinate 15,620 of NZ_LXSD01000406.1, read as the reverse complement.
GGTCGGCGCTATCTGGACGAGGCGCTGGGGGCGCGGGTGCTGTTCGAGACGACGCCGTTCGACCACCTTAGTCCGCGCCAGTTGGAGGTCGCGCTACTGATGGTGCAGGGCAAGCGTAACGCGGAGATTGCGCTGGAGTTGGACCTGACAGAGTCCACCATCCGCACCGTGCGAGCGAAGGTGATGGCCAAGCTCGGCGTGCAGACCGACATCGCGCTGGCGCGGCTGGCTATGGACTGCGGGCTGATTCCGCCGGCTGGCGACGGTGGAGCGTTCCGTTCGAATCGCTCCGGGTGATCAAAAGGCCGATCCAACCGCGAAAACACCCCTTCTCAAAACTACCTTGTTTTTGGCGCTTTGCGCACAGGAGCGTTTGGTCTCAGGACCAACCGACCAGAGAAAAGAGGGCGGGAGAGAGAGGAAAATGGCCCGATTCGGCGGCTCGCCGGAAACCCAAAAACCAAACGCCCCTCGCAAAGGCCCGCCAGTAACGGAGCTTGCAGAGGGGCGTGCGGACAGCGGAGAAACTTCCCCGCTAAGAATTGGCGCGCCTGGAGGGATTCGAACCCCCGACCAACGGCTTCGGAAGCCGCTACTCTATCCGGCTGAGCTACAGGCGCTTAGAGATCGCGCACGGCCGGGTTGCGGCGTGCGGCCGTGCATCATAGCGGAATCCGGTGGCGTGGGTGAATCCGTGTCGTCGGGGTCGAGGCCGGGCCGCGACCGCTGCCGCTGGCCGGGCCGTCCTCGCCGGTCGAGCCGGCCGGCCGGGCCGGACCTGCGGGGGCGGTTCTATCGGTCGCCGCATCGGTCCGGTCGGGCCTTCGCTCCGCCGCAGCCGCGGCCCGTGCCGCACCTATCCGCCGCTGTACTTCCCCCCGTGCCCCCGGCTCGCGCAGGCCCCCGCCAGGCCGATTCGGCAAGCCCGCGAACCCGCCCCGCCCAGGCGCCGCTCCGCCGCCGCGTTACTCTATTGCGCTATGGATCACGCCCACCCCCATCTGCCCGCGCCGGATTGGCGGCGGCGTCTGTCGCTGTATTGGAAGCTGACCCGCGGCGACCGGCCGATCGGCTGGCTGTTGCTGCTGTGGCCGACCTGGTGGGGGCTGTGGATCGCGGCCGGCGGGGTGCCGCCGTTGTGGACGTTGTTCGTGTTCTCGGCCGGGGTCTGGCTGACCCGTGCGGCCGGTTGCGTCATCAACGATTACGCCGACCGCTGGCTGGACCCGCACGTGGAGCGCACCCGCCACCGTCCGCTCGCCACCGGCGAGCTGCGCGGGCGCGAGGCGTTGGCGGTGTTCGCGGCGCTGATGCTGGCGGCGTTCGCGCTGGTGCTGACGATGAACCGGCTGACCGTGCTGATGAGCGTGGTCGGGGTGGCGCTGGCGGCGAGTTATCCCTATCTCAAGCGCTACACCCATCTGCCGCAGGTGTATCTGGGCATGGCGTTCGGCTGGGGCATCCCGATGGCGTTCGCGGCGGTGCGCGGCGAGGTGCCGGCGGTGGCGTGGCTGCTGTATGTCGCCAACATCCTGTGGTCGACCGCGTACGACACCTGGTATGCGATGGTCGATCGCGAGGACGATCTGAAGATGGGCTCCAAGTCCACCGCGATCCTGTTCGGCGATCTCGACCTGGTCGCCATCGGAGTGCTCTACGCGCTGATGTTCGCGGCCCTGGCGCTGGCCGGGCAGCGCGCCGGGCTGGGGCCGTGGTACTACGCCGGGCTGATCGCGGCGATCGCGCTGGTGGTCTACGAATTCATCATCGCGCGCGGACGCGAGCGCGAGCGCTGCTTCCGCGCGTTCCTGCACAACCATTGGGTCGGGCTGACGGTCTTCGCCGGCCTGGCGCTGGACTATCTGCTGCGCGGCGCGTACGCGGCCGTCTGAACGGAAATCTGAACGACGCGGGCGCCGCCGCGCCGCCGCATGCATTTCAAGTGGCGTTGACAGCTCGACTGGCACACTCCGGCCACGTCGAAACGGAGGGCGCGGCGTAGTCGGCCCTTCCCGCGCGCGGCCCGGCCGCCCGGCGTAGTCCGTCGCCGTCTGGAAGTCCGCATGTCTTCAGTCCTGTCTGCGCGCCGCCGGCGCGCGCGCTTGCCTCGCCTGTGTCCGCGCACCCTCGCGCGCCGCATCGTCACGCTCGGTTTGATCTGCCTGGCGCTGCCGCTGACGGCGCAGGCGCAGTTCGCCACCGGCGGCGCCGGGCGCTTCAAGCAGAACATCTACTGGTTCGACTGGGGCACCGCGCCCAACACCATCGCCCAGTCCGGCGTCAGCGTGACCAACGTGATTCCGCTGTCGGGGCAGGAACTGCGCGTGACCTGCTCGCTGAGCAACATCAGCGGCGGCACCGCGCCGTCGCTGCGCATCTACCGGCCGGGCGACTGGACCGGCGACGGCCTGGACGATCTGTACAACATCGGCGGTACCGGCACCGCCAACACGATGGACATCGGCCTGCGCAACAACGTCAACGGCACCACGGTGAACTTCGACTTCACCTGTTCGGCCACGCTCGGCGCGCCGGGGCAGCCGAACCCGCCGGCGTACCAGCTCGAAGGCCTGGTGGTGGCCGACGCCGAGCAGTCCTCGAATTCCGAATACCTGCAGGCGACCATCGCCACCAGCAACGCCGGCCAGCCGACGGTGTGGCGGGTCATCGACCGCTTCCGCTCCGCCAACTGCACCAGCAGCACGCCGGCGCTGCTGACCGAAACCGCCGCCACCCGAACCCTGCGTTTCGGCGCGGCGCCGTTCTGCTCGTCCGGCCCGATGGCCGTGGGCTTCATGGAGAACGCGACCAGCGCCAGCGTGCAGTTCTTCGGCGGCGGCGGTTCGGCGGTGGCGCTGGGCGTGGTGGTGGTGGATTCCACCGACCACGGCGATGCGCCCAGCAGCTACGGCGACGCCGTCCATCTGGCCCAGTTCGCCTGGAGCGGCGGCACCCTGACGCCGGGCGTGAGCACCAACGTCAACGACAGCAGCTTCGCCCTGGCCAACCTGGTGCCGCCGAGCACGCGCCTGGGCACCGCGCTGGATTCCGAATCGGCCGCGCAGTACTCGGCCAACGCCGACGGCGACGACTTGCTCGGCAGCGACGACGAAGACGCCTTCGCCGCGCCGCTGGGCAGCGTCCTGGCGCTGCCGGGCACCACCTACACGTCGCCGCCGATCGCCTGCACCGGGCCGGGCACGGTGCGCGGCTGGATCGACTTCAACCGCGACGGCGACTTCGCCGATGCCGGCGAGGTCTCGACCAACAGCCCGACCTGCACCGGCACCACCACGGTCAACCTCAGCTGGACCGTGCCGGCCGGCGTGCGCACCGGGCGCAGCTACATGCGCCTGCGCATCGCCAGCAATGCGGCGCAGATCGCCGCGCCGAGCGGCTCGGCCAACGACGGCGAAGTCGAAGACCACGTGCTGACGCTCGCCGATGCGCGCATCGCCCTGGTCAAACAGGTCGACGCGCGCGCCGATGCCGCCGATCAATTCACCGTCAGCCTGCTGCAGGGCGCCAGCGCGCTCGCCAGCGCCGCCACCAGCGGCGCCGGCACCAGCGCGAGCACCGGTCCGGTGTTGCTGGCGTCGGGCACCGGCTACACCCTGCGCGATGCGCTCAGCGCCGGGCCGACGCCGTTCGCGCGCTATCTCAAGAGCATCGCCTGCGTCGCCAACCCCGGCAGCAGCGGCGCGCTGCCGGCGCCGGCCGGGCCGAGCGGCGCGGGGCCGATCGACTGGACGCTGACGCCCAACGCCGGCAACGACCTCACCTGCACCATCCGCAACCGCGCCGCGCTGACCGGGCTGCGGATCAACAAGACCGACAGCCAGACCAGCTACACCCCGGGTGTGGACCGAGAGTACACCCTCACCGTCAACAACGACGGCGCGGCCGCGGCGGTCGGCGCCCAAGTCAGCGACACGCTGCCGCCCGGCGCGACCTTGTCGGCGCCGTGGCGCTGCACCGCCAGCGCGGGTTCGGCCTGCGGCGCCGCCAGCGGCGGCACGGTCGGCGGCAACAGCGTGGCGTTGACGGTGGACCTCGCGGCCGGCGGCAGCGCGACCATCGTGGTGCCGGTGCGCTACAGCGCCGATCCGGGCGATTACTGAGGCGCGGCGTTGGCGGACGCCGATGCGGGCGACGGCCTTCGCGCCCGCACCGTCCGGTCGCTCCGAGTCGCCGAACGCGAGCCCGCAACGCCGGCACAACGCAAGCGCGATCCACAGCAACGACGGCCTCGCGCCGACAGTGCGCAATGGCGTTCTTGCCCTTGCGAGTAACGCTGCCATGCTCCGATCGCTCCTGCCGCTGTGTGCGTTGTTCGTCTGCTGCGGCGCGATCGCCGCGCCGCCCGCGCCCCAGGCCGCGCCGCCGACGCGCGAGCACTTCGCGCCGCCGGGCTGGGAAGGCTCCTACCACGACCTGCACTACTCGCCGGTGGTGCGCATCGGCGACCAGGTCATCGTCTCCGGCATCCCGACGCCGGACGAAGGCGACGACGAAGCCAAGGCGCGCGCCGCGTTCGTCGCGCTGCGCGCGCACCTGCGCAGCGCCGGCGCCGACCTGGACGATGTGATCGAGCTGCAGAGCTTCCATGTCGCCCGCGACCAGGCCGAGTTCCGCCAGCGGATCGAGCCGGTGCTGAAAGTGCATCGCGAGTTCTTCAAGGACCATTACCCGGCCTGGACCGCGGTGGCGGTGAGCGGCTTGTACTCGAAGAGCGCGACGTTCGAACTGCGCGCCGAAGCGGTGATCGGCTCGGGCAAGGCGCCGCGCGCTCGAATCGACAAGCGGCCCTGAGGCGCCCTATTCCCCTGTAGGAGCGGCGCGAGCCGCGACCGCGACAACGCAACTACGCCGAAGGTTTCGAGGCGGTTGTGTTGTCGCGGTCGCGGCTCGCGCCGCTCCTACAGGGAGGCTTTCGGCACCGCCACGGCGTTTGCGACTAAAGTCCAAGTGGCCCGCGCACCCCCGGCTCGGACAATGCCCCAGCCTTCGCAGGACTTCGCCACGCCATGACTTCCGCCGCCCCCGCCGCCGACGGCCCGCTCGCCCGTTTCGCCCTGCGCAGCGCCGCCTGGGCCGAACGCTGGTTCCCCGATGCCTACGTGTTCGCCGCGCTCGGCGTGGTCGTGGTCGCGCTCGCCGCGCTGGCCTTCGGCGCCACGCCCACCGCCACCGCGGCCGCGTTCGGCGACGGTTACTGGAGCCTGATCCCGTTCACCATGCAGATGGCGTTCGTGGTCATCGGCGGCTATGTGGTCGCCACCGCGCCGGCGGTGGCGCGGCTGATCGACGCGCTGGCGCGCGTGCCGCGCAGCGGCCGCGGCGCGATCTGCTACGTCGCCCTGGTCAGCATGCTGACCTCGCTGCTGAGCTGGGGCTTCTCGCTGGTGTTCGGCGGCCTGCTGGTGCGCGCGCTGGCGCGGCGCGACGACCTCGACATGGACTACCGCGCCGCCGGCGCCGCCGCCTACCTCGGCCTGGGCGCGGTGTGGGCGATGGGCCTGAGCTCCTCGGCCGCGCAGTTGCAGGCCAATCCGGCGAGCATGCCGCCGGGGCTGCTGGCGATCACCGGCGTGATCCCCTTCAGCGAAACCATCTTCCTGTGGCAGTCGATCGCGCTGACCGCGGCGCTGATCGCCGTGTCGCTGCTGGTGTGCTTCCTGACCGCGCCGCGCGGCGCCTCGGTCAAGCGCGCGCGCGAATTCGAAGGCGCCGACCGCCTGGCCGCCGAGGAAACCCACGCCGCCGCACTGCCGCCGCGCACGCGGCCGGGCGAGTGGCTGGAATACAGCCCGCTGATCACCTTGCTGCTGGCGTCGATGAGCGTGGGCTGGCTGGTCTACGAATTCGCGCAGAAACCGGCGGTGGTGGCGATCGCCAACCTCAACACCTACAACTTCCTGTTCCTCACCGCCGGCCTGTTGCTGCACTGGCGCCCGCGCAGCTTCCTCAACGCGGTCGCGCGCGCAGTGCCGAGCACCGGCGGCGTGCTGATCCAGTTTCCGCTGTACGGCGGCATCGCCAGCCTGCTGACCGCGGCCAAGGGCGCCGACGGCCAGACCCTGGCCCATCATCTTTCCAGCGTGTTCGTGCAGATCGCCAGCACCGAAACCTTCACCCTGGTCATGGGCCTGTATTCGGCGGTGCTGGGTTTCTTCGTGCCCTCCGGCGGCGGCAAGTGGATCATCGAGGCGCCGTACGTGATGCAGGCCGCCAACGACCTGCAGGTGCACCTGGGCTGGGCGGTGCAGGTGTACAACGCGGCCGAGGCGCTGCCGAACCTGATCAACCCGTTCTGGATGCTGCCGCTGCTGGGCGTGCTGGGCCTGAAGGCGCGCGACATCGTCGGTTTCACCTTCCTGCAGCTGTTGGTGCACATCCCGTTGGTGCTCGGTTTGCTGTGGCTGCTCGGACTGAGCTTGAGCTATCACCCGCCGGTGATGCCCTAAGCCCATCGCCGCGCCCGGCGCAAGCGGAAAAATCCTACCCTCGCGCGCGCCGACGGCCGACTGACGCCGTCGGCCGCGGCGCGCGATCCTGTGCGCCGTGGAGACGCCGCGCAACCCGCGCGACGACAGCGGAAAGGAGGCCGCGCCGCTCCACGATCGCGTTCCCGACAAGGACGTTCGGCGGTCGTCGCAGCGGATTCTCAATGTGCGAGAACCGCCGCGGCGATAATGGCAGCACGCGGCGGGAAGGGAATCCAGGCCGATAAAAGGCGCTCAAGGACGCGGCGCCATAGGGGCCAGGGACGCGCATCGCAAGCGACAAGCATCCTCGTCGGTGGAGAACTTGCGATGCCGGGCCCGAGCACGGCAGGGAACGTCGGCCAAGCGAACCCGCCCGATTCGAGCAGGCGCGCCAGGAGGCGCAAGGCAGGGAGCACCGCCAGGGACGGCGGGCGCTCGGAATCGGGGATGCGCCAGGATGGCGCGCGTGGCGGCACGGATGCCGCCACCGGGTGGGGGGCCAAGGAAGGCCGGCGGGCCGCGCGCGCTGCGCGGCCCGGTGGTTTGCGCAGGGCGCTGCATGGGTGCTGCGTGCTGCGCCGCGCGGCGTGCGCTGCGCGAGGGGGGAAGACCTTCAGTCCCGACGCTTTCGGCTCCGAGCGGGTCGAAGCCGCGTCGCGGCCGATTGAAGGCGTCGGGCCTGAAGGTCTTTCCCGGGAGTGAGAGTGGTGCGGCAGTGTGGGTCGTGCGGTGCGATGCGATGCAACGCGACGCTCGCCGTGCCGGTCGTGCAACGCCTGCGCGCCGCGGGTGTTGCGTAGGAGCGGCATCGGGCCGATCCGTTCTCCGGCGGCGAACAGGCTGTCGTGCCTGCCGAAGCCACGTTGCTACCAAACCCCAGCGCAACTCGCCGACCGTCATCCCCGCGCAGGCGGGGATCCAGAGTCTTCAGCGCCATGTTTCGACGAGGCCTCGAATCCGCGCGTCCGCAAAGGCGACATCGATGCGCTCCGCCGCGCCCTTCGAAACGGCGCCGCGCGCGATAGCGCATCCACGGTCGCCATCCCCAGCGCCCCGTTGCATTTCCGCAATCGCGCATCACAAAACCGCCCTCGCCGCACCCGCGAATACTGTGACCGCGCCGACGCTCGCCGCCGCGGACGTGGAGTAGCGTGCTGACGTCGCCGCACGCGCGGTCGTCGCCCATCGCGCGTGTTGCGTCGCCATCGCCGCAGGCCCTTGTCGACCTCGCCGCCGAACCATGCGCGGGCGTCGATGCAGGCCCGTCCGCCGCTCGCAGGGGAACCGCCATGAGACTGTCCACGTTGCTGTGCACCGCCGCCTTGTCGTTGGCGGCGACTTGCGTCCACGCGGCGGTGCCGGCGCACTACGTCGTGTTCGAAATGGACGCGCAAGGCCGCGCCGAACCGGTGTTCTACACCCAGGTGCAACTCAACGATCCGCAGCGCGATCTGCGCGGCAGGCAGCCGGTCGAGCGCGGGATCGAGCGGGTCGAGTACCGGATTTCGCGCAACGGCGCCAAGAGCGCGCAGACGTTCGAGGCGCAGGTGCCGCAGTTCCTGCGCGCCGAGTTCGCGGCCGATCCGGAGCACGGCGACGGGCGCATCGAACTGCACCGGCCGCTACGCGATCCGCACCGCGCGTTCGTGGTGCGGGTGCCGCTGGACGCGGCCGACGCGATCGAGCTCGGCGGCGGCGCGGCCAAGGCGGCGCAGCGCTTCGACCTGCGCGAACTGGCGATCCGCGCCGCGCAGCTGCCGCTGGCCGCGAGCGCGCGCGGCGCGATGCCGCTGGCGGCGCCGTTGTCCGGCGATGCTCAGGCCAGCGCCGCCAAGGCGGCCAACTCGGGCAACCGGCTCGACATCCTGGTGCTCGGCGACGGCTACACCAGCGCCGAACAGGCCACCTTCGCCAATCACGCCGCCGCGTTGAAGACCGCGCTGTTCAACGTCAGCCCGTACAAGGATTACCAGAACTTCGTCAACTGGCAGGCCGGCTTCGTCGCTTCGAGCCAGTCCGGCGCCGACCATCCGCCGTACCAGGCCGGCTGCACCGGCACCAACTGCTGCGCCGACACCGCCGCGCGTACCGATCCGCGCGCCGGCACCTTCGTCAACACCGCGCTGGACGCGACCTTCTGCACCAGCCAGATCCACCGCCTGCTGACCACGCGTTCGTCCAAGGTCATGGCCGCGGCGGCCGGGTTTCCCGACTGGGACAAGATCCTGGTGACGGTCAACGACCCGGTCTACGGTGGCGCCGGCGGTTCTTACGCGACGATTTCGGCGCACACCAGCGCCGCGCTGATCGCGATCCACGAGTTCGGCCACAGCTTCCACGGCCTGGCCGACGAGTACGACTCGCCCTATCCGGGCTTCCCGGCCTGCAGCGACCTCAGCGGCAGCGCGCCGTGCGAGGCCAACGTCACCAACCAGACCAACGCCAGCCTGGTGAAGTGGCGCAGCTGGTTCACGCCCGGCCTGCCGATCCCGACCCCGGCCGGCACCAGCGGCACCGGCCTGTTCCAGGGCGCGCGCTATCTCAGCAGCGGCATGTACCGGCCGGTCGACAACACCTGCCTGATGCGCGCGTTGGGCAATTCGTTCTGCCCGGTATGCCGGCAGGAGTATGTGCTCAAGCTCTATCGCGGCGGCTTCGGTTCGCCCGCGGCCGGCATCGACCTGATCGAGCCCGGCACCGAAGCGCCGTCGCCGGCGACGGCGGTGAGCTATGCGCGCGGCACCACCAAGCGCTTCTCCGCGACGTTGCTGCAGCCCAGCCTCGGCGCGGTGGCGGTGCAGTGGTACCTCGACGGCGTGGCGATCTCCGGCGCGACCGCGGCCAGTTACGACTTCCGCCAGGACGCGGCGACGCCGGCCACGCGCACGCTCGAATTGCGCGTCACCGACCAGACCGCGTTCGTGAAGGCGGCGATGGCCGGCAATCTGCTGCAGCATTCGCGCACGTGGACGATTCGGGTGGGGGCGGCGCCGGTGGCGGTTGCTGCGCCGGCGGCTCCGGTTGCGGCGGTGCCGGTGGAAGCTGCGCCGCTTGCAACTGCGCCAATGGCGCGGCTTGCGGTTTCGCCCTGATCGGGCGCGGTGGTTGGGGGCGGTAGTCGGTTGGTCGCGCTGGATCTGGCGAGCGGGACGATGCGGTCGCTGCTGCGGGTTGCGTCGGCGTAGCGGCTGAGCTTCGATGCCGTTGCGCCGTTGCGCCGTTGCGCCGTTGCGCCGTTGCGCCGTTGCCGCCGCGGCCGCCGCGGCCGTGGTTGTTGCCTCGTTACCGTCGCTGCGGCATGGCGCGTCGATGCGATGACGCTCGGGACGTCAAGAAATGTCGCGATGAAGCCCTGGGTTCCCGCTTTCGCGGGAACGACGTCTGGTGGGTGCGTCGGTTTTCACTGTCGTGTAGGCGACTTCTGGCGAGATGCCGGTTTCCTCCCAGAACGTCGTCCCCGCGAAGGCGGGGATCCAGAGCCTTCAGCGTGGGGTTTGCGCCTTCGTGTGAGCGCCGTCAAGCAGGTCGCCGGTTTCCTCCCAGAACGTCATCCCCGCGAAGGCGGGGATCCAGAGCCTTCAGCGCGGGGTTTCCGCCTTCGTGTGAGCGACGTCAAGCAGGGCGCCGGTTTCCTCCCAGAACGTCATCCCCGCGAAAGCGGGGATCCAGAGCCTTCAGCGTGTGCCTGCCCGCCGTCCAGCGTCCTCGCGTCCTGTATCGCAGCGTCGTTGACGCATAGCGACTACGCCCCGCAAGCGCCTCACAGCGTGCGCGCGCACACCCACGCATCGACCCGCTGCGCGCCCGCGCGCTGCAGCGCCTGCGCCGCGGCGTGCAAGGTGGCGCCGGTGGTCATCACGTCGTCGATCAGGATCGCGTGCGCCGGCGGCGGCGCGGCGGCGGTCCAGGCGAAGGCGTCGCGCAGGTTGCGGCGGCGCTGTGCGGCGTCCAGGCGCGATTGCGGCGGCGTATCGCGCGCGCGGTGCAGACCGCTCGCGCGCAGCGGCAGGCCCAGGCGGCGCGACAGCGGGCGCGCGAGTTCCAGGGCTTGGTCGTAGCCGCGCTGGCGCAGGCGGCTGCGGTGCAGTGGAATCGGGATCAGCGTGGCCGCGCCGCGCCCGGCCAGCGGCGCGAACGCCGCGGCCATGGTGGTGGCGAGCAGGCGGCCGGCGGCGAGGTCGTGGTGGAACTTGAAGCGCGGCAGCAGGCGGTCGAGCGGGGCGCGGTACAGGCTGGCGGCGCGCACTTCGCGCAAGGGCGAGGCGCGCGCGCGGCAGGCGCTGCAGCGCTCGGGAGGCGCTGGCGGGACGGGTGCTGCCTGATCGTCGTGCGTCCCGACGTTCACGGGAATCGCGTCCGTGCGCAGCGGATCCGTCCCGTCCGCGGCGGCGGATATCGTGAGGAGCGATGTCGAGAGTCTGCACGGTGCGGTCGCTGGCGACGCCAACGGCTGTACCAGCGCTCTTGCCGCAGCTGCGCCGGGCACTGCAGTGGCGGGCACGGCGGCGCCAGGCGACGCTGTCGCTGGTGCCGGGTCCGTCGACGCTGCCTGTGCCTGTGCCTGTGCCTGTGCTTCTACTTGTGCCTTTGCCGCTACCGGTAGCGGTGGCGATGACGGATCCACCCGCCCCCAATCCATCGACGCCGACACCATCGGCATGGCGCACCCCAGGCAACTTCGCTGCGCGCGCGGCCACTGCGCCCAGCAGGCCGCGCACAGATCGCAGCCGGACAGCCCGGGCTCGGCGCAGATCAGGCAGCGCGGCGGCCACAGCGCCCAGGCCAGGCGCGGCCAGAAGCCGGTCGGAGCGGGCAGGGCGAAGAGGGCGGCGGTCATGCGGCCAGTGTCGAAGCCGCGGCGCGGCGACGCCATCGGCGCGCCGCCGTGCGTAGGGTCGGAAAAGACCGCGCTGCGCCGCCGCGAATGCCTGCGCGAGCCACGCCGCCGCAACCGACGACCAGGCGCCCCAAGCGGCTCAAGCGGCCCAAGCGGCCCAAGCGACTCAAGCGACCCAAGCGACTCAAGCGACCCAAGCGACCCAAGCGACCCAAGCGACCCAAGCGGCTCAAGCGACCTTGCCCATTCGGGCCAACCCACCAAAAACCGCAGCCAAAATCGCGCCCCCTCGCCAGCGCGAACCGTCCGACCGCCGCGACGCGACCGCCGCCACTCCCGCAACCCACCGCGATCGCGCCGCCAACGCGGCCCCAACAGGACGAACACGCACCAAACATCGCGCAAGTTGCGCTCATTTCCACTCCCGGCGCCTGTCAACCGAATCGGCAGGCCGGCGGTTGACAGCCATCCCCCCGCTTCCCAGACTGCCCGCTCCGGCCGCGCCCGCCGCGGCCGGTTCCCTTCCGCCCGCCGTCAGTGCAGTCCGCTGGAGCCAGCCCGGTGCCCAACGCCTCCCCCGAAACGATCCTGCGTCACGACTGGTCCCGCGCCGAAGTCCGCGCGCTGTTCGACCTGCCGTTCCCCGAATTGCTGCACCGCGCCGCGAGCGTGCACAAGGACCACTTCGACCCCGCCGAGGTCCAGGTCAGCACCTTGCTGTCGGTCAAGACCGGCGGCTGCCCGGAAGACTGCGCCTACTGCCCGCAGGCCCAGCGCTACCACACCGGGGTCGACGCGACCAAGCTGATGAGCACCGAGGCGGTGCTGGAGAAGGCCCGCCAGGCCAAGGCCGCCGGCGCTTCGCGCTTCTGCATGGGCGCGGCCTGGCGCTCGCCCAAGGACCGCGACATCCCGAAGGTCGCGGCGATGATCCGCGAGGTGAAGTCGCTGGGCCTGGAGACCTGCGCCACCCTGGGCATGCTGTCCGGCGAGCAGGCGCAAAAGCTCAAGGACGCCGGCCTGGACTACTACAACCACAACCTCGACACCGCGCCGGAGTTCTACAACGAGATCATCCGCACCCGCGAGTTCCAGGACCGCCTGGACACGCTGGAGCACGTGCGCGACGCCGGCATGAAGACCTGCTGCGGCGGCATCGTCGGCATGGGCGAGTCGCGCGAGCAGCGCGCCGGCCTGCTGCAGACCCTGGCCAACCTGCCGGCGCATCCGGATTCGGTGCCGATCAACCGCCTGGTCCAGGTCGAAGGCACGCCGCTGGCCGGAACCACCGAGCTGGATCCGTTCGAATTCGTGCGCACCATCGCGGTTGCGCGGCTGATGATGCCCAAGTCGATGGTCCGTCTCTCCGCCGGTCGAGAATCGATGAGCGACGAGTTGCAGGCGCTGTGCTTCCTGGCCGGCGCCAACTCGATCTTCTACGGCGAGAAGCTGCTGACCACCGGCAACCCGGACACCGAGCGCGACCTCGCCCTGTTCGCGCGCCTGGGCCTGCGGCCGATGCAGATCGTGGAGACCGCGGGCACCGTCCATGCGAGTATTGAAGAGCAACAGGACCATCCCGCCCACACCTGCGCCGCCTGAGCGGCGGAGCCAACTGCCATGAGCAGCAGCCAGCGAATCCTTTGGCGCGACCGGATCCACGCCGCACAGGCCCAGCGCGTGGCGGCCGCGCGCAGCCGCACCCATCGCGCGGTGAGCCACCGCGACGGCGCGCGCTGCGAAGTCGACGGGCGTTCGCTGGTGAATTTCTGCGGCAACGATTACCTCGGTTTGTCGCAGCACTTCGCCGTGATCAACGCGTTCCAGGACGCGGCCTCGCGCGAAGGCACCGGCGGCGTCGCCTCGCATCTGGTCTGCGGCCATCACGCCCAGCACGAGGCGCTGGAACGCGAGCTGGCCGACTGGCTGGAATCGCCGCGCGCGCTGCTGCTGGGCAGCGGCTTCATGGCCAACCTCGCCGCGGTGCAGGGCTTGCTCGGCGAAGAAGACGTGTGCGTGCAGGACCGGCTCAACCACGCCAGCCTGATCGACGCCGCGCGCCTGGCCGGCTGCCGTCTGCGCCGCTATCCGCACGCCGATCCCGAAGGCGCGATCCGGCAGTTGCGCAACGTCCCCGACGGCCTGGCGATGCTCGCCACCGACGGCGTTTTCAGCATGGACGGCGACATCGCCCCGCTGCGCGACCTGGCCCTGGTGGCGCGCGCGCAGAAGGCGGTGCTGTACGTCGACGACGCCCACGGCGTCGGCGTCACCGGCCCGGACGGGCGCGGCAGCGTCGCCGCGGCGCGTTTGTCGGTGCAGGAAGTGCCGCTGCAGCTGGCGACCTTCGGCAAGGCGCTGGGCAGCTACGGCGCGGCGCTGCACGGCGATGCCGACCTGATCGGGCACCTGGCCGAGACCGCGCGCAGCCACCTGTACACCACGGCGCTGCCGCCGGCGCAGGCCGCGGCCACGCGCGCGGCGATCAAGCTGGCGCGCAACGACCATTGGCGGCGCGAGAAGCTGGCCGAACTGACCGCGCTGTTCCGCGAGCGCGCGACCCAGCTCGGCCTGGAGCTGCTGCCCTCGGGCACGCCGATCCAGCCGGTGATGTGCGGCGACGACCGCCGCGCGCTGGCGATGGCGCAGGCGCTGGAGCAGCAGGGCTACTGGGTCGCCGCGATCCGCCCGCCGACCGTGCCGGAAGGACGCGCGCGGCTGCGGGTGACGTTCTCGGCGCTGCACACGCGCGAGCAGGTCGAAGGCCTGCTCGAAGCGCTGGCGCGCGCGGCCGAGCGGGTCGCGATCGAGCGCGCCGACGAGGCCGCGCTAGCGACGGCGGGGGCGGGGCGGTAAGGCCAGCAGCTCGTCGCGCATACGCACCAACACCCCGTCATTCCCGCGAAAGCGGGAATCCAGGGCTTCACCGAAGCATGACTCTGAAGTCTCTGGATCCCCGCCTTCGCGGGG
>NZ_LXSD01000406.1:0-1275 GCF_017168095.1 Lysobacter enzymogenes | reverse complement strand
GGCTTCACCGAAGCATGACTCTGAAGTCTCTGGATCCCCGCCTTCGCGGGGATGACGAGCGAAAAAGCGAAAACAACGAAAACGCATCACCCACCGTCGCCTCGCCCCCGCGCCGCGACGGCGGCATGCAAACGCAGCAGCACGGACTTTCCATGTACATCCAAACCGCCGGCGCTCCCGCCGGCAGCGGGCGCCCGGCGCTGGCGCTGATCCACGGCTGGGCCATGCACGCCGGCCTGTTCGCGCCGCTGGTCGAACGCCTGGGCGATGCCTTCACCCTGCATCTGATCGATCTGCCGGGCCACGGCTACGCCCGCGACGACGCCACGGCGCTGGATCCGAAGGCGCTGGCCGACGAGCTCACCCAGCGCATTCCCGATGCCTTCTGGCTCGGCTGGTCGCTCGGCGGCCAGGTCGCGCTGCGCGCCGGCCTGGACCACCCCGAGCGCGTGCGCGGCCTGATCCTGATCGCGTCCTCGCCGCGCTTCGTGGTCGGCGAGGACTGGCCGCACGGCGTGCAGCCGAGCCTGTTCCGCAACTTCGGCGAAGCGCTCGAACGCGATTTCCGCGGCACCCTCGACGGCTTCCTGGCGCTGGAGGCGCTGGGCTCGGCCAAGGCCCAGGAGGAACTGCGCCACCTGCGCCAGCTCGCCTTCGAACGCGGCGAACCGGCGCCGCGCGCGTTGCAGGAAGGCCTGGTGCTGCTCGACGAGTTCGACGTGCGCGCCGAACTGCCGCAGCTGCGCGTGCCGAGCCTGTGGATCTCCGGCCGCCGCGACCGCCTGGTGCCGGCCGGGGCGATGCCGGCCGCCGCCGCGCTCGCGCCGCACGGCCGCAGCGAAGTCATCGCCAGCGCCGGCCACGCGCCGTTCCTCGGCGCCACCGACGAAGTCGCCGCCGCCATCCAAGCCTTCGCCGCGCAGGCGCCGGCCGCCGTCGCCTCTTGAGTTCCGCCATGACCGATCTGTTCGACCACCGCCAAGTGCGCCGCTCGTTCTCGCGCGCCGCGCACGGCTACGACCAGGCCGCCGCGCTGCAGCGCGAAGTCGGCGCGCGCCTGAGCGAAACCCTGGATTACCTCGAAGAACGCGTGCCCGACGTGGTCGTCGATGTCGGCTGCGGCCCCGGCCACCTCAGCGCGTCGATGCAGAAGCGCTGGCCGCGCGCGCAGGTGATCGCGCTCGACCTGGCGCCGCCGATGCTGCGCCAGGCGCGCGAGAACTTCGGCGCCGGCGGCTGGCGTCCGCGCCTGCTCGGCGGCGCGCGCCGGCCCGA
>NZ_LXSD01000405.1:4335-13506 GCF_017168095.1 Lysobacter enzymogenes | reverse complement strand
CCCGCGCGGCGCGTTCCGCACAGGCCCCGCCGCACCGAGAGCCGCCATGCCGCCGCCCGAGTCCAACGCCGCCGCGCCGCAGGTCAGCGCCTTCCATCATCGCGACACCGGCACCTGGAGCTATCTGGTCGCCGACCCCGCCACGCGCGCGGCGGCGATCGTCGACCCGGTGCTCGACTTCGATCCGCGCTCGGGCCGCACCGGCCTGGGCAGCGCCGCGGCCTTGCTCGAACGCGCCGCCGCCGACGGCCTGCGCATCGACTGGCTGCTGGAAACCCACGCCCATGCCGACCACCTCAGCGCCGCCCATGCGCTGCGCGAACGCCTGCGCGCGCAGACCGGCCACGCGCCGCGGCTGGCGATCGGCCGCCGCATCGGCGAAGTGCGGCGGGTGTTCGCGCCGTTGTTCGGCCTGGCCGACGACGCCGAGGCCGGGTTCGACCATCTGTTCGACGACGACGAGGACTTCGCCGTCGGCGCGCTGCCGGCGCGCGCGATCCCGGTGCCCGGCCACACCCAGGACAGCCTGGCGTATCTGATCGGCGAGGCGCTGTTCGTCGGCGATTCGCTGTTCCTGCCCGACAGCGGCACCGCCCGCTGCGACTTCCCCGGCGGCGACGCGGCGATGCTGTACCAGTCGATCCAGCGCCTGTACCGCCTGGACGACGCGACCCGCGTGTTCGTCTGCCACGACTACGGCAAGGACGGACGCGAGCCGGCCTGCGAGACCCGCATCGGCGCGCAGAAGCGCGACAACGTCCACGTCCGCGCCGACACCGCCGAGGCCGAGTTCGTGGCCCTGCGCGAAGCGCGCGACCGCACCCTGGCGGTGCCGGCGTTGATCCTGCCGGCGCTGCAGGTCAACCTGCGCGGCGGCGCCCTGCCGGAACCCGAAGCCAACGGCGTGCGCTACCTGAAACTGCCGCTCGACCAACTGTGAGGAGGCGCATGCGCCGGATCGAAAGCCGATTGTTCGCGAGCCGTTGGTTCGTCCTGTCTGCGCTGTTGGCCGCCGGCTTCGCCGCCCACGCCGCGCACCGCCACGGCGAAACGGCGCCGGCCGCGATGCCGCAGGGCGCGGTCGAAGTGAAGCTGGACGAAGCGGTGCTGGCCAGGCTGCCGCAGGTGAAGGCCGAAGGCAGCGCGCACGGCCGCAAGCTCAGCTGCGAAGGCGTGGCCCTGGTCGAACTGCTGCGCGCCAGCGGCGCGATGCCGGCCGAACCGCTGCGCGGCGCGCAGTTGTCGCGGATCGCGCAAGTGCGTGCGCGCGACGGCTACCGCGCCGCGTTCTCGCTCGCCGAACTCGACCCCAGCCTGGGCAACCGCCCGGTGGTGCTGACCCGCCGCTGCAACGGCGCCGACCTGCCGCCCGGCGACGGCCCGTGGCGGCTGATCGTCCCCGGCGAATCGCGGCCGGCGCGCTGGGTACGGCAGGTGCAGTCGATCCGGGTGGGCGACGCGGACGTTTGAGGGCGCCGTCGGGTCCGGCTTGGCCGGCTTGCTGCCGTTCCGGCGGCGGTGAGGTTCCGGCGTTTGCCGATGCCGAGGCAGGGCGCTGAAGTCTCTGGATCCCCGCGTTCGCGGGGATGACGGCTGGGAGCGGCGCGGGGAAACCCGATTGCGGCGGAATCCAAGGGCTGCGGATTCCGCTCGCGATACACCCACTCGCGGCGAAACCCACCTATCGTCATGCCCGCGAAGGCGGGCATCCAGGGCTTCATCGCAGCACGACTCTGAAGTCTCTGGATCCCCGCCTTCGCGGGGATGACGACTGGGAGCGGCGCGGGGAAACCCGATTGCCGCGGAACCCGCTCGCGACACACTCACTACACCCATTCACGGCGAAACCCACCTATCGTCATGCCCGCGAAGGCGGGCATCCAGGGATTCATCACAGCATGACTCTGAAGTCTCTGGATCCCCGCCTTCGCGGGGATGACAGCTGGGAGCGGCGCGGGGAAACCCGATTGCCGCGGAACCCAATGGCTGCGTATTCCGCTCGCGATACACCCTCACACCGACACCCACCTATCGTCATGCCCGCGAAGGCGGGCATCCAGGGTTTCACCGATGCACGACTCTGAAGTCTCTGGATCCCCGCCTTCGCGGGGATGACGGCTTGTAGCGGCGCGGGAAAACCGATTGCCGCGAAATCCATTCGCGATACAGCTACTACATCCACTCGCGGCGACACCTACCTATCGTCATGCCCGCGAAGGCGGGCATCCAGGGCTTCATCGCTGCACGACTCTGAAGTCTCTGGATCCCCGCCTTCACGGGGATGACGGCTGGGAGCGGCGCGGGGAAACCCGATTGCCGCAGAACCCAATGGCTGCGGATTCCGCTCGCGATACACCCACTCATGGCGAAACCCACCTATCGTCATGCCCGCGAAGGCGGGCATCCAGGGCTTCATCGCTGCACGACTCTGAAGTCTCTGGATCCCCGCCTTCGCAGGGATGACGATACGGAGCAGCGCGGTAAAACCCGCCTCCGCCATACCGCATTTCCCCGCTGTCGCCGCGATTTCCAAACACGGCCATCGCCGCGAAACCCCGGCCCGGCCGCGCTGCCGCCCCACTCCCGGGTTACCCTGACCCCACTTCCCCGCCGGCCCCGCCCATGAACCTCCGCCGTCGCTTCCTCGGCGCCCTGTGCGCCCTCGGTTTCGCCCTCGCCGCCGGCGCCGCGCCGGCCCAGGAGCCGCGCGCCGAACCGCTGACCGTGTTCGCCGCCGCCAGCCTCAAGGAATCGCTCGACGAAGCCGCCGCGGCCTACCAGCAGCAGACCGGCCAGGCGGTGCGCGCCTCCTACGCCGCCAGCTCGGCGCTGGCGCGGCAGATCGAACAGGGCGCGCCGGCCGACCTGTTCTTTTCCGCCGACCTGGACTGGATGGATTACCTGCAGCAACGCCGGTTGCTCGTCGACGCCAGCCGCCGCAACCTGCTCGGCAACACCTTGGTGCTGATCGCGCCGAAGGACAGCAAGGCCAAGGCGCCGGCGCTCAAGCCCGGCGTCGACCTGCGCCCGCTGCTCGGCGACGGCCGCCTCGCGGTGGCGCTGACCGCGAGCGTGCCGGCCGGCAAGTACGCGCGCGCCGCGTTGGAAAAATTCGGCGTGTGGGAGCAACTGCAGCCGCGCCTGGCCGAAGGCGAGAACGTGCGCGCGGCGCTGATGCTGGTGGCGCGCGGCGAAGCGCCGCTGGGCGTGGTCTACGGCAGCGACGCCCAGGCCGAGCCGAAGGTGCGGGTGCTGGCGACCTTCCCCGCCGACAGCCATGCGCCGATCGTCTATCCGGTCGCCGTGGTCAAGGCCAGCGCCCATCCGGGCGCGGCGAAATTCGCGCAATGGCTGCGCGGCAAGCAGGCCGCGGCGATCTTCCGCCGCCACGGCTTCGCGCCGCTGCCGTGAGCGCGCCGGCCGCCGCAGGCGCGACTCGCGTCGCAACGCCGCGATGAGCGAAGGCTGGGCCGGCTTCAGCGCCGCCGAGCTGACCGCGATCGCGCTCAGCCTCAAGGTCGCCGCCGCGGCCACCGTGTGCAGCCTGCCGTTCGGGGTGGCGGTGGGCTGGCTGCTGGCGCGCACGCGCTTCCCCGGCAAGCTGCTGGTCGACACCTTGCTGTATTTGCCGCTGGTGCTGCCGCCGGTGGTCACCGGCTACGCCCTGCTGCTCGGCTTCGGCACGCAGGGACCGATCGGGCGCTTCCTGTCCGAACACTTCGGCATCGTGTTCGCGTTCCGCTGGACCGGCGCCGCGCTGGCCAGCGCGATCATGGGCTTCCCGCTGATGGTGCGCGCGATCCGGCTGTCGATCGAAGCGGTCGATCCGCGCCTGGAACAGGCCGCATCCACGCTCGGCGCCAACCCGTGGCGGGTGTTCTTCGGCGTGACCTTGCCGTTGGCCTGGCCGGGGCTGCTGGCCGGCGCGGTGCTGTGCTTCGCCAAGGCGCTGGGCGAGTTCGGCGCGACCATCACCTTCGTGTCCAACATCGCCGGCGAAACCCAGACCCTGTCGTCGGCGATCTGGGGCCTGATGCAGACGCCGGGCGCCGAATCGGGCGTGCTGCGGCTGGCGCTGGTGGCGGTGGCGCTGTCGTTCGCCGCGGTGTTCGCCTCCGAATGGCTGGTGCAGCGCCAGCGCGCGGGAACGCAGCGATGAGCGCGAACGCGCACACGCCGATGCAGGCGGGGTTCGATATCGACATCGAGCTGCGCCGCGGCTCGTTCCGGCGCGCGTTCGCGATCCGCAGCCAGCGCCGGGTGATCGCCGTGGTCGGCGACTCCGGCGCCGGCAAGACCTCGCTGCTGCACGCCATCGCCGGGCTGCTGCGGCCGGCGCGCGGACGCATCGTCGTCGCCGGCGAGACCTTGTTCGACCGCGAACGCCGCATCGACCTGCCCGCGCACCGCCGCCGCATCGGCTACGTGTTCCAGGACGCGCGCCTGTTCCCGCACCTGGACGTGCGCGCCAACCTGCTCTACGGCCTGCGCGGCGCGGCCGTGCGCGAGCGCCGCTTCGAACTGGACGGCATCGTCGAGCTGCTCGGCATCGGCCCGCTGCTCGCGCGCGGCACCGGCGGGCTGTCGGGCGGCGAAACCCAGCGCGTGGCGCTGGGCCGCGCGCTGCTGTCGCAGCCGCGCATCCTGCTGCTGGACGAGCCCTTGTCGATGCTCGACATGAGCCGCCGCGACGAATTGCTGCCGTATCTGCAACGCGTGCGCGACGAAAGCGGGCTGCCGATGATCTACGTCAGCCACTATCCCGAGGAAGTGCGGCGGATCGCCGAGGAAGTGCATCGGGTCGGCGGGGCGGCGACTTTCGAGGAGTGAGCGCAGAGGAGTGAGCGAAAGCCTCGCTCTGCTCACTCCTCACTCCTGTGCGCTTAGACCTCGCCGCGGCGTTGACGGCGCCGATGCCATACTGCCGCCATGAGCCCGCACCCCCGCCCCGAACCCGCCCGTTTCGATTCCCTCGACGACGCCGTCGAATTCCTCTACCAGCGCGTGCCGGGTTCGCTGCACGTCGGCGCGCCGCTCGGCCTGGGCAAGCCGCACCGCCTGCTCAACGCGCTGTACCAGCGCGCCGAACGCGAGCCGTCGCGATGCCTGCATCTGTACACCGCGCTGTCGCTGGACCCGCCCGGCGCCGGCAAGGGCCTGGAAGCGCGCTTCCTGCGGCCGTTCGCGCAGCGCCATTTCGGCGACGACTTTCCGCGCCTGGCCTATGTCCAGGCGCTCAAGCGCAACGCCTTGCCGGCGCACATGGAAGTGGAGGAGTTCTACCTGCAATCGGGCGCGCTGCTGCACGCGCAGGCGGCGCAGCGCCGCTACGCCAGCCTCAACTACACCCACGTCGCCCGCGCCCTGGCCGACCGCGGCGTCAACGCGGTGGTGCAGAAGGTCGCGGCGGATCCGGCCGGCGGCGCGCGCCTGTCGCTGTCGTGCAATACCGACCTGACCTTCGACGCGGTCGATGCGATCGTGGCCCGCGGATTGCCGCGGCCGTTGCTGATCGCCGAAGTCGATCCGCTGCTGCCGTGGCTCGATGGCAGCGCGGCGGTGGACGCCTCGTTCTTCGATGCGGTGGTCGCGCCGCCGGGGCCGTACCCGAAGCTGTTCGGGCTGCCGCGCCAGCCGGTCAGCGATGCCGATTACGCCATCGGCTTCCATGCCAGCACCTTGGTGCGCGACGGCGGGACGTTGCAGATCGGCATCGGCACGCTGGCCGATGCGCTTTGCCATGCACTGGTGTTGCGGCATACGGACAATGCGGCGTATTGGCGGGTGTTGGGGGCGTTGGGGTACTCGCAGGACGATGCTGGGTCGAGCGGCACGGGAATTTCGTCGCTGGAAGGCGCTGCTTCGTTGGAGGTCGACCTCTCCGGCACCCGTAACGCGAAGGCGCCGGGTGCGTCGCTTGGTCAAACCGCTTCGTTGGAGGCTGACCTCATCGGCACCCGTAACGCGAAGGCGTCAGTTGCGCCGCTTGGTCCGTTTGAGGTTGGGCTTTTTGGCTGCAGCGAAATGCTCAACGAAGGCTTCCGCCGCCTGGTCGAAGTCGGCGTGATCAAACGCAAGGTGATCGACGACCTGGACTTCATGCGCCGCCTGCACGAAGGCCGCGCCGACGCCGCCGACCGCGAGCGGCTGGAACGCGAAGGCGAATACCTGCAAGGCGGCTTCTACCTGGGCTCGCAGGATTTCTACGACTGGCTGCGCGATATGCCCGACGATCGACGCCGCGGCATCAGCATGCGCCGCATCAGCGAGGTCAACGAGCTTTACGGCGGCAACGAAACGCTAGAACGCCTGCAGCGCCGCGACGCGCGCTTCTTCAACAGCTGCATGATGGCGACCGCGCTGGGCGCGGCGGTGTCCGACACGCTCGACGACGGCCGCGTGGTGTCCGGCGTCGGCGGCCAGTACAACTTCGTCGCGATGGCCCACGCCCTGCCGGATGCGCGTTCGGTGCTGATGCTGCGCGCCACCCGCGACAGCGGCGGCGACACGCGCTCGAACGTGGTGTGGAATTATGCGCAAACCACGATTCCGCGCCACCTGCGCGATGTCTACGTCACCGAATACGGCATCGCCGACTTGCGCGGCAAGACCGACGAGGACTGCATCCTGGCGATGGCCGCCGTAGCCGCCTGCGGCCATCAGTTCCCGTTGCTGCAAGCGGCGATGGCCAGCGGCAAGCTGCCGCAGGCGCATTACCGGCTCAGCGATCGCAACAGCCCGCAGCGGCTGCGCGACGCGCTCGCGCCGCTGCGCCAGCAGGGCGCGCTGCCCGATTATCCGCTCGGCAGCGATTTCACCGCGGTCGAGCAGCGGCTCGTGAAGGCGCTGGGGTGGCTCAAGGCGAATACCGCTACGGCCGGCTCCAAGGTGCGGACGGTGTTCAAGGCCTTGTTCTCGTCCGGCGCGGACGATGTCGAAGCGATGCGGCGGATGGGGCTGGAAAAACCAGGCGGCGTCGGCGAGCGCCTGGAAGCGCGGTTGGTTACGTTGGCGCTGCGCGAGACCCAGTCCGGCTGATCGAAGGGCATTCGCACGGATGGAATCGGTGCGGCGGATAGAAAAGCATCGGGCCTGAAGGCCCTCCCACAGGGGCACCGGCAAAAGGCTTAAGGTTCGAGCGCGGGCTCTTGTGGGAGGGCCTTCAGGCTCGATGCTTTTCTATCGGTCCATATCGCATCCCAGTAAGGGTAGTCCGAAATTTTCTCCACCAAACCCGCGCGCTTCGGGTTGGCGACGATGTAGCGCGCCGCCGGCAGCAAATCCGCTTCCCGCCGCAAGGCGCGATCACGAAAACCCGGCATCCACACGAAGCCTTTCCGATTCAGAGCGCGGTTGACCGACCTGGCCGTGCGCCCCTTCATCGACGCCACCACGCTTTCCAGACGAACGCCCTCGCCCAGCTGGATCAGTCCATGCCAGTGGTCCGGCATCAGCACCCAGCACAGCAACTGCGCACCTAGCCATTTGTCCGGATCGGCGATCGCGGCGGCGGCGATGCCGGCGACGTGGTCGCTGGCGAAGATGCGGCGATGGCGGATGCAGACCGTCGTCACCAGGTAGATCTGTCGGGCTTGCGACCAGCGGCCGCGGCGCAGGGCTTTGTAGCCGGGGGATTGGGTAGGGTCCATGTACCCAGATTGGCGCTGCGCGCTTGCCTGGGTTATCGGAATCTGCCGTTCGGTCGGCTAGGAAAGGTCCGTCGTGGCGGACAGGAAAGCATCGGGCCTGAAGGCCCTCCCACAAGCGGCGCTCAGGCGGCCGCGTTGGCGGTCGTGCGCGCGGCGCGCATGCGCTCGAACAAGCGACGTCCCCAGCGGATGCCCGGCTGCTCGACGAACCGATAGGTCAGCCACGCTGCCGGAATCGCTAAAGCCAGGCTCAGCGCCAGACACGCCGCATACGCCACGCCCTCCGGCAACGCGGCGTACAACCGCGCGAACGCACCGTACAGGCGCGACACCACGAACGGATGAACCAGGTACAGCGAATAGCTGATCGTCCCGAGAAAACACGTCGCGCGGTTGACCAGCGCACGCACCGCGACGCCCTCGCCGGCCAGCAGCAGGCCGAGCAAGATCAGCCCATAAGCGAGCGCGCTGAGGTGCCAGCCCGACGTCCAGGCGCCGGTCGGCAACACACCGTAGGGAATCGCCGCCAGCCCCGCCGCGCCGCAGGCGAGCGCGCCGAGGCCCAACCCGCGGCGCGGCGCGGCCGGCAGTCCGCGCAGCCACTGCCACGCGCCGAACAGCACGCAGCCCAGCACGAAGATCGGCATCTGGGTGAGCAGGCCGTAGCCGTTGCCGAGGAAGGCCAGCGCCGGCGGCGCGGCGCTCGCGGCCCACATCGCCAGTGCGTAGCTCGCCGCGAGCAGCGCCAGTTGCGCGGGCAACCGCCGGACGTACAGCGCCAGCAGCGGGAAGACCAGGTAGAACAGCATCTCCACGCCGATGGTCCAGCTGCCCATGACGATGCCGGCCTGCCACTGCGGCGACAGGCCGAACAGCATCGAGGCGTTCCAGGCGATTTCCTGCGCGCCGTAGCGCGCCGGCTCGCGCATCTGGTCGCGCAGCACCATCGCCGCCAGCAGGACCAGCAGCAACGGCGCGATGCGGAACACGCGGCTGAGATAGAAACTGCGCAGCGCCGCGCCCGTAGCGGCATGGCGCGGCCAGGTCAGGCACAGCGAGAACGCGCTCATGACGAAGAACAGCACCACGCCGCTGCCGCCCATGGCGATCGCCGGCACCGCCCAGGCCGGCGCCGCGAGGTGCGGATCGGGCATCGCCATGACGTGATAGACCACCACGTACAACGCCGCCAGGCCGCGCAGGGCATCGAGTTGCGGCAGGCGCGGCGCGGCTTCGGCGGGCAGTGGCTGGGGCATGGACGTTCCGGTGCCCGTCGACGATCGCGCAGGCGCCGGGCGCTGCGGCTGCAGGTGCATGGTAGTAGCGAGCAAGGCACTTAAAAAGTGCGCCAGCGCCGATGTGGAACCGACAGCCGCGCGAACGCCATCGCGCGGAATCGATCCGCAGCCGGCCGAACCCAAGGACGGGAACGCACGCCCGACAGACTTCGCGCAGCGTCCCGCCGAAAAACGAACGGGGACGCAATGCGTCCCCGTTCGCCCGCCGCCCCGCCTGCGCGGGA